>JAYWDO010000117.1:0-3931 GCA_043779795.1 Pseudomonadota bacterium
TTTTTTAGTACAGATTCTCTGTTACGTAACACTAAGCCAATATATAAACAGCAAATGTCACTTCTTTTGTCATCGCAGATAAAGAGCGAAATATAGCTATTATGCGCTGACATACTCCGCTGTTATTCTTTCTCTTGCTTAGCTAACTCTTCTAAATACTGCTCAACATCCCACTCACAGCCTCCGCAGCCTGAAAGTGCGCCTGACCAACTTGAGATGGCTTCCATATTCATGCCTTCATTAAACAGTTTTCTAATTTTGGCGCGTGTGGTGCCGCTACAAGTACACATGACTTCGTTGTCTAATTCATTATTTTGTATCGTCATAAATAAAGGTAATTATTGATTAAGCTACTTTTGTCAATCTGCATGCTAGTAAGCTTTTAACAACACAAGCACTGCGCCGCTACCACCATCTTGCTTTTTAGCTTCGGCATAGGCAATCACTTCATCTTTTTGCATCAACCAGCCGGGCAGTTTATGTTTGAGTATCGGTTCGCGGTTTCGAGAACCTAATCCTTTGCCATGCACGATACGCACACAACGGATGCCACGTTTTTTGCAATTACTGATAAATGTAGAAACGTATAGCCTTGCTTCATCACTCACTAAGCCATGTAAATCTATTTTTGCTTGAATCACCCAATGTCCACGGCGTAATTTTCTTAAAATATCAGGTGAGTGGCCGTCGCGCAGGTAAAGTAGCTCTTCACCTGTTTCAATTTCATGTGCTGGAATGTAGTGATCCGACAAGGAGTCAACAAGCGCTTGCTGTTCATCGCGAATAAACTGCAGTGGGATGGGTTTAGGTTTTAGTTTGAATAAAATTTCTGGTGGCGCGGCAAAAGGGGTTACATCTTTTACCGCGTCACGAAAAATAGTAAGGTCATCAGCAGGTTTCTGGTTGATTTTAGAGGCAGCATTTTGTTCACTTAGTTTTTGTGCTGCTAATGCCTGCTTTAAGCGTTTTTTTACGCTTAAAAGCTTATTTGTCGAGGTATCGTTCAGCATCTAAAGCAGCCATACAGCCTGTACCAGCACTCGTCACAGCTTGGCGATAAATATGGTCTTGCACATCACCTGCGGCAAAAATACCTGGAATACTAGTGGCAGTGGCGTTACCAGCGCGACCCATTTGTGTCACGATATAACCACCTTGCATTTCAAGCTGACCTGCAAAAATGTCAGTATTTGGTTTGTGACCAATTGCAATAAATACGCCCATTAAAGCAATATCTTTGGTGCTACCGTCGTTTACATTTTTGAGGCGCATGCCAGTTACACCGCCATCATCGCCTAATACTTCATCAAGCGTTTGGAAAGTTTCAAGTACGATTTTCCCTTCAGCCACGCGTGCCATTAATTTGTCTACCAAGATTGCTTCAGCTTTGAATTTATCGCGTCTATGTACTAGCGTTACTTTGCTGGCAATGTTAGCTAGATACAGCGCTTCTTCTACTGCGGTATTGCCGCCACCAATCACTGCAACTTCTTGATTGCGATAAAAAAATCCATCGCAAGTTGCACAAGCAGAAACCCCTTTACCAGCAAACTTTTCTTCGCTAGGTAAACCTAAGTATTGTGCAGATGCACCTGTGGCAATAATAAGCGCATCGCAAGTATATTCACCACTATCGCCTACCAAGCGAATCGGTTTTTCAGTCAAATGTGTCGTGTGAATATGGTCAAAAATCATTTCTGTATTAAAACGTTCTGCATGTTTTTGAAAACGCGCCATGAGTTCTGGGCCTTGCACACCATCTGCATCGGCTGGCCAATTGTCTACTTCAGTAGTCGTCATCAACTGGCCACCTTGCGCGATGCCAGTAATCAATACTGGTTTAAGATTTGCACGTGCAGCATAAACTGCAGCAGAATAACCCGCAGGGCCAGAGCCTAAAATTAGAAGATGAACGTGACGTGTTGCCATGATGTGAGCCTTTAACGAAATCTGATTTTGTTGAAAATTTAGAATAGCATTGTATTAGCTCCGCATTGACTTTGATACTGCTATAATTAAATTTAATGCTTAAATTTAATACCAACAACACGTAAGGTTTTAACTATTTTGTTTTTCAAAAAACCAACTCCCGTAAATGCACGTCGCGAAGCTGAAGTTAATCAATCGCATGCGCTTGTTGCCACACTCATTAAAGAAGCATGGTGGCTAGGTTTAGTACTTGCAGGACTTTATATCACCATTATCCTTTTCACTTATCATCGTGAAGACCCTTCTTGGTCGCACATGGCGGCTGATAATTCAGTCATCCATAATAGTGGTGGTAATGTTGGTGCTTGGCTTTCAGATATGTTGTTGTACTTATTCGGCTTTTCAGCATGGTGGTGGGCAATACTCGCCTTTTACGCCATGTGGTTTGTATATCTAAAATTAGAAGTGGTTGATTTGTGTAAAAAGCCATTTTTACTATTTAATTTTATCGGCTTTGCTTTGCTACTTATTGCTTCATGTGCATTAGAGGCCGGCCACTTAATTAGTCTGACAACCTCATTACCGCTGGCTCCTGGCGGCATGTTGGGAACCTCTATAGATAGCGGTTTACGCATGATGTTTGGCTATATAGGGTCTAGCATGTTGCTGCTAGTGATGTTTGTGATTGGCTTTAGTTTGTTTACTGGCTGGTCTTGGATCATGATTACCGAAAAGTTTGGTTCGAGCTTAATTGCCAGCTACGAATTCATCAAGTTTAAATTGCAAGACTGGCAAGATAGAAAAGCCGGTAAGGTCGTTGAGATTGAACGTACAGAATTCGTACATGCTGAGCGTAAACGTGTGGTTGATCGCGAACCAGTATTAATTGAAGCGCCAGTCCTTGAAATTATTCAAAGTGAGCGCGTGCAAAAAGAGAAGCAAGCGCCATTGTTTGAAACAATGCCAGATTCTAGTCTGCCGCCTTTACATTTATTGGATGAGCCATCAGGCGCAGTAGAGCCGCAATCTGCTGAAACTTTAGATTTCACTTCGCGTTTAATTGAACGGAAATTAATGGATTTTGGCATTGAAGTTAAAGTGCTCACCGCCTTGCCAGGCCCTGTAATTACGCGTTTTGAGCTAGAGCCAGCTGCAGGTGTAAAAGGTAGTCAAGTTACTAATTTAATCAAAGATTTGGCGCGGGCTTTGTCTGTGGTTAGTGTTCGGGTAGTAGAAACCATACCCGGCAAAACCTGCATGGGTTTAGAGATTCCTAACCCTAAACGTCAAACTGTTTATTTGTCAGAAATTATGGGTAGCCAAGCGTATGCGGATGTTAAATCACCACTTGCAATCTGCTTAGGTAAAGATATTGCTGGTAAGCCTGCCGTGGCTGACCTTGCCAAAATGCCACACGTATTGGTGGCAGGTACAACGGGTTCAGGTAAATCGGTTGCGATTAATGCATTGATTTTGAGTTTGCTTTATAAGGCGGATGCTAGCCAAGTACGCATGATTTTGATTGATCCAAAAATGTTGGAGCTTTCAGTGTATGAAGGCATTCCGCATTTGTTAGCCCCAGTGGTGACGGACATGCGACAAGCTGCCAATGCCCTTAATTGGTGTGTGGCAGAGATGGAGCGTCGCTACAAGTTGATGTCTATGCTGGGCGTGCGTAACCTAGCGGGCTATAACCAAAAAATCAGAGATGCCGATAAAGCGGGTGAGAAAATTCCGCATCCATTTAGCTTGACGCCAGATGAGCCAGAACCGCTCATGGAAATGCCGTTGATTGTAGTGGTAATTGATGAGTTGGCAGATTTGATGATGGTGGTTGGTAAAAAAGTAGAAGAGTTAATTGCACGTTTGGCACAAAAGGCGCGCGCTTCCGGCATTCATTTGGTGCTTGCTACACAACGTCCTTCGGTGGATGTGATTACTGGCTTAATTAAAGCCAATATTCCTACGCGTATTTCTTTTCAGGTATCCAGCAAAATTGATT
>JAYWDO010000118.1:0-3931 GCA_043779795.1 Pseudomonadota bacterium
ATATTGGTCGCAGCGTTTCGAGTAGGGCGGATGACAAAATCATCGCCATTCGTAAATGCACCAGAAGTAAGACCTATACTTATACCGTCTACAGTTTGAGGTAACGAGCTAAATGTTTGCACTGAACTGTCACTAAGGCGGGTGATTTTGTAACTGTTAGGAGCAAGGCTAGTATCATACTGCAAGCGGTAATTACTACTGGTAATGGCGCGTGCGTCAACAACTGTGCTGTTAACAATGGCATTGCTAGCGATGTTGTTGTTAACATTACTGCTCACAACTGGCGCAGGTATATTAAACAGATTTCCGCCAGCGTTACCGTTTAGGTCTAAACCTTGTTTATGTTGGGTGTTAAATGTGTCAGCAAGTACCGTTGTTATCTGCCCAACTTGGTTTTGTATTGAATCTAATGATTCAGATCTAAATTGAAGTAATCCACCAATCACGCCGCCAGGTAGGCTGCTCGCGCTCAAAATTGTGGATTTTCCAGAAGCTTGGTAAGCGATCTCTAATTGACTTGAGTCTGTTGGTGAGTTTGCTGTCGTCAGCGTCATTAGGTCTTTACCAATGACCAACGGCAAGCCATTGCCTACGTAAATGTTGTAGCTACCTTGCCCCTGTGGCACTACTGTAGTTTTAATTTGTTTGCTTAATTCTAAGACCAACTGATCACGTTGATCCATTAGATCATTGGGAGTATTCCCATCACTGCTAATTGCTGTTTCAATTGAATTGTTCAGCGAGGCAATTTGTTTAGCATAGGTGTTGACTAAGCTGACGCTGCCCGTGAGCTGGGTATTAATGTCATTACGTGCTTGGTTAAGGCGATCACTAGTACTTTGCAGACGATTCACTAAAGACTGTGCATTAGACAGCATAGATTGACGAGTTGGTGTATCGCTAGGATTGGTAGCTAAGTCATTTACGCTCTTAAAAAAGTCTGTAATCGCTGGGTTAAGACCAGCTGATGCGTCTGACAACATATTATCAATACTGCTAAGCTGGCTAGTGTAAGTTGTGCTGCTGGCACTTGTAGCTTGGCTACTTATCATTTGTCTAGCGAGTATTTCGCTATAAGAGCGAGTCACCGCTGCAATCTCTGCGCCTTGACCAACATAGCCGAAACCGGAATTCTGAGCCTGAGCAGCTGCTTGTACTACGGTTTGCCTTGAATACCCTGGGGTCGAGGCGTTGGCAATGTTATGCCCAGTGGTGCTAAGCCCAACTTGAGCGGCAGCAAGTGCACTTTTTCCGATACTTATTATGTCAGCCATGATGTTTGCTCTTTAATAATTTCCGTATATACGTTTGTTGTCGGCATGAAAATATAAAACTTTAGGCTGCTATGTAAATTTAGACTTACGAGGATGAAACCTTCTGAATCACGCTGGCTAATTTGGTCGCATAGTTTGGGTCAGTGGCGTATCCAGCTTTTTGCATAGCTTGTGCGTAATTATTCACATTTTGTAAATTTGCCATTACGTTTTCGTAACGTGGGTTGTTACGCATCAGGTTAGCGAAGTCTTTAAAAGAATCGACATAATTATCGTAAGCACGAAATTTTTCAATGCGTTTTTGTTTTACGCCATGAATGTATTCGGTGGTGGCGGCTTCTACAACTTTTCCATTCCAACTGCCTGTGGCTTTGATGCCAAATAAATTATTACTTGCAGTACCATCTGCGGCTTTGATTTCGCGTTTACCCCAACCGCTTTCTAATGCGGCTTGTCCAAGCATTAAATGCGCAGGCACGCCAGTGGCACGACTGGCTTCTTCAGCGTGTTGCGCCATGCGGTTTTGGAAATCAGCAGTATTGTCACTCACTGGCTTTAGATTAAGTGTTTTACTATTTTCCAGCTCTGATGCAGGTGCTGCTGTTTTTTCAAGAGATTTCCCAAGTACTTTCTCAAGCGCTTTAGATATACTTGGCAAATTAGGGTCGTTTAAAACGGGAGTGCTAATCGCCGAGCTGGCATCTTGATTCGTCTGCACATCGCTCACCGCTTGTTGCATGGTATTTGTGGCTAAATTGCCACCTTTACTCAATTGTCTGGCAAGAATATCTGCCAGCCCCAGCCCTTTATTGGCTAAATTGCTACTCAGTTGCTGATCTAACATTGAGGTGAAAGTACGGCTTTGTTCATTCTCAAACGGGTTGTCTTGTGGCGAGGCATCACGCATGCTTTTCAGCATCATATTCATAAACACTGCTTCAAATTGCTTAGCAACTGCTTTAACCGCTTCTGGAGAATTCTCTTTTGCAGCCAGTTTTAGGTTGTTTAAACCATTCGCATCAAAGGCAATTTTACCGGATAAATCAGCACCATTAATCATGCTAAATCACCTCTAAATCGGCATGCAAGGAGCCTGCTGCCTTCATTGCCTGCAATATGGCGAGCAAGTCTTGTGGCGTTGCACCAATCGCATTGAGCGCCTTCACAACGTCAGAAAGGTTCGCGCCGCTATTGAGTAATAACACTTTGCCTGGTTCTTTGGTAATTTCAATTTGTGAGCGTGCCGTTACTACGGTTTGGCCGCTAGAAAAAGCCCCTGGCTGGCTAATCACAGGTGAAGTGTTAATGACTACTGAAAGATTGCCATGTGAAACAGCACAGCTTTCTAGCGTAACGGCTTGATTCATTACCACAGAGCCAGTACGTGCGTTTAAGATTATTTTGCCATTGCTGGCGGCAGGAATCACATTGATTGTTTCTAATGCTGCAAGGAAAGCAACGCGGCTTAGGTTGGCACTCGGTTGCACTTTAATGACGCGACCATCCTGAGCGACTGCGGTATTTTGGCCAAATTTACGGTTAATTGCATCCACCACCAATGTTGCGGTAGAGAAATCAGATTCTTTCAGTTCAAGATTGACACGATCGGTGAGATTGATGTTGCTAGGTATTGCACGCTCTACAGTCGCACCATCTGAAATTCGACCTACGCCTAAATGATTGATTTGTGCGGTACTACCGTTTGCTGCTGCACCTACGCCGCCTACTACGAGGTTACCTTGCGCAATCGCATACACCTGACCATCAGCGCCTTTGAGCGGTGTCATCAGCAATGTGCCGCCACGTAAGCTTTTAGCATTACCCATCGATGAAACTGTAATGTCTAAATTTTGTCCAGGTTGGGCGAATGCCGGTAGGCTGCTAGTCACCATCACAGCGGCTACGTTTTTAAGTTGCAAGCTAGTGCCGGGTGGTAAGTTCACACCCATTTGTTGCATCATGCTGATAATGCTTTGTACTGTAAATGGTGTTTGTGTAGTTTGGTCACCGGTGCCGTCTAAGCCTACTACCAAGCCGTACCCTAAGAGCTGGTTATTTCTTACACCTTGAATCGTTGCGATGTCTTTTAGTCTTTCTGCATGCACAGGTAAAGTGAGCATCATGCTACTAAGCAGCAATAAACTAGCAATTTTTCTCGGAGTTTTACAGCTCAACATATACATTTTTTTAAAGTAGCTAGTCATTTTTACAAAGCGCTCATGCTGAAGAAAAAGCGCGCAAACATAGAAGCGATAGCTGCGCCATCAATTTTGCTATTAGTTCTGTACTCGATACGTGCATCAGCCACTTTTGTGGAGCTGACGAAGTTACCTATGCTGATGGTGTCTGGATTCACGACTCCTGATAAGCGTACAAACTCCGTGCCCTTATCAAATGAAACCTGTTTATCTCCGCTAATGACCAAGTTGCCATTTGGCAATACATCAACCACAGTTGCGGTAATGGTGCCAGTAAACACATTGCTCGCGTTCGCGGCATCTTTGTCTGAGTATGAAGTTGATGAGCTACCAGCAAAGGTTGCTTTTGGCGCTGGATGGTTAAATAAGCTGGTAATTGAAGCGTTTGCCGCACCAGCTTTGCTGCCAGAACTGCCATCAGCTTTAGTTGCAACTGTGCTTTCTGTAATATTCACTGTG
>JAYWDO010000119.1:0-3814 GCA_043779795.1 Pseudomonadota bacterium
CAAGTTCAAGTCGGTGACACCCCTAAACACATCGTTTCCTATTCTGAATCATGCTGTTACATAACCGTCTGAGCAAAATTGCCGGACACTACTGATCCATGATATTACTTTTTTGATAAAACCGTTCAAGACGGTTGAATTATTGATTGCTACTCAGCAACATCACTTAATCTGTGCGCTAGCACACTGAGAGGCTTGTTATTTAATCTAATGAACAGCCTGACGCAGTTGTTGTCCACTCACGCATAGCTTGTTCTCCAGGACGGTCAACTTTAACCTTGCCGTTTTCAGCAGATACCACCCAACTGAGCGGAAAGTAATGATGCTGACCATCCTCATCTTTTTTAACCTTAACAGCACTTGTTCCTTCCATATGGTCAACGACAGCAAACTGTCCATCTTGGGAACAGACTACTGGCATGCCTGGTTTAATTTGATTTGCGTTAATCATTTTGTGCTCCTAATATTTGTAACTTGTCACTACTTTCAGAGTGAAACTATAAAAATCAATAGTTAAATTAGCTGATATTAATATCCTTTAGGACTGCTGGAGGTATTGTCATTGTTAGTGCCAGTTGTTGTGCCGTTTACTGCCTTGCCAGCTCTAGTGTCATCAGTACTACCATTATTACTAACGCCACTAGTTGTACCAATCGGTTTATCATTTAACGAATTGGCGTTTTCCCCATCTTTTTTTTCAGAACTCATTTTTTTATTTTTTTTATGCATGCGATCCTTATTGGTAATGTTCTTATTGGCTTGGTCACTGTCCGCTACAATGGTTTGTTGCTTAAGTTGCGGCGTTTTTGAAGTGCCTATTGCACTGGCATCGTCAGTATTTGATGTTGTGGTCGCCGCTGATACAGAATAAACACTAACCAACAACGCCAGTGCCAAGATACTTCTTGTAAACTTATTCATGATAGTTCCTTTTTGTAGTGATAATTTCAATATCCCTCGAAACGCCGAGTTACATGGTCAATAATAATATTAAGGAATAAGTACATCGGTTCGCTAGCCCACATATGTACTTAATTTTTACATGTTCTTTAGATTCAAGTTACATTCAAATCTCTATTTTAGTTTTTTCAGATATTTTTATCCGTTGTGTGCGTTAAGAGACGGAAGAGTTGAAATCAATTGATGAATAATATGTTTATTGATCAGGTCTTAATTTTTAAATCGAACACTAGGTATACTAATGAATCTAAAATCGCAAAATTATTCTGATATTCCTCAACTTATTAAGTTAATTGAGTGTAGATCAATTGGTATGTTAACTTATATTGATTATGGTCTGGCTTTAGTCAGTAAGCCAATTACACCTTTGCAAATAGATTACAAAGGAGCCATTTGGGTTTTTATAGATTTACATACTGTCAGCATTGGTTATTTATGTAATGCAAATTTAAGTTTTGCGGAAAAGCGTGGTGAAACTTATATGTCGCTTTCAGGAAGTGGTGAAATTAACAAGAATCAAGCACGAATTGAAAGTTTATGCACCGATTCTGCTAAGACTTGGTTTCTTGGTGGTCCTCGGCTAACAAACCTTGCACTGCTGAAACTCTCGCCATATTCAGCGGAGTACTGGGATGTGTCGCAAAATAGAATGATAAGTGTAGATACCATTTTTTCATCAGCGATTCCTAGCGTAACCATCAGAAGAACCACCTCCCAAAAGATTAATATTGAAGCTATTATTACAAGCCCAAACTACGACCAAACACTAGCAGCAAATAACCTATGATTAAAATTCGTACAGGTCAGGCACCAAGTAAACTCACACGGTCTGATTTTAGTCTTAGATTTAGGGCATCTTTTGCTGATCCAGCATTCACTGTTGAAGAGCATGCTATTTCAAGGATTGAAGCAATTGCATGGGACGCTTACATAGAAAGTCGGAAAGCTCCAATTACAGAGAAAGCGGGTATTGGCTATGAGAATCCGAACTATAAATTATCAAGTGAATGGGTCGCAACAAAACGAAAACTTGACATTGCTCAGCTTCTTTGGGCAGATCAATCTACCCGTTCTAGAGTACTGTTGATTTGTGGTTCAGCTCGCAACGATGGGTCATGTCCAAGTGAGATATCTAAAACATTTAGGCTGCTACGCATAGCTGAAGAAACATTACAGAAAAGCGACATTCAAGTCGATGTGTTAGATTTAAGCCTACTTACTTCCGAATACGGACGCAACATTCACCCTTGTAAAGGTTGTGTATCCACGGCGATGCCCTTATGCCACTGGCCTTGCAGTTGCTATCCCAACCATTCTCTAAACCAGACCAATGACTGGATGGCGGAGATTTATGAGCGATGGACGAAAGCGCACGCGGTCATCATCTTGTCTCCTGTGTACTGGTATCAAAGTCCAAGCCCATTAAAATTGATGATAGACCGACTTGTTTGTGCAGATGGAGGCAACCCTGACCCCACATCAACTTCAGGTAAAAATGCCGCAAAAGCAAAAAATCTTGAAATGGCTGGTTGGAATTATCCACAGCACTTGGCTGGACGCGCCTACGGCCTAGTCATTCACGGAGATGTCGCAGGTGTCGAAGAATCACGTCGAGCTTTATCTGACTGGTTGGATTGGATGGGCTTTATAGATGCAGGAACGCAATCAAAATTAGACCGTTTTATTGGATACTATGAACCATATGCAAATAGTCATGTTGCACTGGATAAGGATGAATCCATCCAAGAAGAAACGCGCAATGTAGCACGTGCCGTTGTGAAAACTGTTGAAGAACTGCGTGCAGGTCGACTACAAGCAATACAACCTATATTGTCGCGTCCACGCCCTAAATAAATAACATCTGATTTACTCTGTTATATATGCAATACCCTAACAAAAATATAATCCCAGAATGAGTTAGTCACACCAAAATAACGGGTCTCGTCAACATGATGATGTAATCCATGCCAACGCTTACGTTTTCTAAACCAGTTACTATCAATATGCCAATGATGAATACCGTGATGGATGATTGTATAGGCCAAATATCCAATTAGAACGCCTAAAGTCATTGCGTAAGCATGCAATAAGCCTGACATGAACAATACAGGAAAGAAAATTAGTATCAGAATCAGCGCGGCGCTAAACACTGTTGGCAGGCGTATGAGTTCATTAGGTCGCCGGTGATGTTCTCTATGCCAGCTTTTAAAAGGCTGTAATCCATGGAGTACAAAGCGATGTAAAAGGTATTCAATTGCGGTCCAACTTATAAATCCAGCTAATATTAACAATAAATTCTCGACTAATTGGTGCCGTGACCCATTTATTGAAAGATACACTGCCAGAAATAAAACGCATACCCAATAAAAAGCAAAATCTATAACATTGCTTACTTTACTGTGCTCTAAAGTAAAAACTCTCATACATATCCAATATTATAATTGTCACTAAGATTTCAAGCTATTAAGTCTTTTAATTATTAAAACAAGATTAAGTAAACCAAATCTATTTGCGTATTCCGCGCAAACTGGACACCCATTTCACGGCAAAGTGTACCGTCAGAACGTAGCGACGCGGGGCTTTAGTTTAACTCTAAATTGCCCTATGCTGTCAATCAAAGAGTCTAATGGCTTAAGCCGCAAGCAATGCTTGGTAAGTATCGTTGCGTAAAAGTAGCAGGTGATAAATACCCCAACTGTAATGGTCTAATTTAGCGAGACACTTTCTTAGAGGTTATAATTAATCTAAGAGGTGTAAAAATGAGTAAATCAAGACGCGTATTAACAACAGAATTTAAGCAAGAGTGTGTCAATTTAGTTCTAAATCAAGGCTACACAATTACCCAGGCAGCCAG
>JAYWDO010000120.1:0-3786 GCA_043779795.1 Pseudomonadota bacterium
TTGTGGATTGACTGCTTTTACTTACCTTACAGCTTAATTTTTATTTTGTGTATGGCTGATTATTATCAAATCAATTGACCTCTGGTTATTATACTAAGCATATTTTTCAATGGATGCTTTGCGGCAAACTTGGCGGTTTAAAGATCAAATAGCAAAAGTTAACCCTAAGAAGTAGACTTACCCCACGTATTGCATGACTCCAAAAGGCTTAAGTCTCCAATTAAAATATAGCGCGATTGAAACGTGAAACGGCTCATAATTTCTTATAAGCCGTTTTTGTTATTATTTAATTAGCGAGCGCAATTAAATCCCTACATATTAGCAATAATCTCTTCACCAAACTGAGCCGTACCCACCTGCGTTGCACCTTCCATCTCGCTAGAAAAATCACTGGTGACACGTTTAGCAAGAATCGCTTTTGCAACACCACTAATCACTAAGTCAGCTGCTTCTACCCAACCTAAATGACGCAACATCATTTCTGCTGAAAGAATAATTGAACTTGGATTTGCAAGGTCTTTGCCAGCAATTTTAGGTGCTGTACCATGTGTGGCTTCAAACATTGCTACTGTGTCACTTAAGTTAGCGCCTGGTGCAATGCCTATGCCACCTACTTGCGCGGCAAGCGCATCACTCATATAATCGCCATTTAAGTTAAGTGTAGCCACTACATCGTAATCTTGCGGGTGCAATAAAATTTCTTGTAAAAACGCATCAGCAATACAATCTTTAATGATCATGCCATTAGGAAGTTTGCACCATGGTCCGCCATCAATTTCAACTGCGCCAAACTCTTGTTTAGCCACTTCATAGCCCCAGTCTCTAAAGCCGCCTTCAGTAAATTTCATAATATTGCCTTTGTGGGCAATAGTGAGTGATCTGCGATTGTTATCAATAGCGTATTGAATAGCTTTGCGCACTAAACGTTGGCTACCTTCTTTAGAGACTGGTTTAATGCCAATGGCTGAAGATTCTGGGAAGCGAATTTTTTTACGCATGCCCATGTCGCTTAAAAAGTTGATGACTTTTTCGACTTCATCGGTGCCCGCAGCCCATTCAATGCCGGCATAAATATCCTCAGTGTTTTCGCGGAAAATAACCATGTCAGTTTTTTCTGGGTGTTTTACTGGGCTAGGTACACCAGTAAAATACTGCACTGGACGTAAGCATACATATAAATCAAGTTCTTGGCGTAGCGATACGTTTAATGAGCGTATGCCGCCACCCACTGGCGTTGTGAGTGGGCCTTTGATTGAAACAACATATTCACGAACCGCACTCATGGTTTCAGCGGGTAACCAATCATTTGGGCCATACACTTTAGTCGCTTTTTCGCCAGCGTATACTTCCATCCATGAAATCTTACGTGTGTCGCCATAAGCTTTGTTTACAGCGGCATCAACCACTTTAATCATAGGCGGCGTAATGTCCGCACCTATGCCATCACCCTCAATAAATGGGATAATAGGGTGATTAGGTACATTGAGCGAGTTATCTGCATTAACCGTGATTTTTTCGCCTGTGCCTGGCACAACGATTTTGCCAGTGATTTTATCTTTTGAGGTCATGTTATATCCTGAAGTATTTCCTAATATTACGTTTTTAGTCTTACAATTTTAATGCTAAGTATTTAATTTAAATAATAAACTGATGATAATTTTATTCAACAAACCATTTAACGTAGTGTGCCAGTTTAGCTTGCATGAGAAGCATTCCACGTTAAAAGACTTTATCCATATCCCTGATGTATACGCCGCTGGGCGACTGGACACAGATAGCGAGGGATTGCTCATTTTAACCGATGATGGCATGTTACAACACCGTTTAAGTGATCCAAAATATAAAGAAATTAAAACCTACTGGGTACAAGTAGAAGGCACGCCAGCTGATGAGGACTTGGCACCATTAAGATTAGGTGTAGATTTAAGTGATTTTGTATCAAAACCTGCTCAAGTACGGTTAATCGACGAGCCTGATCATTTATGGCTACGTAATCCACCGATACGTGAGCGCAAAGCGATACCTACGGCTTGGCTTGAAATTAAAATCAGTGAAGGTAAAAATCGCCAGATAAGACGTATGACCGCAAAAATAGGCTATCCTACTTTGCGCTTAATTCGTTATGCCATTGGCCAACATACGCTTGACGATATTGAAGTTGGGCAATTTAAGGTGATAACAACATGAAGCTAGTTGTTATTTTTAAAAACGTTGCGAAGGTGCAACGCATGTGTTGGCCGGCGCTCACTGCCGAAAATGGTACAAAGCTGGTGTGAAGTGGGTAGCGATGTACTTGCTGAAGCGGCTGCTAGCCCTAGTGTGCAGCAGAACTTATCTTTACACTGTTTTTCTAGAAAGTAGCTTAGCCGGTGTATGGTTAGTGGATTAAATGCTTAGTTAATTAATACCTGAAATTAATACAGTCCCAGTGATATGTTAAAATTAACCAAATTCTATTTGAGAGCAGCATCATGTCTGGTAACACACTAGGTACACTTTTTACGCTTACTTCATTTGGTGAGTCGCACGGCGCAGCTATTGGCGGCATTGTAGATGGCTGTCCGCCGGGTTTAGCATTGTGCGCAGAAGATTTGCAAATTGATTTAGATCGCCGTAAACCAGGCACTTCGCGCCATGTAACGCAACGCCAGGAAGCTGACTCGGTTGAAATTCTATCAGGCGTGTTTGAAGGTAAAACGACGGGTGCGCCAATCGGTTTGTTGATTCGGAATACCGATCAGCGTAGTCAAGATTACAGTAAGATCATGGATACCTTTCGGCCGGGTCATGCTGATTATACTTATAGCCAAAAATATGGCGTACGTGATTACCGTGGTGGTGGCCGATCTAGTGCGCGTGAGACCGCAGTACGTGTGGCTGCTGGCGCGATTGCTAAAAAATGGTTAAGCGAACGCTTCGGTGTCATGGTACGTGGTTATATGAGCCAAATGGGCAAAATTGACATTCCGTTTCAAAGTTGGGATGCACTTAATCATGAAGATAATGATTTTTTCTCGCCCAATATAGACGTGTTGCCGCAACTTGCTAACTATTTAGATGGTATTCGTGTTGAGCGTGATTCTGTCGGTGCGCGTATTACCGTGGTGGCTGAAGGCGTGCCTGTAGGTTGGGGTGAGCCTGTATTTGATCGATTGGATGCGGAAATTGCTTACGCCATGATGAGTATTAATGCAGTAAAAGGTGTAGAAGTGGGTGCTGGTTTTGCTAGCATTGCTCAGCGCGGCAGTGTGCATAGCGATGAAATGACACCGCAAGGCTTTATTACTAATCATGCGGGCGGTATTTTAGGCGGCATTTCTACAGGCCAAGAGATTCGTGTGAATATTGCATTAAAGCCAACTTCCAGCATTCCACAAGAACGTCGCTCCATTGATAAAAATGGCAATGCGGTGACCATGCAAACTACCGGTCGCCACGACCCTTGTGTAGGTGTGCGTGCCACACCTATTGCTGAGGCGATGCTGGCAATGGTGTTGATGGATCATGCTTTGCGTCACCGTGCACAAAATGCAGATGTAGTTTGTGCAACGCCTAAAATTGTATAGTATTGTTTGTGGTGACTCTGACCATCATTGATGCATATCATGGTAAGTCACATTAGGCAGTTTGATCATAAAAGTATGACTTGATGCACCTTAATATATAAAGATATTAAGGATACATATTAAATTTACTTTGTTTATTTTAAGAGGAAATGCTGTGAATGTTGAGCATCATGTGGTAACAAAAGACGTTGAGCGTTTAGACAATGAGGGTGTTCCAGTG
>JAYWDO010000121.1:0-3756 GCA_043779795.1 Pseudomonadota bacterium
CAAAGGCTACACGCTTGCACAAAAAATGGTGGGTAGAGCATGTGGTCTGCCTGAAGGCAAAGGCGTTCGCCCCGGTACTTATTGCGAACCAAAAGCGACTACCGTTGGCTCGCAAGATACCACTGGCGGCATGACGCGTGATGAGCTAAAAGAGCTGGCCTGTTTGGGCTTTAGCGCAGACTTGGTGATGCAAAGCTTTTGCCACACGGCAGCTTATCCCAAACCAGTAGACATCAAACTTCAACACAGCTTGCCAGAATTTATGAGCAGCCGTGGCGGTGTTTCTTTGCGTCCAGGTGATGGTGTGATTCACTCATGGATTAACCGCATGATATTGCCAGATACCGTAGGCACAGGTGGCGATTCACATACGCGCTTCCCAATCGGTATTTCATTTCCGGCAGGTTCTGGTCTAGTAGCGTTTGCTGCGGCCATGGGTGCAATGCCATTGGACATGCCAGAATCTGTACTGGTACGCTTTAAAGGCAGGATGCAACCAGGTATTACACTACGCGATTTAGTGAATGCGATTCCTTATGCGGCAATTCAAAAAGGTGAGTTGACTGTAGGCAAACAAGGCAAAAAGAATGTATTTAACGGCAGAATTTTAGAGATTGAAGGCTTGCCAGATTTAAAAGTAGAACAAGCATTTGAATTTACTGATGCCTCTGCGGAGCGTTCTGCTAATGGCTGTACGGTAAAGTTAAATAAAGAACCGGTTATTGAGTTTTTAAATTCAAACATCGTATTGATGCAAAACATGATTGATAACGGTTATGAAGATGCACGCTCACTACAACGCCGTATTGCCAGTATGCAGGCATGGCTGGCTAAGCCAGAGTTGTTGTCAGCGGATGCTGATGCTGAATATGCCTACATCATTGAAATTGACTTAAACGAAATTAAAGAACCATTGTTGGCTTGCCCGAATGACCCTGATGACGTTAGACCATTATCAGCAGTAGTGGGCGATAAGATCGATGAAGTATTTATTGGTAGTTGTATGACCAATATTGGCCACTATCGCGCAGCAGCTAAGGTGCTAGAGGGCACTGTTAACATTCCAACGCGCTTATGGATCGCGCCACCAACGCGTATGGATGAAGCGCAATTAAGAGATGAAGGTGTGTACTCAGTATTTGGTATTGCTGGTGCACGGACAGAAATTCCAGGTTGCTCACTATGCATGGGTAATCAAGCGCGCGTCGCGGATAAAGCAACCGTTTTCTCTACCAGCACGCGTAACTTTGATAACCGTATGGGTCGCGATGCTCGTGTTTACTTAGGCTCGGCTGAATTGGCGGCAGTGTGTGCGAAACTTGGCTATATTCCAACGCATGCTGAATATTTAGCAACTATTGGCGATAAACTAAAAAATGTCGCTGAAATTTATAAGTATTTAAATTTTGACCAGATGACAGATTATAAAGCAGCGTTGGAAACCGTTAGTGGTGGTAAAACTAAACGGGTTATTCCAATTGCAGAGGTAGTTGTTTAACCTTAATTTTAACTAAAGGTATTTAACGCAAGGGGTGTACTACATATCTACTATCGTTGAACTTCTAGCATATAAGCTACGCAAAATTAACGGTATGATACATATTTTTGCGTAGCCGTATATGAATTTACCTGAGCTCCCAGACAACGCACATCTATTTACCGAAGAAAGCATTACCTCACCAGCAAAGCGAGGCGCATGGAAATGGATGTTGCCATTAAGTATCGTGCTGACATTAGCTGTTTTTGCGGCTTGGCATTTTGGATGGCATGCTAAAGCGGTTACCACGGGCGTGGTGCTGCTTGCTGCAGCTTCTCATGTGCTTGCTTGGATATTAGGCATGATTACGCTAGTGCCTATCATTGGCCCTTTGCTGGTAAAGGTGCTGAGCTTGTCTATTATATGGTTACTCAATGCTGTTGGTTATTTGGTTTCTTATGTGGCTATTAAACGCGGTTACTCAAAAGATGTACTGACTTACCGCGCTGTAACAATTGCGCTAATTACGGGTATTGTCATCGGTTTTATACTCGCTAGCTTACTTAACTAAATTTAAACTGCTAGATTTAAGCTACTGGTTCAAGCGTACTCAATATGGTCATCGCAACAATAAAACAATCTCGTTTCTATCATCACCTTTTAAAGCTAGGTGATTTTTTCCCTGCCATCTTCTTTTTTGGTGGTTTTGCTTGGGACGCATTTACGATTGGCCAAAGTGTTGCGGCACAAGATTTATTTATATTTGGTGCTTACTTATCAGCCGCAGGTTTGATTCTTTATGTGATTGGTCGACCAGGCTATATTTTGGCCGACTCTAGTAATTTTCCTAGTTGGTTAGGCCATATTTATACACGTTTTAATCTGTTTAAATACCATTGGCCGAACTTACCCTATTTTTTGTTGCAATTTATATTCGGCAACTTATTAAGTTCTTTATTTATTTTGTATTTTAAAAGCGCAAGCCATTGGCTGGCGTGGCTCATGTCATTGTTATTGGGCGCAATGTTAGTAGCTAATGAATATTTAGAGGATGAATATAAACGATTTACTTTAAGCTGGGCGTTGTTTGGTTTTTGTGCAATGCTGTTGTTTAACTTTGCGCTACCATTTTTAATCGGCAGTATCCACCCCATTTGGTTTTATTTAAGCACTTTAATAGGGTTGGCTGCCGCGCATTTTCTGTATAAAACTACCCCTAATCACTATGGTAGTATTGTTCCAGTTTGGTTGATAGCAGCTGGGCTTATGTTGGCTTATGCGGTAGACATGATTCCACCAGTACCGTTAGTGAAGCGCGATATTACGGTGGCTTACTCATTGACCAAAGTGAATGGTAATTATCAGCTTACTCAACAGCCATCTGACTGGTGGGTGTTTTGGCGTAAAACTAGCAATGATTTAGCAATGGTACCTGGCCAACGTGTTTACTGCATATCATCTATTTTTGCACCCCTAGGATTGAATGCACGGCTATACCACCGCTGGCAGTTTTACGATAAAAAGCAAGGCTGGATAACCCAGTCACATATTGGATTCACCTTATCTGGTGGGCGTTACAACGGCTTTAGGGGTTATACCTATAAGCAGAACTTGCAAGCGGGTGATTGGCGTGTGGCGATAGAAACTGAGAGCGAAAAAACTGTGGCAGTGTACGATTTTAGTATTAAATCCGTCTCAGTAACACCGTCATTAATCACCCAGCTTTTCTAACTTCGGGCTAATTGCATAAAGCCAGTGCACTTAATCTTAGTGTTTGTTATCACTGCGTGCCATCAATTTATCAATGTAAGCAATGGCGACTGCTGAAAACACAAATGTCATGTGGATCACAGTTTGTGCGATTAACACTTTGTCACTTAAGTTTTCAGCGTTGATGAATGATTTAAGTAAATGAATGGATGAAATGCCGATAATAGCCGTTGCCAGCTTCACTTTTAGTAAGTTAGCATTTACGTGAGATAACCAATCTGGTTCATCAGGATGACCCTCTAAATTAAGGCGCGACACGAATGTTTCATAGCCGCCTACAATGACCATAATCAGTAAGTTAGAAATCATCACGACGTCGATTAAACCCAATACAATCAACATGATGTCAGCTTCAACAAGGTGCGCAGCTTTGCCGACTAAATGCACTAATTCAAGACCAAAAAAGTACACATACACGGCTTGTGCAACAATTAAGCCTAAGTAGAGCGGTAATTGTAACCAGCGGCTACCAAATAAAATGTTCGTCATCATGCTTTTTTGTTTGTATT
>JAYWDO010000122.1:0-3695 GCA_043779795.1 Pseudomonadota bacterium
ATCATGACCGATTTAGAACTTCAGCTATTCAATGCAGACGCATACCTTTGTGGAAATACGTAGCACCTTCAGACTCATTTCATATTGAAAGAGGCTCAGACTTGCCAATCAAGGGGGTTTCAGATAATCTGACATATAAATAAATCGTAATTTATGTATATTTAACATTAAAAAATGTATTCCACGGCGGCATTAGCCGCCGTTTGCGTTTACATACATAGCCCGTTTTACAGTCAATTATTAAAAAATAAATTATATAAAGTTACCAATGAAAAATCATTTAATGAACACTTATATGCGCCAACCAGTCACCTTTGTTAAAGGTGAGGGTGTTTGGTTGTGGGATGATAAAGGTGAAAAGTATTTAGATGCACTTGCAGGCGTTGCGGTTAACGGCCTAGGGCATGCGCATCCGAAATTAGTCAAAGCCATTAGCGAGCAAGCCGCTAAACTTATTCATGTTTCTAATATTTATAACATTGCCGAGCAAGAAGCATTGGCCGATAAGCTTTGTGAAATATCTGGCATGGATAAAGTGTTTTTCTGTAACTCTGGATGTGAAGCTAATGAGGCCAGTATTAAGTTGGCGCGCCTATTTGGTCACAATAAAGGCATAGAAAATCCTGAAATCATTGTGATGGATTGCTCGTTTCATGGCCGCACGATGGCTACGCTATCAGCTACAGGAAATCGTAAGGTGCAAGCAGGCTTTGAGCCGCTAGTAAGTGGTTTTATTCGCGTGCCGTATGATGATATTGAAGCCGTTAAACATATCGCTTCTCGTAATGTTAATGTGGTGGCTATTTTGGTCGAGCCAATACAGGGCGAGGGTGGCATTAACATTCCAAAAGATGCTGGTGCTTATTTAGAAACATTACGTCAAATTTGTGATGCGCACGATTGGTTGTTAATGTTGGATGAAGTGCAAACAGGCGTTGGCCGCACGGGCACTTGGTTTTCTTTTCAACATACGGCTATTAAACCAGATGTAATGAGTTTAGCCAAAGGGTTAGCCTCTGGTGTGCCTATTGGCGCTTGCGTTGCGCATGGGCGAGCGGCAGAAGTTTTTACCTATGGCAAACATGGCTCAACTTTTGGCGGCAACCCATTGGCTTGCGCGGCTGGCCTAGCCACACTAAATATTATTGAAGAAGATGGTCTACGTGAAAATTCTGAAAAAATAGGACATTTGATTCGTACAGGTTTCGAAACCGAATTTAAAAACACAAAAGGTGTAACCGCCGTGCGTAATGCTGGCCTAATGATAGGTATTGAGCTAGATCGACCATGTGCAGATATAGTAAAAATGGCCTTGGCGGCAAAACTATTGATTAACGTCACAGCCGATAATGTAGTGCGTTTGTTACCACCACTAGTGATGAATGAAGCTGAGGCGAATGAGTTGGTGCAACGTTTAGCTCTAGTGGTTAAGGAATTTTTGGACCGATAGCTTTCTTTTGTAGCGTTGTTAATCGGTTAAAAACATCTATACTACACATCAATATCAAAAAAATAGAAACTACTGCGGCAAACATTATGGCAATAAAACATTTTCTACAGTTTAATGACTTAAATCGAGATGAGCTTGAATACGTATTTGAGCGTGCACGTTGGATTAAAAGCCAATTCAAAGCTTATCAGCAATATTGGCCGCTACAAGATCGTACTTTGGTGATGATCTTCGAAAAAGCCAGCACCCGTACCCGCTTGTCGTTTGAAGCGGGTATGCAGCAATTGGGCGGCTCAGCTATTTATTTAAATACACGCGATTCACAACTAGGCCGTGGCGAGCCGGTTGAAGATGCAGCACAAGTTATCTCACGTATGAGTGACATTGTGATGATTCGTACTTACGAGCAGGAAATCATTGAGCGCTTTGCCGCTAATTCTCGTGTACCTGTTATTAACGGTTTAACTAATGAATATCACCCATGCCAAATTCTGGCAGATATTTTTACTTTCATCGAGCATAGAGGTCCTATTCAAGGTAAAACCGTTGCGTGGATCGGTGATAGCAATAACGTTTGTAATACATGGTTACAAGCCGCTGAAGTACTCGATTTTAACGTACACGTTTCTACGCCACCTGGTTATGAAGTTGAAGCTGAGCGCGCAAACTTGTATGGCAATGATCATTATGAAGAGTTCGCAGACCCGATGGAAGCTGCTAAAAATGCAGATTTAGTAACGACCGATGTATGGACTAGCATGGGTTTTGAAGCTGAAAATGAAGAACGCTTGCGTGACTTTGCAGATTGGCAAGTAGATGCCGATATGATGCGTGTTGCAGCAAAAGATGCGCTATTTATGCATTGCTTGCCAGCCCATCGCGGCGAAGAAGTTTCTGCTGAAGTCATTGATGGTACGCAATCTGTAGTCTGGGATGAAGCTGAAAACCGCTTGCACGTTCAAAAAGCATTGATGGAATATCTGTTGTTGGGAAAAGTTGAAGTCTAGCTAAAGTTTAATTGAGGAAAAGTTTAAGTAATGAGTAACGTAAAAAATGATGACCTTAAAGGGGTCAAAAAAGTTGTATTAGCCTATTCTGGTGGCTTGGATACTTCAGTGATTTTGAAGTGGTTGCAAGATGAATACCAGTGTGAAGTAGTGACTTTTACTGCAGACTTAGGTCAAGGCGAAGAGTTGGAGCCTGCGCGCGCAAAAGCAAAAGCTGCGGGCGTAAAAGAGATTTATATTGATGATGTGCGTGAAGAATTCGTGCGTGACTTCGTGTTTCCAATGTTCCGCGCAAATACTGTGTATGAAGGCGAATATTTACTCGGCACTTCAATCGCTCGCCCATTAATTGCTAAGCGTTTAATTGAGATAGCTGCAGAAACCAATGCCGATGCGATTTCGCATGGCGCTACTGGTAAAGGTAACGACCAAGTTCGTTTTGAATTAGGCGCTTATGCTTTAAATCCTAATATTCAAATCATCGCCCCTTGGCGCGAGTGGGATTTATTAAGCCGCGAAAAACTCATGGCTTATGCTGAAACGCATGGTATTCCAGTGGATATGAAGCATAAACAAGGGGGTAGTCCATACAGTATGGATGCTAACTTGTTACATATCTCCTACGAAGGTCGTCACTTAGAAAATCCAGCTGCAGAAGCTGAAGAGTCAATGTGGCGTTGGAGTGTTAGTCCAGAAAAAGCGCCAGATGCTGCTGAGTATTTAGATATTGAATATGTGAATGGCGACCCTGTGAGCTTAAATGGCGAAGTGATGAAGCCGCATGAGCTATTGGCACACCTTAATAAAATTGGTGGCAAGCACGGTATTGGTCGTTTAGATTTAGTTGAAAATCGTTACGTTGGTATGAAATCACGTGGTTGTTATGAAACACCTGGCGGTACCATTATGCTTAAAGCGCACCGTGCGATTGAATCAATCACGTTAGACCGCGAAGTAGCACATTTGAAAGATGATCTGATGCCGCGCTACGCCAGCATGATTTATAACGGTTATTGGTGGAGTCCAGAGCGCGTTGCGATTCAAACGCTTATCGACCATACGCAAACAGTAGTTAATGGCTGGGTACGCGTTAAATTGTACAAAGGTAATGTGATAGTAACTGGGCGTGATAGTAAAACTAACTCGCTGTTCGATTCAACCATTGCGACTTTTGAAGACGACAAAGGTGCTTATGACCAAAAAGACGCAGGTGGCTTTATTAAACTCAATGCATTAAG
>JAYWDO010000123.1:0-10268 GCA_043779795.1 Pseudomonadota bacterium
GCGTTTGGTTTACCTGCTGAAAATGCTGCAATCAAAAATAATACTGCGCCTGCAAAATGGACGTATGAAAATATTGAGCATATGAAAACGCAGCTTAAACAATTGGGTTTAGGCGTGGATTGGAACCGTGAAATTGCCACTTGCAAGCCAGAATATTACAAATGGGAGCAATGGCTATTCACCGAGCTGTTCAAAAAAGACTTGATCTACAAAAAAACATCTACCGTCAATTGGGATCCTGTGGATGGCACTGTGCTGGCGAATGAGCAAGTGATTGATGGTCGTGGCTGGCGTAGTGGCGCGCTTGTAGAAAAGCGTGAGATTCCGCAGTATTTTATGAAGATTACCGCCTATGCTGAAGAGTTGCTAAATGATTTAGATACGCTAGACGGCTGGCCTGAACAAGTAAAAACCATGCAACGTAACTGGATCGGCAAAAGCTATGGTTGTGAAGTTGAGTTCCCGATTGTGCGTCAAGAAGGTAATTTAAAAGTTTACACCACACGACCAGATACACTAATGGGTGCAACTTACGTTGCCGTAGCGGCAGAACATGCGCTAGCGACTCAAGCCGCCCAGAATAACCCGGCACTGGCTGACTTTATTGCTGAGTGTAAACGCGGCAGTGTAGCTGAGGCAGATGTTGCTACTGCCGAGAAAAAAGGCATGGCGACAGGTTTATTGGTAACTCATCCGTTGAATGGCGAGCAATTGCCGGTTTGGGTAGCAAATTACGTATTGGCTAGCTATGGTGAAGGCGCAGTAATGGCAGTGCCTGCGCATGACGACCGCGATTTTGAGTTTGCTAACAAATATGGCTTAGCCATTAAAGCTGTTATTAAACAAACAGATGATGACGCTCTACCCATGACAAACCATGGTGTTTTGTTTAACTCTGGTGCGTTTGATGGTTTGGATTTTGAGCAAGCTTCTGATGCTATTTCAGCCGCTCTAAGTGCAAAAGTCTTAGGCAAAAAACGTACGCAATTCCGTCTCCGCGATTGGGGCATTTCACGCCAGCGCTATTGGGGTTGCCCAATTCCTATTGTACATTGTGCAAGCTGTGGTGAAGTACCTGTATCAGCAGACCAATTGCCAGTAGTGTTACCAGAAGATGTGGTGATGGACGGCGTTGGTTCACCAATCAAAAAAGACCCAAGCTTTTACGAAACCACCTGCCCAACTTGTAATGGCAAAGCAACGCGCGAAACCGATACTTTAGATACTTTTTTTGAATCATCTTGGTATTTTGCCCGTTATGCTAGCTTTGATAGCAATACGGCCATGGTTGATGAACGTGCGAACTATTGGCTGCCAGTTGACCAATATGTAGGCGGCATTGAGCATGCAATTTTGCATTTACTCTACGCACGCTTCTTTAATAAACTGATGCGTGATGTAGGTTTAATTAAAAATGACGAACCATTTATTAACTTGCTAACGCAAGGTATGGTGCTGAAAGACGGCACTAAAATGAGCAAATCTAAAGGCAACACCGTTGACCCGCAAGAGCTGATTGATCTTTATGGCGCGGATACTGCGCGCCTATTTATGATGTTTGCTGCACCACCTGAGCAAAGCTTGGAATGGGCAGATAGTGGTGTAGAAGGCGCAAATCGCTTTTTACGCAGACTTTGGAAAGCGGTTTATGAGCACGTAAGCTTGGGTGAAACTGCCGCTTATCCATTAGCAGAGCTATCTCCAGACCTAGCGACTGAGCTGAAAAATATTCGCTTACAATTACACATGACTATCGAAAAAGTGGCTGATGATTATGCGCGTCGCCATAGCTTTAACACGGCGATTTCATCGGTGATGGAGTTAATGAACGCATTAGCCAAAATTGAAGCCACTGATAAAACTACGCGTCAAGTGCGTCAAGAAGTGTTACAAAATGTTGTGCTTTTACTTTCACCTATAGTGCCGCATATTTGCCAAGCAGTATGGTCAGAACTTTGTCCTGCAAGCCATATTTTAGACGTTGGCTGGCCTATTGCAGATCAATCTGCAATGGTACAAGATACGGTAAATTACGTGATTCAGGTGAATGGTAAGTTGCGCGGCAGCATTATCGTTGCCAAAACTGAGTCCAAAGAAGCTTTAGAAAAAATAGCTTTGGCGCAACCTTTTGTACAAAAATTTATAGAAGAAACCATGACCGTACGTAAAATCGTAGTAGTGCCAAACAAACTCATCAACATTGTGGTGGCATAGCGCCATTAATAATAGCGATATGAAGGAAATTAATATGCAAGATAATCGATCAAACCAAAATATGCTGTCAAATATAGCACTGCGTGCGAGTTTGGCTTTCGTGCTGTTATTGAGCTTAACACTTGCTGCATGCGGGTTTCAGCTACGCGGTGTGGCTGATTTATCTTTTAAGAACTTGTATATTCAAGGTGCAAAACTCAGCATTTCCAGAGAGCTTAATCGGTCATTTAAAACCAATGGTATTCAAGTCGTTAAAGAAGCCGCCGATGCAGAGTTGTTGCTTGAATTAATCAATGAAATCAATGAAAAACGTATTTTATCTTTAAGCGGTGGTGGCGTGGTGCGTGAATATGAGCTTAATTACAGTGTGAACTTTAGAACACGCGCGCCAGCTAGCCCAACGTGGAGCGCAGTGCAAACAGTGCAGGCTCGTCGTGACTTTTCATACAACGATAATGCCTTGCTGGGTAAATTAGATGAAGAAGCTAAATTAAATACCGACATGCGCAGTGATGCGGTGCGCGAGGTTCTGCGTCGTTTAACTGCAATTAAACCAGTGGTAAACTAGCTAGGTTTTTATGCGTTTAACACAAGCTCAGCTAGCCACTCACTTAAAACAAGGCCTGCAAGCACTATATGTGTTAGTCGGTGACGAGCCACTAGCACAACGTGAAAGTTTAGATGCGATCCGTGCCGCCGCTCGCACACAAGGTTTTGATGAGCGAAATAGTTTAATGGTTGATCGTTATTTTAATTGGCAGCAAATTGAATCTTACGGGCAATCAATCTCGCTATTTGCCAGCCGTCGATTGTTGGAAATAAACATTCCATCAGGCAAGCCGGGAGTTGATGGCAGTAAAGCATTGCAAGCGTTAGCAAATAAGGCGATTCCTGATACTTGCCTTGTGATTATTTTGCCTAAATTAGAGCGCGAAGCTAAAAGTAGTGCTTGGTTTACCGCGCTAGAGAAACAGGCAGTGACAATTACGATTGATGAAGTAGATGCCGCTAATCTACCAAAATGGATTGCCAACCGACTATCTCAGCAAGGTCAGTATACCAGCCAGCAAACGCTAGAATTCTTAGCGCATCAGGTAGAAGGTAATTTGCTGGCGGCGAATCAAGAAGTACAAAAGTTAGGTTTGCTGTATCCGCAAGGCGAATTAGATGATGCAACGGTGCGCGAGGCGGTGCTTAATGTGTCGCGCTACGATGCTTTTCAGCTGGGAGATGCAGTGCTAGCTGGCGATATTGAGCGCACTGTGCGTATTTTGCAAGGTTTGCAAGACGAAGGTGAGAATGCAGTAGCGGTGATGAACCCGCTAATGTGGGCATTGCGACCACTAGTACGAATTAAGCAAGCTGAGATGCGCGGTGAAAATGTGGCGAACGCCATGACCAATGCGCGTATTTATGGTGACAAACAACCAATAGTGAAGCGGGCGCTGGCAAGATTAAGCTTGCGCCAATTAGAAGCCGCTTTGCAAAAACTAGCCGATATTGATAAAACCGCCAAGGGTGTTATGTTAGGCGATGCCTGGTTAGAGATTTCCAGGCTTTGTTTTGGGCTTGCTAAAGTAAGTGGTCGCTAGCAGATACAAATCAACATAAAACTAATCTATATAAAAATATAATCAAACATGGATATAAATATCATGGATATTAAGAATTACATGCAACAAATGGGTATCGAGGCACGCAAAGCTTCGCGCTTGATGGCAAGTGCTGATACCAATATTAAAAACCAAGCGCTCACACATATTGCAGCGGCTATTTTACGTGAAAAAACTGCGCTACTCGTTGCTAATAAACTTGATTTAGAGGCTGCGCGCGCTAGTGGGCTTGATGAGGCTATGTTAGATCGACTCACCATCACTGAAAAATCAATCAACACTATGGTTGAAGGCTTAGCACAAATCGCTAACCTTGCTGACCCAATTGGCGAAATGACCGATTTCAAATATCGCCCTAGCGGAATTCAAATTGGCAAAATGCGCGTACCACTTGGCGTGATTGGTATTATTTATGAAGCACGGCCAAATGTGACAATAGACGCAGCTGGGCTATGTATAAAATCTGGCAATTCCGCTATTTTACGTGGTGGTAGCGAGGCGATTCATTGCAATCAAGCATTAGCAAAACTGGTGCATGAAGGCTTAGCCGCGGCAGGTTTACCAACCACAGCAGTGCAAGTGGTAGAAACCACAGATAGAGCAGCCGTCGGCGAACTCATCACCATGAAACAATATGTAGATGTGATTGTGCCACGCGGCGGCAAAGGCTTGATTGAGCGTATTTCAAACGATGCGCGCATTCCTGTGATTAAACATTTAGACGGTAATTGCCATGTTTACGTAGATGATGATGCCGATTTTAATAAAGCCTTACGCATCGTAGAAAACAGCAAAACGCAACGTTTAGGTACCTGCAACACCACAGAGTCATTGTTAATTGCACGTTCTGTGGCAAGCACCATGTTGCCAAAAATTGCAGATATGCTCACGGCTCATGGCATTGAGATTCGTGGTTGCGCAGAAACCTGTGCGCTAGTAAAACAAGCTAAGCTAGCCACAGACGAAGATTATTACACAGAGTATTTAGCCGCGATTATTTCATGCAAAGTCGTCAGTGGTCTAGATGAAGCGATTGCGCACATCAACCAACATTCATCACAGCACACAGAAGCAATCGTCACTGAAAACTACACCAAAGCGCGTATATTTTTACGTGAAATTGATTCAAGTAGCGTGATGGTAAACGCCTCTACCCGCTTTGCAGATGGTTTTGAATATGGCTTAGGCGCTGAAATTGGCATCTCTACAGACAAGTTACACGCACGTGGTCCAGTCGGTTTAGATGGCCTGACTTCGCTTAAGTATATTGTGTTGGGCGACGGCCAAGTTAGAGCGTAAATACTAAGTTAAATGCAACGTATAACGCAACCAGTCATCGGGCTTTTGGGTGGTACATTTAACCCAATCCATTTTGGGCATTTGCGCATGGCGCAAGAGCTTGCTGAATCGCTTTGTTTAGATGAGGTTCGCTTTATTTTATCAGCCAATCCACCGCATAAAACAGCACCAGATGTCAGCGCAGAGCATCGTGCAGAGATGGTTAAATTAGGCATTACAAACAATCCTATTTTCACGTTTGATAACCGCGAATTACATCGAACAGGCGCATCTTACACGGTAGATACCTTACTAAGCCTACGTGACGAACTTGGTGGCCAAGCAAGTCTGATATTGTTCATGGGTAGTGATGCCTTTACCAAACTCAACACTTGGCATCGCTGGCAAGACATCATAACCCTTTGTCACATTGCATTAGTACAAAGGCCACTTGCCGCAAAAGCCGAGCCTTTACCTCAATTATTAGATACGTTTTTGCATAATCATTACACAGAAAACGCTGATGATTTGCGTGAGTCCAGTGCTGGTTTTATCACGATGCAAGCCATTACGCCGCTAGACATTTCATCTACCGCCATACGCAACAACTTGCAACTCAAAAAATCAGTGCGTTATTTAATGCCTGACAATGTCATTGATTATCTAGAATCATATCAACTTTATGGCGCATAGATTCAGTGCAATGCCAATACCATTTACAATACAAATTTTTACCTAACACCTCCTAAAAATAATTTTTATCTACATTTTTACGTTATGATTTCATCAAATTAAAGAGTAAATACTATGTTAAAACAGCACTTATCACACGGCATGTATAAAAGTTTTATCCTTGTTTTAATCTCAACAATCACACTTTTAACCAGTGCGTGCGGCACAAACCCCGTGACCAAAAAACGAGAGTTTCAAATCGTTTCAGAATCGCAAGAGATTTCAATTGGCCAAAAAAATTACGCACCTGCACGTCAATCTCAAGGCGGCGATTACATTATTGACCCTGAACTCACAGCCTATGTGCAAAGCGTAGGGAATAAGCTGGCGGCAGTATCTGACCGTCAATTGCCTTATGAATACACCGTAATCAATGACTCTGTACCCAATGCTTGGGCGATGCCAGGTGGGAAAATTGCATTTAATCGCGGTCTACTTTATGAGTTAAATAGTGAAGCGGAACTAGCCGCAGTAATGGGCCATGAAATGGTACATGCCGCAGCGAGGCATGGTGCCAAGAGCATGGAGCGTGGCATGCTCATGCAAGGCGCGATGGTGGCTGTTGGTATTGGTGCGAAAAATAACAATTACGCCAATTTAATTGTGGGTGGTGCGCAACTTGGTTCGCAGTTGGCCACCAGTAAATACGGACGTGATGCAGAAAGTGAAGCCGATTTATACGGCATGCAATATATGAAGAAAGCGGGTTACGACCCAACCGCAGCGGTAACCTTACAAGAAACCTTTGTGCGTTTAAGTGCTGATCGTAAAAGTAGCTTTATTGATGGTTTATTTGCAAGTCACCCACCTTCTCCCGAACGTGTGGCTGAGAATAAACTTACCCTTGCAAGATTAGGCGCAGGTGGTGAGTGGGGTAAGGAAATCTATGCTCAAAAAGTAGCTAAACTGAAATCAACCCAAGCGGCTTACAAAGCCTACGATGAAGGCGTAAAAGCACTCGCGGCAAAAGATACGGCAAAAGCGACCACGCTAGCGAAACAAGCCATAGCCGGTGAGCCACGTGAAGCGCGCTTTCAAGAGTTGTTAGGCGATATTGCACTATCGGAGAAAAAATCACAAGAAGCGCTGGCATTCTACGATAAAGCCATCAAAATCCAGCCTGACTATTTTAAGCCATACATACAAAGCGGCATTGCACTATTTAATATGGGCAAAAAAACAGAAGCAGAACCTTACCTTAAACACGCCAATGAGTTGCTACCCACTGCACCGGGTCATTCATTGCTAGGCCAAATTGCGGAAAGCAGAGGTGAAACGGATCTCGCATTGCAGCACTATCAAGTCGCCGCAGATTCTAATTCAGATATAGGTAAAGAAGCTTCAGCGCGCGGTGTACGCTTAGATTTACCTCGTAATCCAGCCAAGTATATTCAAGCAGGTGCACAAGCAGATAATGCAGGTAATTTATATGCCGTAGTGCAAAACAACACCGCTACGCCAATAGGTCGCGTGCAAGTACGTGTGGTGAAATATGATGCAAGCACAGGTCGTGTAGTCGCTCAAAGCGCACCAATGCAGATTACTGGCGGCATAGCTCCTGGTAAGCGCAATCAAATAGCCATTGGCCAGCGGGTATCCACGCCACAAGAAGCTCAACTATATAAAGTGGTGGTTGAAACTGCAGAAATCGCCCAATAGACTTAAACTGAGGCAACCCAGCTAGCTGCATATGATTTTTTTCCTGGCGAAAAAAGTGTGGAGATAGGTGCTGGTTTGACCTATGTTATGGTTTTAAACTGGTATAGCTAAAGAAACTTTACCCTGCCAGCGCACCACGCTCAAACACGGCGCAGCAATGCGCTGTTGTAAGCTACTGAAATTCTCTTCAAACATTTCAAAATTTGGATCAATTTGATTCGCCACCCAGCCTGCCAGACTTAATTCACGTGCTTGTATCGCTTCAACCGTGAGTAGTGCGTGGTTGATGCAGCCTAAACGCATACCCACCACTAAAATAATAGGAATGTTAAGCTGCAAAGCTAAATCGGCCAATGTTTGTGTTTGATTCAATGGAACAAAAAAACCACCCGCGCCTTCAACAATCACAACATCGGCCAAAGTTGTTAGTTGTAAATAAGCTTGAGTGATTGAATCTAATTTGATTGCCACACCCACTTGCTCTGCCGCGATATGCGGTGCAATTCCTGGCGAAAAACGGTATGGGTTAATTAAATCTAACGACGCTTTTACGTTACTCGCGTTGATTAAAGCCAGCACATCCTCATTAAAAAGCTCGCCCTGTTGATTGCGCTCGCAGCCAGAAGCAACGGGCTTCATGCCTATTGCTTTCAAACCTAATTGCACAAAATATTGCACAAGCCCACTTGCAACATAGGTTTTACCTACATCGGTATCTGTACCAACTACAAAATAAGATTGCTGCATTTGGCTTTATTTATTTCTAGGTTTGAATGTAACTGGCGATACGCCATCATCAAACTTTGGTTTATCTTTACCACGCCAAGCATGTCCGTATACCACTTCAAAAGTGGCTGGCAATTTACCATCAACACGAAACTGCTCATAATTTAATACTAAGTTTTGCAAAAAACCACGCCCGAGCAAGCCACGTGCACGCCCATCTGTGGCGTTATGTGCGCCAATACTTTTCAAGTCACGCATCACACTTTTCACATCATCGTAAGTCAGTGTAAACCGCTCAATATCTAACACTGGCGCACTAAACCCTGCGCGCACCAAGGCATCACCAATATCGTGCATATCAATAAATCGGCTGACGCTGGTAAAACTACCCTCGCCTGCATCTTTACCTTTGGTGGCAATGCGTAGCTCTTTTAAAGTATCTGGCCCAAAGGTACTGAACATAAGCAAACCTTCTGGTTGCAGTACCCGGTGAAACTCTTGCAAGGCAATGTCTAAATCATTACACCACTGAATCGCTAGATTAGACCACACTAAGCCTACACTGGCACTAAGCAAAGGTAATGATTCAATATCAGCACAGAGCAAATTTTGCTTTGCAGTACCGAATAGATTTTTAATTTGGTGCAGCAAACTAATGTCGCCAGTGCTTCTGGTTTTTTGTAACATAGGTAATGCAAAATCTAGCGATACGACATGTGATTTTGCAAAGCGTTTTTGCAAGACATGGCTAGCAGCACCTGTGCCACAACCTGCGTCCAGTATCACTTGTGGGTTTAACTTCACTAAATCTAAGCGACTTAGCATTTCTTCGCGCACTTGTTTTTGCAGTATTGCGGCAGCATCGTAGGTGTTCGCGGCGCGACCAAATGAGGCGCGTACGCGTGCTTTATCTATGTGATAAATATCGTCTGTCATTATTGAATAACTCTTGGTTAAGGCGCAGCTGGTTCTAAAAACTGAACCAGTGCATCAACAAACTGCTCTTGATGCGATAAAAATGGTGCATGAGAAGCACCCGCAATCACGCGTAAAAAACTAACTGGTAGATTTTGCATCATCCAATGTGCGGCTTGAACTGGCGCTAGCGTGTCGCGATCGCCATGAATCAATAGTGTTGGTTTTCTTAAAAATTCAACTTCAGTACGTAAGTCCGTTTCAAGCAAAATGTTGAGCGCTTTTTGCAACGTTAGTGTGGTTGGCGCGGGGCGTTCTTCAAATTTTTTACGTAACATCCTGACGGTAATTCTCGCTCGTATATCACCCATGCATTGCAGCGTTAGAAACTGCGTCATCGTTTTATGGTAATCAACATCGACATTATCGGCAAATTTGCTAAAGACCTCCGAAGCAATACCTAAGCTCCATTCGGCTTGCTCTTTTATGCTATTTTTATTCACAAAACAGGGTGTTGTGCCCACTAAAACCAGCCTACGCACTGCATCAGGGTGATCTAAGGCAATTCGCATCGCAACCTGCCCACCCCAAGACCATCCAACAATATCCGCATTAGCAGGTAATATTTCTGCAATTTTTTCGGCGATTAAGTGTAGATGATAAGGCTCAATCGGACGGCTTAAACCCATGCCAGGTATATCGACTATATGTAGCGTAAAGTGCTTGGCTAAGCTTTTAGCCAGCGGATGCCATACCGCGCCGTTCATCGCCCAACCGTGCAGCAACACGAGGTTTGGGCCAGTACCTGTAGATTCAATGTTAACGTTAGCTGGCGCTATAATCATAAGACACTTTCAGCTTGATGAATCGCCGCAACTAACTGTTTAATATCGTCTAAAGAATGCGCAGCAGATAGCGATATGCGTAACCTTGACGTTCCGACTGGCACAGTAGGTGGGCGTATAGCTGGCACTAAAATACCTAACGTTTGCAAATGCTCACTTAATGCCAAGGCTTCTAAATTTCCGCCAACGACTAAAGGTTGCACTGCAGTATTAGATGGCATTAGCCGCCATTTTTTACAATATAGATTATCTTTTAAGTAAGCAATCATCATGCGTAAATGTGCAC
>JAYWDO010000124.1:0-24538 GCA_043779795.1 Pseudomonadota bacterium
CTTAGTCTTATTCGGGGTTAAGCCAGTAAGTAAAGTGTCTCTACAGTCTGCAATTAAAGCGGGGGTCACATCAGCCAATGTATAACGGCCAATCTCAGACGACCACCATAATAATTGAGTCTCTTTATTTCGTGAGTTCTTAGGCTTCTTAGGTAGCTCATATTTAATAAAGCTGTCGATTAAATCTTTCAGCGTGTGTTTTTTAGCCTCAGTCGTTTTGAAGTGGCGGCCTTCTTTAATTGCGCTCTCGGTAGAAGCTGCCCATGTATTGGCATCGGTCTTACGTTCAAAGGTTGCAGTCTCTATAGGGTGGCCTTTAATGCGAACCTTCACGCGATAAGATATGTCGCCATTTTCACTAATCCGCTTTTCAATACTTGCCATGATTGCCACCTATTGTTTTAACTGTAAGTAACACAATACAACAAGCTACAATAAATAGCAATGCGGATAGATAATCCGCAAACCTAAATAATATTTACTATATAAATCAATAATATGTAACTAATATATTTTTATATGGGGCAATGGCGGGGCATCAATAGTTAAAATGGGGCATTTATGGGGCAATTATGCTTAAATTTTAATCAGTAGTTTAGCGGTAACTATTCGCTGAATTAGCGTTAAATTTTGATTGTTGCTAGTGGGTTTAATACTTAGTGACACTGAATCGTAACGGCTGTGAATAGCGCGTGTGGTGTGTAATTGGTGTGAATTGTTTATTTGAAGTGTCCCGCCAGTGTCCCATGGCGTATAAATGAAAAAAGCCCACATCGCTGTGAGCCTTATTCTAATTGGTGGCCGAGACTGGAATCGAACCAGTGACACGCGGATTTTCAATCCGCTGCTCTACCGACTGAGCTACTCGGCCATGCATAACAATGCAAGCATCATTACACTTGCAAATATCGTTAAACGTTTGCAAGCCGCGCATTATAGCAAACTTACAAAAAAACTACCAAATATAATCGCACTGAATGCGATTAATTTTACTTATTACTTAATGACGAGATTTCAATGTACTTGAAAATATAGACTTAAGCAAAAACACGGGCGCTCATGTAAAATCACGGCTCGTAAAAAAGTTGAAATAACTGTGATGCCATTTAATATTAGCCAGCCAAATCAGACGCTCAAAAGTGCACTTATTGATAAAGTAAACCATAAAACTAAGCCGCTAGGTGCTTTGGGTATGTTGGAGGCGGTTGCTTTACAAATAGGTTTGATTCAACAAAGCCTTACGCCGCAGTTTTCTCAAGCTACTATGCTGGTGTTTGCGGGAGACCATGGCATTGTTGAGGCCGGAGTAAGTAGCTACCCACAAGCCGTTACCGCACAAATGGTGTTAAATTTTTTGCAAGGCGGTGCGGCGATTAATGTATTTACAACACAAAATAATATGCGCTTACGCGTGGTTGATAGTGGTGTTAATCACGCTTTTGCAGCAAACCAAGATTTAATCGATGCCAAAGTTGCTTTTGGCACACGTAACTTTTTAATTGAACCTGCAATGACGCTTGTGCAGTGTGAACAGGCATTGGAACGCGGCGCAAATATTGTCGATGCACAAATTGCTGATGGCTGTAATGTGTTCGGTTTTGGTGAAATGGGCATAGGCAATACGTCATCTGCGAGTTGTTTGATGAGTGTTTTATGCGAACTGCCTATCGAGCATTGTGTTGGTCGTGGAACGGGTTTAGATGATGTGGGTTTGACACAAAAAATCCAAGTATTGACGCAAGCGATTGAACATCATCATCTAAATGCGAGTGATGCCATGCAGGTGCTGACAACTTTTGGTGGTTTTGAAATTGCCATGATGGTGGGCGCTATGCTGCAAGCGGCTCACAAGCAATGTACCTTGTTGATTGATGGCTTTATTACTACGGCTGCCTTATTAGTTACAGCTAAACTACAACCTGATATTTTACATTATTGTGTATTTAGCCATTGTTCTGATGAATCTGGCCATAAAAAAATGTTAGATTTTCTTCAAGTTAAGCCTTTGCTCAATATGGATTTACGACTCGGTGAAGGTACCGGAGCTGCGCTTGCCTACCCATTGGTACTTGCGGCCGTTAATTTTTTAAATACGATGGCATCGTTTGAATCAGCCAGTATTTCGCAGAAGTTATGATCGCTTCTGCTAACAATCAATGGCGCTATTTTTTAACTGCAATTATGTTTTTTACACGTATTCCTGTTCACTTTGAACATTTTGATGAGGCGGATTTGAATAAATCAACGCGCTTTTTCCCCTTGGTTGGTATTTTAGTGGGTGCTTTTGGCGCGCTAGTATTTTGGCTGTGCGATATTTTATTGCCTTTAGAAGTCGCTGTGCTTATCAGTATGGCCGCGACAATTTTGCTCACAGGTGCATTTCATGAAGATGGCTTGGCTGATGCAATTGATGGCTTAGGCGGTGGCTGGAGCCGTGATCAGGTACTCACTATCATGGTCGATTCGCGCATCGGCAGCTATGGAGCGGTTGGTTTGTTATTGGCATTGCTGACGAAATATCAAGCGCTCAGCTATCAAACCGTCATGTTTATTCCTGCTTCGATGATTGCAGGCCATGCGCTTAGCCGTTTGTGTGCGGTATTGGTGATGTTTACACAAAATTACGTTAAATCCGAAGGTAAATCTAAAGCGCTTGCGACGCAATTAAACGTGATGGAATTAAGTATCGCCACATTTTTTGGTTTGCTACCACTGGCATTTTTAGAAATGAAATTTATATTCGCCTTATTGCCCGTTGCCATTGTTTGGTTATGGTTTAGTGCAAAAATACACACTCGCATTGGTGGCTACACGGGCGATTGTTTAGGTGCGATGCAACAGCTCACTGAAGTCGCTTTTTATGTTGGCTTACTTGCCAGCGCTGCGCTGTTTGCTAAACTGTAAGCGCACACGATGAAGCTGACCCTCGTTCGCCACACTTCTTTAGATATTGCGCCTAGCATCTGCTACGGGCAAAGCGATGTTGATGTGTCTGCTAACTTTGAAGCTGAGCGCCAAAGTTTACAGAAAAAACTGGCAAACTTAACATTTGATGCGATTTATGCCAGTCCTTTGCAGCGCTGCCATAAACTTGCACAAGCCTTATGTGCCGATGCGAGCTTGGGGTTTTCTAACGCAGATATTCAATTGGACGAGCGTTTAAAAGAGCTGCATTTTGGCGATTGGGAAATGAGTCGGTGGAATGAGATTCCGCGTGATGTGTTTGATGTTTGGGCGAATGATTACGCCAATTTAGCGCCACCGAGTGGTGAAACATTCTCACAACTACATACGCGTTCTAAAAGCTTTGTAGAAGATGTAAGCAGTCACTCACTCGGTAAAAATATCTTGGTGATAACGCATGGCGGCTTTATTCGCGCACTGATTGTAGAGGTGTTGCAAATGCCGCTAAAACGACTATTCAGAATTACCATAGACCATGCGAGCGTGACGCAGTTAGAGTTCAATGGTGAAATCCCTAAAGTGCTCTTTATGAATCTTTGATTGAGCTTATATTTCAATAAAGTTTTTAAGTGCAGTTTCCAGCCGCTCCCACCCGTCTTCTGGCGGCAAACCAAATCGTAATGCTGAGTATTCAGTTAAGTCTGTATGTTTTGTTAATCTATTATTTCCTGAAAAAAGCCTCACCCAAATACCTTGCTTGGCTAAATGCTGCTGCCACTTAGCCGCTAACATAGTGGGTGAAAATTGAAACAATGCAGTGCCTGCCGTAGGCGTTAAACCATATTGAGTCAGCAATGTAGCAAGCCTGAAGCTATTAGCAGACAGTTGCCAGCGTGAATTGTCTTGCCATGTTGTATCCATAAGCGCTTGTTGTGCAATAAAGCGGCTTGGACCTGCTATTGACCATGGGCCAATGATTTCTTGTGCGTGTGTTAGCGCTTTCTCGTCGCCTAGTAAAAACCCAACTCTTACGCCTGCTAAGCCAAAAAACTTACCTAGCGAGCGTAATACAAACAAGCCTTCTAAATGTGCGTATTTGGCCATGCTATATTCTGGCGTGACGTCTATAAAAGCTTCATCCACCACTAGCCAGCCGCCATGCTGGCTTAGTTGTCTGTGCCAATTGAATAATTCTGCAACTTGAAACTGTGTCGCAGTTGGGTTGTTGGGATTGCAAAGTAAAAGTACATCTACATTGTTAATGATGTTTTTATCTGGATAAGCGTCAAACAAAACGACCTCGAAGCCATTGCGTTGCCAAGCTTTAGCATGTTCCTGATACATCAATTTTGGCATTGCTACTTTAGACGACGCAGTTTTACATTTGGTGCTTAATTGAGATGTCTGTCGTATTTGTGGTAACACTTGTAAAGCCGCTTGCGAACCCGCGGTGGCAAGTGCAGATTGGCTCCATAATAATTACAAGCGGCCATGACAAGCCCGTCATTATCTATCGGCAGTCTTTGCCATGCTGAGGCTGGAATATCTGCAATTGGGTAACCATTTGGATTGATACCTGTTGATAAATCTAACCAGTATTCAAACGGAATACCGTATTGATGAGCGGCTAGACTTAAGTTTCCGCCATGTTCAAGCATAAAAAATCACTAGTTGATATGAACAGCCGATGATTAAATACACGGCAAGCCATAGATAAACGCCATGTCTTACTAATGTTAGTGCGCGTTCAATATCCTCAGCAACAGGCACTTTTCCTGCACCAAGCACAGGGCGTTGATGCCACTCGTTTTGGTAACGGGCAGCACCACCTAACTTCATACTAAGTGCACCTGCGCCAGCTGACATAACCGGCCCAGCGTTAGGGCTGTCCCAAAGTGGGGCTTGAGTTTTCCAGCATTTTAGCGCTAATTTTGTATTGCCCAGAACAGCGTAAGTTAGCGCGGTTAACCGTGCGGGGATGTAATTCAAAACGTCATCGAACCGTGCTGCCGCCCAGCCGAAATAGAAAAATAGAGGCGTTTTATAGCCCCACATCGCATCCATTGTGTTGGCTAGCCTAAAAGCCGATGCACCAGCCCCACCCACAATAAAGCACCAGAATAGAGCGCCAAACACACCATCATTGCCATTTTCAAGTACTGATTCTATCGTAGCGGCTATGGGTTCAATTGCCGCTGAATCTCTGCTTACCATGTAAGATGCGGCAGTTTTTGCTAAGGCACCATCATTGTTTTTTAGCGCGCTAGTCACGGCGTTGGCATGGTCATGCAAGCTTTTATGGCCAATGGCAAAGTAGAGTAGCAATGTGTTGGCAATAACGCTGGTGGGGTTTGTATCACATAGCCAGTGTGTCAGCATTACAAAAGGGCTTAGCAGTAATACCAATGCAAGCATGCCTATTATACGTTGCTTAGCTTTATGTTGAAAATGTATTGGATTAAAGCAATGTTCAAACTTGTCAGCAAACCAGCCAAAACCTACTAATGGATGATAGCGGCGCGGTTCGCCCAAAATGTAATCCAGTACGACTGCAAGGATAGCGATGGAAGGTGTTATGAGATAATTAGAGTATGAAAACATTAATGATTCAGGGTACTACGTCAGACGCAGGTAAAAGCACGCTCGTGGCTGGAATATGTCGCGTATTGTATCGTAGAGGCATTAAAGTCGCGCCATTCAAGCCGCAAAATATGGCATTGAATTCAGCAGTAAGCTTCGATAGTGGCGAGATCGGCCGCGCTCAGGCAGTGCAAGCGCAAGCTTGTGGTTTGCTGCCGCATACGGATATGAACCCAGTACTGCTAAAGCCTAATTCTGATACTGGCTGCCAAGTGATCATTCAAGGCAAGGTGGTTTGTAACCTTGAAGCCACTGGCTATCATGCCTATAAACCAACAGCTATGCGCGCCGTGCAAGACTCTTATCAGCGGCTTGCAAGTCAATACGAGTGCATTGTTGTTGAAGGCGCAGGTAGTCCCGCAGAAATCAATCTGCGTGATGGTGATATTGCCAATATGGGTTTTGCTGAAGCGGTAGATTGCCCTGTACTTCTAATTGCAGATATTGATAGAGGCGGCGTGTTTGCACATATCGTAGGTACGCTTGCCTTGCTGTCTGAATCTGAAAGAAGCCGAGTGGTCGGTTTTGTTATTAATCGTTTTCGTGGTGATATTGCCTTGTTGCAATCAGGTTTAGATTGGCTGGAAAAAGAAACCGGCAAACCAGTGATTGGCGTTTTACCATATTTGCATGATTTACACATTGAAGCCGAAGATGCAGTTTCAACCAGTGCCGCTGCGGTCAGTGAGCATTCAATTAAAGTCGTTGTGCCAGTGTTACCGCATATCTCCAATCACACCGACTTTGATGCACTTCGTCTGCATCCGCAAGTAGATTTTAAATTCGTTAAAATGGGCGGGGCGATTCCACCAGCCGATTTTATTATTCTACCTGGCAGCAAAAATGTACGAAGCGATATTGAGTATCTAAGAGCCTTTCAGTGGGAGCAAACGCTCACTAAGCATCTACGCTATGGCGGAAAAGTGCTGGGTATTTGCGGCGGTTTTCAAATGCTGGGAAATATGATTCACGACCCGCATGGACTAGAAGGTGAAGCTGGTTCGAGCGTTGGATTTACATGGTTAGCAATGGAAACCACGCTCATGCAAGAGAAAAAACTCGCGCATGTAACTGGCAAACTTACTTTTACTGATGCCACCGTAACTGGCTATGAAATTCACATGGGTGTTAGTGCTGGCGAAGCGTTAAGCAGACCGGCACTCATTATTAACGGCCAGTTTGAAGGTGCTATTTCACCAGACAATCAAATTGCCGGCACTTATTTACATGGATTATTTGACCATGCAGAATCAATTGCGGCTTGGTTAACGTGGGCTGGCTTAGCTAATATGGAGGATTCACCGTTCGATTATGAGCAACTCCGTGAAGCGGGGTTGGAGCGCTTAGCCGATTGTGTTGAACAACATTTAGATTGGGATAAGCTGGATGTTTAAGTCTGCGGCAAGTTTATCTATCAGTTTAGTGCTTGCTTTTGCATGTTTTATACTCATGCTTCGCATCGCCATCACTGGGGTTTTGTGTATTAATTTTAAGACGCTTAAAATCAATGTGCTTATTAGCCTTTTAATTTTAAGGGCAGGCCTGCTGCCACAAATGTTGCTTGGTTACATAATGACGCAACCGCTTGATTCAAGCGACCTTGCTCATCTTGAAACTGTCGGTTAATTTCACCTATGGGTACAATACCCATGCCGACTTCATTGCTCACCAAAATAATGGTGCCTTGCAAGCTAGGTAGAAGTGCTAACAGCGCCTTGCACTCTGCCTTCCAGCTTGATTCTTTAGGTGGATTGCAGTCAGCGCATATCCACTGTGCTAGCCACAGTGTGAGGCAATCGACAATTAAACATTGATTCGGTGCGGCTAAACGCTTGAGTGTTTGGGCAAGGTAATGTGGCTCTTCTACCAGCGCCCAGCTTGCAGGTCGGCGGTTTTTGTGGTGTTGCACTCGCGCACCAAATTCATCGTCATAGACTTGCGCGGTGGCAATGTAAGTGACGGCTAATTGGCTTTGTGTGGCAAGGCTTTCTGCATAAGCGCTTTTGCCTGAACGTGCGCCGCCTAAAATTAAGTGTGTAGCCATGTTCGATTACTCCATTTTTTCAAGCGAATATGCCGCTTGCCATTCTTGAATAATTGCTTGAACTTGTTTTAAGCCAAGTGTAATGAGCGACGGCCCCGGTTGCAAAATATCTGCCGACTTTATTTCGCGTACAAAACCGTTTTTTACCGCAGGAATAGCCACCCAACCTTCACGCGCTACAATCTGGCTGAGCTGAAGCTTCTTACCACACCATGAGCCTATTATAATGTCTGGGCGCCTCTCTAGTACTTGTTGAGCTGTCACAATACGATCTTTCGCGCTTTGAAAGTGTGAAAGCTCAGGAAAACAATCATCTCCGCCGGCAATCTCAATCAGCTCCATTGCCCAGCGTATGCTACACATCATGGGATCATCCCATTCTTCAAAGTAGACTTTTGGCCTTACGGGAAATTTTTTGGCAGTTTCACGTGCTTGATTAAGCGTGCTTTCTAGATCAGAAATGAGCTTGGCAGCTATATCTGATGCGCCTACTAGCGCACCTATCGTCGCAATCATATTCAATACTTGCGCAATTGATCGCTGATTAAAGATATGCACTTCAATACCAGCACGGATGAGCGATGCGGCAATATCGGCCTGTAAATTAGAGAAACCAATCACTAAGTCAGGCTTTAAATCTAAGATCTTATCTATTTTAGCGCTGGTAAATGCCGATACTTTAGGCTTTTCTTTTCTGGCGATGGCGGGATGTGTGGTGTAGCCGGAAATGCCGACGATGCGATCCTGCTCACCGAGTAAGTACAGCACTTCAGTTGGCTCTGTGGTTAAGCATACAATGCGTTTAGCGTATCTCATGTGTTCTGCATATCTTGATGATTAAATGATTCATTTTATTGGTATCGGTAATTCTGATAAATCGCCAAGGTTGCATTAAGCCTATACTTGGTGCGTGGTGTGCTGCTTGTAAAATTTTAGTAAGTATTTCTGGTACAACCGGCGTTGGCAAAAAGTGCCGAATATCTCTACGTTCCGTTATCGCATGATAGACGTCAGCGATTTCAACATCTGAGAATTTATGGTTTTGCATGAGTAAATAGCTTCGCTACGAAAATTGGATTAGACGCAAAGTAAAAATGTAAAAAAGTCGCGGTAATGCTGCCATGTCTATAGATTTTTTCGCCAGCGCCATATTTGCTGGTGGCCTGAAATTCAGCTGCTAGCGGTGTGTCGAACTTTCCATAGTGAAACGTATGCGCGCCAATGTTAGCCTCAACATTATTGGTATCATCTGAAAAATTAGCGTGCTGCGTACCTATAGCTTGTAGGCGAGATTCAATTTGACTCTCACCTGCTATCAAGCCAAAAGCAGGTACACCGTTAATTTTTTCTGATAAGGCCATCATGCCGCCACATTCGGCAAGTATCGGTTTACTTGCATTAAAAGCCGCATGCAGCGCCTCGCGCATGGCGATATTTTCGCTAATTTCTTTCAGGTGTAACTCTGGGTAACCACCTGGTAGCCAGTAAGCATCTGCATCAGGTAAGGTGTTGTCTTGTAGCGGTGAAAAAAACTTAAGGTTTGCGCCCATTTCAATCAAACAATCTATATTGGCTGGGTAAATAAAGCAGAAAGCTGCATCTTGTGCGATGGCGATGGTTTTGCCTGCTAATAGCTTGGGTTGTATTGAAGCCGCTGGTGCGTTAAATATTACCGTAGGTGGCAAAGGTAATGCGCTGGCGTGAGCCAAGGCGGTCGCTGCAGCTTCAATTCTGGCATCCAAGTCAGTAATTTCATTCGCTCTAAATAGTCCTAAATGGCGCTCTGGCAGCGCATAAGCATCATTTTGAAGTAAGGCTCCTAGCCAGTTTAGGTGAGATTGCAGGCTATCTCGCAACATGTCTGAATGACCTGTGCTACCAACTTTATTAGCTAGCACGCCCGCGGGAATTAATTTAGCATCAAAATTTAGCAAGCCAGAAGCGAGTGCGCCAAAGGTTTGCGCCATTCCGCTAGCGTCAATGGTTAGCATTACAGGCAAACCATAACGCAACGCAGTATCTGCACTAGAAGGTATGCCATCATATAAACCCATCACGCCTTCAACGATAATCACATCCGCAGTTTGCGCTGCAGTATATAAGCGCGCCAAACCATCTTGCTCGCCGCACATGGCTAGATCTAGATTGTAAACAGCTTGTCCAGTAGCGACTTCTAGCACCATCGGGTCAAGAAAGTCTGGCCCACATTTGAAAGCCTGTACATTAAGTCCGCGATTCTTCCATGCTCTGGCTAGCGCGGCGGTAGATAAGGTTTTGCCTTGCCCAGAAGCGGGGGCTGAAACCAATAAGGCAGGACAGCTAATACTCTTCATTCCGTTAGGTAAAGGTTTCATGGCATTTTTACCACTCAATGCCAGGCATTGCTTGTACACCATCTTTAAATGCATGCTTAAGCAAATTTATTTCGCTTACCGTATCGGCAATTTCAATCAATGCTTCAGGCGCCGCTCGGCCAGTAATCACTACATGTTGCATGATTGGCCTATTTTCCAAAGCCGAGCATACTTCCTCAGTCGTCAGCCACTGGTATTTGAGCGCGTAGGTAAACTCATCTAAAATGACCAAATTAATGGTTTCATCTTGCAAATAATCACAGACCATTGCCCAGGCAGCACGCGCCGATTGCATATCTCGCTCGGCATCTTGCGTTTCCCATGTAAAACCGTCGCCCATTACATGCCAGGTGAGGTTAGCAGAGTGACGAAAAAATGCCTCCTCGCCAGTGTCAGACCGACCTTTGATAAATTGCACTACGACCGCTTTCATGCCATGCCCAAGTGCTCGTGCGAGCAAACCAAAAGCCGCGGTAGATTTACCTTTGCCGTTGCCAGTATTAATGAGCAATAAGCCGCGTGAAGTTTGTGCAGCGTTAATGCCCGCATCAACAATCGCTTTTTTACGTTGCATGCGCGCTAAATGGCGTTCGTTTTTTAATTCAGTCAATTGATACAGCCATTATGTTGAGAAGTGAGTTTCAATAAAAAAACCGCGCTAGAGTTGCAATCTAACGCGGTTTAAATACTATTTTAATAAAGTACGGCTAAGTAATTATGCCGCCATGCCTGATGAAGTTTTAACCGCTAAACTAAGTTTAGGCAAGGCTTTAGCTAAAGTCCAAAACGCCACCAAATACATCGCGGTAAAGCCCATGTAGCTAGGTAAATATTCCCAGCCATGTTGCAACGATTCAATTACGCCTTTGGCTGGAAAGCGGCCTGAAAATAAGTAGTAACTTTGTGTAGAAATAACAAACGCTAAAAACGTAGCCAACACACTGGCAATTGTATATTTAAACACATCAAAACTATTATCTTGCTTGCTTAACCACAAACCGGCTAACCACATTACGGCATAAGTCGGCAACATACCCCAATAAGCAGTTGTTAAGCAAAAACCTTGCAGGCTATCAACCGCAGCAGCACCAAAATCAATCGCAGTGGCTAACACTACAAATAATGCTAACCAAGCCGCTTTTCTTAAATACAAGCCACCAATTAATAACAAGGCTAAACTTGCATCAGGTAGCGATACACTGGTCAATACATGGCTGCCACGTGTGAGCAGCATTAAAAAGGTAATGGCTGCTGCAATCAGCAGATGTTTACTTGAGGCGGTTGTTATTAATTTCATGGTTGGCTCCTGCCTAAATCTAATTAAATGCTACTAGTTAAAATAGTAACATTTTTTACCCATTTTGATTACTGTGGCTGGTAACGAATATTCATAAATATGTTCGCACCAGGTGTGTTGTAGTTAATATTGTTGCCATCAACAGCTAATACATAGTTTTTATCAAGCACATTGTTTGCGCGCGCTTGTATGCTCCAGTCTTGGTTAACTTTATACGTGGTCGTTAGATTAAATAACGTATAACCATCTAAGCGCGTGGTGTTTGATAAATTGTTATAGCGTACTGATGATGCAATTGCCTCAGCACCAAAGCGCCAATCACCCCAGATGTAACTTACATTTAGCGCACCGTGACGATTCGCGCGGCGTGCAAGTAGGTTGCCCGTCGCTTCATCGGTTGGCGACTGAATATCAGCATTACCGCTAATGTTAAAATTACCAAAACCTTGACTGGCATTAAGCGTTAAACCCTGTAAACGGGCTTTGTTAATATTGACTAAATTAAAAGCATTGTCGTAACCTGTTAGATCACGTATTTTATTCTGATAAATCGTTGCGCTTGCACTAGTTCTATCTGCTTGATAACGTAAGCTAGCCTCTAAGTTACGTGATTGCTCAGGGTTGAGTTTAGGGTTACCAAAAAATGGGTAGTATAAATCATTAAAAGTAGGTGCTTTATAGGCAGTGCCGAAGCTGGCGGTGGCACGCCATGAGGGAGTAAAGCTATAGCCGTATCCCACATTACCAGTTACTTTGCTACCAAATTGCGAGTTATGGTCGTCTCGTAAGCTAAGCTGAGCACTATGCGCACCTATATTAGCCAAATAGCTCGCAACATATCCTTGGTTAACGCGATTCGTCTTATCGTAAAAGGTCGTTGATTTAATATTTTCTTCTAGCCTATCGTACATTAGCGTAAGTGTACCAATGGGTAAGCGTAAGTCATTTTGCCAGTTAATTTGGTCTTGTTCGGTGTTAAATTTTGTTGGGTTAAATGGATTGAAGAAAGGATCTATTTCATCAAAGCTTGTTGTCTTATCTTTACCAAACCCGACTTTTAGAGTGGATAGCCACATTGAGGTAAATTGATTTTTTGAGGTCAAAGCCACGCTCTGTTGCTTGCTATCAGAGCGCGATGAAAAATTGCTTAAATTAAAGCTGTTATCAAAGTGCGTACGGCCGTTACTATTAAATATTTGCACGCCAATTTCGTGGCCTTCAGCTAACTTCTGTGAAAGTGATGCATTAAACGCAAAGTTTTTATAACCATCTTTATCATTAAAATTTGGATTGTTGGTATCAAGTGCAGAGAAGCCAGCAGTATTTTGCCCTGATAAATTTAGCGCAAAACTGGTGTCGTTAATTTGACCATGAACACCAGCTTCAGCTATTTTTGTATTGTAAGTGCCATAACCAACACTGCCATAGAATTTTGGTTTTCCGTCACCTTTTTTGGTGAAAATTTGAATTACACCACCAATAGCATCTTGGCCATAAAGGCTAGTGGCTGGACCACGTAAAACTTCAATTCTATCGATCTGTGCAATAGATAAGTTTTCGAATGCTGTTGTACCTAACGTTGCGGAGCTAATACGAATGCCATCAATAAGCACTACAGCCTGACCATTGTTGGTGCCACGCATAAAAATGGCAGAAGACTTGCCTGCGCCACCATTAGTGCTAATTTCAATGCCAGGCTGCATTTGCAGTAACTCAACTAAGGTGGTCTGCCCACCACGTTGAATTTCTTCAGCGTCGATTACAGTTACATCGGCAATCACGCTTTCACGAGTTTGTGGTATGCGAGATGCGGTTACAACTACGTTTTGTAGATTAATATTTTCAACAGCAAAAGCATGTGAGGTAAATGCCAAGCCTATCAGGCTGGCAATGGTAGATTTTTTCATTATATTTCCCTAAATTACATGCGGCCCCGCATATAGATTTTAAAGCTAGGGAATACTCTGAGATTGAGAATAAAAAAGAAAGCGCGGTCGAGCTAACGACGCAAATTGCGCAGCCTTGTTTACCGTCACCCCGCGGTATTGCCTAGCATGCCTTAAAATAAGGCGATGTTTTTAGGCCGGTCTCCGGGCTCGTGAGTGTTAGGTTTTTTAGCCTAGTGTTTTGCGCCTTCCCAAATCTCGCCTTTTCTAGGCTGAAACTCAGTGGCATATTGCAAAACTGTTTGAATAAATCAAAACTCACTTACCGTTGCGGGGGCAGCACAGGAGTAGCTAAACTTTAAATAATTAAAGCAGTAACGCACCTATTTCCCAGTTTCACCTCGTTTGTAGAAAACAAATTTGGCACCTAACAACAAGGGCGGATTATAACGTTTATTTTTTAAATGGCAGGAACTTTTTTTGGATGGTTTTTTTGTGTGACATTTGCAATGTATTGTAATGCTTTGAAAATTACACGTTAACTATTGACTATAATCAGTTTTTTAAATTATAGTGGCACATGGATGCAGACTTAAAATCGCTAGAAGTAAAATTGTCAGGATTGATTTCACTGTGCAATGACTTGCGCAATGAAAATGAGCAGTTGCGCCTTGATTTAAGTGCAACGCAGAATGATGCGGCCTTATTAAAAGCCAATATGACAAGCGCAAGTGAGCGTATTGAAGCTTTGATGGAGAGTCTGCCTTAAGGCAGGGTTGAGTATACGATGTTGAGTAAAACACAATGAGCCAAAGTAAAGGCGTAGATGTCAATATCATGGGCCGTGAATTCACGGTATCTTGTACCGATGAAGAGCGACCGGGACTGATTAACGCGGTTAATTTTTTAGATAAAAAAATGCGCGACATTCGTGACAGCGGCAAAATTATTGGCGTCGAGCGTATTGCGATTATGGCGGCACTTAATTTATCGCACGAGTTGCTAAACGCTAAAAGTGGCAATGTAGATGTAGGCGACATTAAACATAGAATCTCTCAAATGCAAGACCAGATTGATGACGCATGTGCCAGCAAGTAGTAATTTAGCTCAATCATCAATAAAAATTTAAATAATCAAAACGTCATAAAATATTAACGAAATTTATAGTAGAATCATTTCAATGGTTTTGGCTTTACTTAAGCTAAATTGAATAAGTAAGTCATAAAACCTCTAGTGTTAAAATTCAAATAGTGTTAAAAATTCAAAGTTTTAAAGTTTGTTCTCTGCGGTGCGGTTTAGGCTAATAATTCCTTGAACTAGTTTATAGCACCGGTTTTGGTCATTCGAGTGTTGTGCGCGCGCCCTTTACGGGTGTACCTAATGCATTCTAGGCTTTTACCACTTGAGCCTTTTTGGTTCAGGATGCTGGTCTAAGCTATATCCGTGGAGAACTCCCTATCATTTCTTTCACTTACCTCAATTCGTGGTATTTTAAATCTGCCAAACTTACGATTTCTAAGCACTTTACGTGACAAGCTTCTAATATCACTGGTGGCGCAAAACCTGCTTCGGACGCTTCAAGCCAGCGCGCGGCACATAGACACCAACGGTCACCCGCTTTTAAGCCATCAAAGCCGTATTGTGGGCGTGGTGTGCTTAAGTCATTGCCGCGTGAAATTGAATAGGCTAAAAATTCATCGGTCATTTGGGCGCATACAGTGTGGCTGCCATTATCTTCTGGTCCAGTTTCGCAGCAACCGCTACGTGTGAAGCCGGTTAATGGATCTTCGTTGCATAACTGCAATGCGGTGCCGAGCACATTTTTGTCAGAGCCTTTACGTTGAGCATTTGCCATATTAATATTCTCTGATGATTGATTAAGTCGTTTAACGATATTGTCGTACAATTTATGCTGTAAATAGTAATAAAATTATCTGCAATAAAAATTTAGTATAAAGGTGAGTTATGCGTTATTGGCTAATGAAGTCTGAGCCTACAGATGTGTCGATTGATGATTTGGCGGGCTTTCCCAATCAAACGGTAGATTGGTATGGTATTCGCAATTATCAGGCGCGTAACTTTATGCGGGACCAAATGAAGGTGGGTGATGGTGTATTCTTTTACCATTCAAATTGTGATGTACCTGGCATAGCAGGCATTGCCGAGGTAAGTAAGCTGGCGTACCCAGACCGATTGCAGTTTATCAAAGGGCACAAATATTACGACGAAAAAGCCACGGCTGAGAATCCACGTTGGCTAAATGTAGATGTAAAACTGGTGCGTAAAACGCGTTTACTTAGCCTTAAAGAGTTACGTGAATATGAAACACTGACGAATATGCGCATATTGCAACGTGGCAACCGATTGTCAATTACGCCAGTTGACCCAAAAGAGTGGGAATTTATACTGGGTAAATTAAATGCAGGGTAAAACTTTAATCGACGCAAAGTAAAACTGAAAAGCCCTGATTTCCAGGGCTTTTCAGTTTTTAATATACCGCTTACAGACTATTTAATTGCTGTATCTAAACTACCCATGCTTTTAGGATAAGTCACTAAACCCCAAGGCATTTTTTTATCTTCAATTTGTTTTGTTACTTCAAGTTTTTCAACATCAATCACCAATACTGCGTTTGATTTTCCGCAAGCCAGTAAGATTTCTTTATCGTCTGGCGTAAAGCTAAAGTGCCAGCAACGGTTACCTGTTGTAATGTCTTTCACTTTTTCAAAGGTTTTCGCATCGTACACTTCTAATGTTTTAGCTTTGTTGGCCGCAACAAAAATACGCTCACCTTTACGGTCATAAGCAATGCCGTAAGGCGTTACGCCAGTATCAACCGTGCGTAGAACCTTAAAGCTCTTATCCATTACCATGAATTTATTGCCGTACTCTAGTGTTACTACGTAAGTTTTGCCGTCAGGGGAAACTTTAACGCCACGTGGTCGGTCACCATATTCGTGGGTTTTGATAGTTTTTAATAGCTTGCCCGTTTTCATGCTGTGTACAGTGACGGTATTGTCGGCTTCGTTGGTAATGATTAATTGCTTACCATCTTTGCTAAATTCAATGCCTTCTGTTTCTGGGCCACCGACAATTTCACGTACTTTTTTACCTAATTTTAAATCAACAATGCCAATGCGAGCTGGTTCTTTATCATCGTCCGCATCTTGTTTAGCCGCTTCATTTTCCGCAGCCGAGCCCGGTGCTGGTGGTGGGCCGCCTTTTGCACTTGGCTCATAAGACACGTAAGCAAAGTTACCGCGCACGCGTACAAACTCAGGATTTTTACCGACAGGAATTTGGCTTAATACTTCGTTAGTTGCCGTGTCGATAATAGAAACACTGCCATTTTCACGCGTTGCAACAATTAAAAGTTTTCCATCATCACTAACTGCCAAGCCGCGCGGGCCTTCAGCTTTAACGTCAATATTGGCCGTTGAAGACATTGTATTTAAATCAATGACAGATACGCCGCCATCTTGATTTGAAACGTAGGCTTTACCACGATCGGCAGCATTCGCGTTCAACCCAAAAACCATGCCGACTGCGGCAACAACTGCCAAGTGCTTAAACTTCATTCTTTATTTCTCCGTATGGGCAAGTTAATTATATTTTGAGATTTGGCATGTTAAATCAGCATAGGTTCAATTTAGCAATGCGTAGTTAAGCTTGTGTCTTAATTGTAAGTATAAATAAGCAAGAAATGCGCCTGAAAATTAATCGATAAAATACAGTTAGTTGAATTTAAGACTTTCTTTTGGTGGTTGTATACAACCACCAATGCGGTTGTATGCAGCCTATTTATAGAGCTATTAACCTAAAAATAATTTGTAAGCTGGGTTGCTTGTTTCATCCCAATGCGGATAACCTAAGTGAACTAAGAATTTTGTAAATTCAGCGGTATCTCTAGGCGGTACTTGCATGCCGACTAGTACGCGGCCAAAATCTGCGCCGTGATTGCGATAATGAAATAAGCTGATATTCCAATCTTGTCCCATCGCTTCTAGAAATTTCATCAGTGCGCCCGGTTTTTCAGGAAACTCAAATCTAAATACGACTTCATTTTCCGCTTGTGGCGCATGGCCACCAACTAAATGGCGTAAATGTAGCTTAGCTACTTCGTTGTCGGTTAAGTCAAGCGTTGGTAAGCCTTGCGCCTTTAAATTGGCAACCAGCTTGTCTGATTCAGTAGGGTCAGCAATCGCCACGCCCACAAAAATATGGGCTTCTTTGGGGTCAGAATAGCGGTAATTAAATTCGGTAATATTGCGGTCGCCTAGTAATCGGCAAAACGTTTTAAATGCACCCGGTTTTTCAGGAATCGTTACGGCTAATACAGCCTCGCGTTTCTCGCCGATTTCTGCACGCTCTGCAATAAAACGTAAGCGGTCAAAATTCATATTCGCACCAGAAGCAATGCCGATTAAGGTTTTGTCGGTTAGTTTGTTGCGTTTGGCATATTCTTTAAGGCCTGCTGTGGCTAGTGCGCCAGCAGGCTCTAAAATACTGCGAGTGTCTTCAAATACATCTTTAATCGCGGCACAAATCGCATCGTTATCCACTACTATCATTTCATCTACATATTGCTGACACAGTGCAAAAGTATGTACACCCACTTGTTTTACCGCAGCACCATCGGCAAATAGTCCGACTTGCTCAAGCATCACACGCTGACCTTGTTTAAGCGATTCTGTCATGGCTTCAGAGTCTTTGGCCTCTACGCCGATGATTTTAATGTCTGGTCGTACCGATTTTACATAAGCCGCAACACCTGCAAGCAGACCGCCACCACCCACGCAGCAGAAAATTGCCTCTATAGGCTCTGGATGCTCATTTAAAATCTCCATGCCTATGGTACCTTGGCCGGCAATTACATCTGGATCATCGTATGGATGTACAAAGGTGAGGCCTTCAGTTTTTTCTAGTTCGAGCGCACGCGTGTAAGCGTCAGAGTAACTATCGCCAAACAGCACAACTTCAGCACCACGGCTTTTTACCGCGTTAATTTTAATTTGTGGCGTGGTGGTCGGCATGACAATCACGGCACGACAACCAAGTTCTTGTGCGCTAAGTGCAACGCCTTGGGCATGATTGCCGGCAGAGGCAGCAATTACGCCTTTCGCCAACACGTCAGCAGGCAAGTGCGCCATTTTATTGTATGCACCACGCAATTTAAATGAGAACACAGGCTGCATGTCCTCACGTTTTAACAATACCGTGTTTTGTATGCGTTTTGATAAATTAGGCTGCAACTCTAATGGTGTGACTTTTGCCACATCATAAACAAGTGAGTTTTTTATTTTATTTAGATAATCGTTGATTATCAGTGTTGAGTCATTCATGGTGGGTCTTTAGCATGCATTGGGTAATTTTCAATCATTACCATGCAGTGTATAGTGATAGATGTTTGTAATTATAAAGAAAAAATAAGGATTTAACTAAAAATGGCATATACCCAAGACGAATTAAAGCAACAAGTGGCACGCGCAGCGGTTGAATATGTAAAAGGCGGTATTATTGGTGTGGGCACTGGCTCAACGGCTAACTTTTTTATTGAAGAATTAGCTAAAGTAAAATATAAAATTGACGGTGCTGTTGCCAGCTCGGAAGCCACAGCACAACGTTTACGCGCACATGGCATTGAAGTTTTTGATCTTAACAGCGTAGATGGTATGGATATTTATGTAGATGGCGCCGATGAAATTACCGAGCACATGCATATGATTAAAGGCGGTGGTGGCGCACTAACGCGTGAAAAAATCGTCGCTGCAGTTGCTAAGCAATTTATTTGTATTTGTGACGAAAGTAAATATGTGCCAGTATTAGGCAAGTTTCCGTTACCAGTAGAAGTACTACCAATGGCTAAAAGCTATGTGGCGCGTGAACTGGTTAAATTAGGCGGCCAACCAGCATTGCGTGATTTTAAAACAGATAACGGCAACGTGATTATCGATGTGCATGGTTTAACTATTACCAATCCGATTGCGATGGAAGCGAAAATTAATCAAATAGTTGGTGTAGTAACTAATGGACTGTTTGCCGCACGCCCAGCCAATGTGCTGTTGTTAGCCACTGCGGACGGCGTTAAAACCTATAAATAACAGGAAATTCAAGTATCATCGCTATGCCGCGTTGCTCGAAAAAAATTATTCCTTACATATTAAATATATGTGGCGTTTTAATTTTTTACTTGCGCCTTGCCTAGCTTAGAATTTTTAAGGTTTCCTAAAAATAATGGCCAGTGATATTTTGTAAGAACATTATTTGAAATATTTCTGTCATATTTTAACGTTATTATTGCAGGTTAAAATGCCACAAAAATCATAAACTCAAGGAAGAGCAATGCAAACTGAACATACCTTTAAGCAATATGATGCTGAATTAGAAGCCGTGCGTGGCAAAGTGCTTGAAATGGGCGGCTTGGTTGAGCAACAAATTGTAAGTGCATTAGATTCATTGGTGAAATTAGACCCTAATCTTGCCAGAGAAGTGATGGAAAATGATAGGCGCGTTAATGCATTAGAAGTGCAAATTGACGAAGATTGCAGCCACATTATTGCACGCCGTCAACCAGCAGCAGGCGATTTACGCATGCTGCTAATGATGGTAAAAACTATTACAGACCTAGAGCGTATTGGTGATGAAGCGACTAAAATCGCGCGTACCGCACAAAAAATATACGATGAAGATCGCATGTACAAACCGCGCTTTAACGAAATTAAACCCATGGTTGCTTTAGTGCGACAAATGCTACGTACATCGCTAGATGCTTTTGCCCGTTTAGATGTGAGCAAAACTGTTGAAGTCGCCAGACAAGATGAGTTGGTTGATGAGCATTTCCGTGTTGCTATGCGCCAGTTGATTACCTATATTCTAGAAGATCCACGTACTATTACCATGTCTTTAGAAGTGCTGTTTGTGGCTAAAGCGATTGAGCGTATTGGTGACCACGCTAAAAACATCGCAGAATATGTGGTCTATGTGGTTAAAGGTAAAGATGTGCGCCATGTCTCTATGCAAGAGATGGAGCATGAGACTTTAGAGCCATAGCTTGGTTGGATTAGTCATGAAAAAGCGCCTAATTAGGCGCTTTTTCATTTGAATATCATTGTGAGCAGGCCTGAGATTAATTATTTTGTTTCAGGTACATAACCAGTTGCAGTATCTGCGCCTTCACCAAAAAAGTATTTTTCAGTTTGTTCGGTTAAGTATTTGCGCGCGGATGGATCGGCTAGACTTAGGCGATTTTCATTCACCAGCATTGTTTGTTGTTTTAACCATGTTGCCCAAGCTTCTTTAGAAACGTGCATATAAATGCGTTTGCCAAGGTCGCCTGGGTATGGAGGAAAGTCCATGCCGTCTGCTTCTTTGCCTAATTTAATACAATTGACTGTGCGTGCCATAATTTACCTTGGTTTAATGTTGCTAAAGCATAATGATAGCGCATGTTAAAATAAGCGCATTAAAAATCTACGCTTTAAAATTTAAAGCATATTATTAGAAAGCACATGATGCAAATATTCGGCAAAGAAAAAACAACCAACATGGAGCATGCACCAGCATCTAAACATGTTGGCGCGAGTGCTTTTAAAGGTAAAACCGGTATACGCCGATTAATTAACGCTTGCGGTTATTCATTAGAAGGTTTTAAGGCCGCCTTTAAACATGAAGATGCATTTCGACAAGAGGTGTTTTTAGCTGTTGTGTTGATTCCGCTGGCATTTTATTTGGGAAAAAGCCCGATTGAACGCGCATTGATGATTGCGAGTGTTTTGCTAGTGTTGATTGTGGAGTTGTTAAATTCAGCGATTGAGGCTGCCGTTGACCATACCTCGACTGAGCATAATGCACTTGCTAAACAAGCTAAAGATATTGGCAGTGCGGCAGTGTTTTTTGCCTTGATTATTCTAGCGGTGGTTTGGGGATTGTTGCTACTAGGTTAAGCGATTGTTGTAGGAGCGATCTGAAGATTGCTCCTACAAAATCATGGTTTAAATCATGGCTTAAATTAAGCCTTGTTAAAAGTCACTACGTAAGCCGAACAATACAGCCCTTGCACCTTGCGGGGCGATGTCTTTCAAAATAGACGCATGCTCACGAATATCTTGATTCAGCAAATTATTCGCTTTAGCAAAAAACTCTATGTTTAGCTTTGTGGGCAACTTGTACGAAACCAGAGCGCTTAAGTCGGTATAACCATCTGTGGCTAATTCATTGGCTGCGGTACGATTTTGTTCAAATGCATGTAGCACATTCAGCCTAGCACCAAAGCTATTCTTTTGATAATACAAACCGGCACCTAATCTAAGCGGCGCGATGCGCGGCAGTGCTTCGCCAGTGCTTAGATTGGTTGCGCGCACATAGTCGCCGGTAAGTTTTAAGTCCAAATGGTCGGCAATGTTAAATTTACCTTCTGCTTCAAAGCCTTTAAAGCTGGCGGCCATAGCCGTAAATTGTGCTTCTGGTAAACCCGCTTGTAGGTTGCCAGTTTCAAGTAATCCAATAAAATTACTAAAACGCGTGTAATAAGGCCCTGCACTAAATGAATTTTTACCTGCTTTCCAACGAATTTGTGCATCAATGCCGTTGGAGCGTTCTTTAGCAAAACCACTATTGCCTATTTGAAACTGCCCCGTGGCAAGGTGCGCGCCCTTGGCATAAAGCTCAAAGTAACTAGGCGCACGTTCGTTGTGTGAAAGGTTGCTAGCCAATGACCAATTAGAGTCAACCGTGTAAAGGCCGCCCAAGGCATAGCTGCTGGGGTTGAAACTTCTATTCTGCGACAGCGTTGAATTAACCCAAGGATTGGCATTTATATTTGCGTGCTCTGCGCGACCACCAAGACTAAGTTTGAGTTGGCCTATCGGAAGCTCTTCATATAAATAAAGTGCTTTGCTTTGCGTGTTAGTGCTGGGTACAAAGGCTTCTGCACCTAGTGCTTCAAAAGTGGTATTTTGAAATTGAAGCCCAATTACACCACTTAGGTTACCAAACTTCGTGTTAATAGGCGTATGACCAGCTTCTAACGAACCTTCAACACCGTTATTTTTAAAAGTGGTACCAACCACACCGCTTTCAAGTTCTTGGTGTTGATAATCGGTATGCGCTAGGCGAAACTTTACGCGATTAACTAGGTTACCTAGCCCAAGTTTATCTAAATCAGTCAACTCGGATGCAATGTCCCATCGTTGGCTTTTCATATCAATACGCACGTTTGGCTCAGCTACCGTACCATAGTTATTGTTAAGCCCTGAGTAAGAAGCGCCTACATAACCATTGTCAAACGTGAGTGATGCGCCGAGCGCGCCGCCACTGCCATTGGCACTGCTATTAATCAGCTTGCCATTATTGATGCGTGGTGTGCCGTCAGCTAGCGCTTTACGGCTAGAAACTGCAAAGTCAGGGATGTCTAAGTCGCTGGTTTTACGCGTGTAAGCATCGCCATGAATAGCCAATTTACCGTTGCCAGCATCCACCACGGCCGCGAGATTGCTTTGACTATCTGGGCCACCTATACGCGCTTCGGTTCTACCCATAACACCGTTTAATGGTTCAGTTGGAATCCGATGGTCAATCGCATTCACCACACCGCCCACAGCACTGCCGCCATATAATAACGCCGCTGGTCCACGCACCACATCAATTTGCTCAATCACCAATGGGTCGATAGTAACGGCATGGTCAAAACTTAAGCTGGATGCATCCAACACGCCAACGCCATTTTGCATAATACGCACACGTTCAGCATCTAAACCGCGAATTACCGGGCGCGAAGCATTGGGGCCAAAGTGTGTTGCACTCACACCGGGAATGCCATTGAGTGTGTCGCCCAAAGTGTTTTCGCGTTTAAGTGATAGCTCACGACCGTTTAATACAGAAACGGGCACTATCAGTTGATCTGAGCTAACGCCAAGCGGATTGCCAGTGACGGCGATAGTAGGCAAATCAATGTTAGTGATAGCATTTTTATTGGTTGCGGTTTCATCAGCAAAGCTTGTTGTGCTAGCAAGCGCCGCAATAATGCTTAAAAGTATGGGTTTGTAAGATAGAACAAGTTTAGGCTGCAATAAAGATTGCAGTTTGGTTGATTGGTTTTTCATCGGTGTCTCGTATAACAATAGTAAACGTAGCCAAAAAATGGCGGCAGATTATTTAAGTGTTAAACGAGGCTGGGCGGTGCGCGAGCACAGTAAGTACGAGGATTTGTAGCGCTGAAACTTTGTAACTGGCTGCTAGTAAGCAGATTTTGTGTATTTGCTAGTGATAATGCAATGTGGCTGCTTGATATTGCACCGCCTAATTCTGCATAACCCACACACTTTTCGCAAGTATGGTTGTGTGAGGCTGGGCTACTTTTATCAGTACTTTGGCTAGAATTTTTGTTGTAATCTTGTTGCTTACTTTGTGCATTGCTATCAGCGTAGTGCGAAATCTCATGCGTTACAGCGCCAATTTGGGCAAAGCCAAATGACACGATAAGCGAAAAGGTAAGCAGTAAACGGTGCAACATGATTTAAATAATAGCAGAAAATTTGATCATTTTGATGAAACAAAAAGCAAAGTCTTCAGGCATGATTGATTTACCTGAAGGTGATGCGAAGCAGAATTCACCTTAAAATAACAAAATAGCATGCTCTGAGAGGCCATAGGGACGAGCCTCTTAGAGCATCGTCATTAGCGATAATACAGTCACTTTTTGAGGGTTTATTTAGTAAGCAATCATTAATACGTCTGCCAAAACAAAAAAGGTCACAAAATGTGATCTTTTTTATTCAACGCTATTTTAATGTTTGGTAAGAATAAATACGTAACGGTGAGTTCAACTGGTCAACGCAACACCATCTGATTTAATATGAATCTTGGAGGGTATTATTTATGGCTAGAATGGGACGTCCGGGACGGCCTTCAGCACAGAAGGCGGAGTTATGGCAAAGATGGAAGTCTGGACAATCACTCAGTGATATTGGTAGAGCTCTCGGTAAACATGCGGGATCAGTACACGGAGTATTGCCTAACCCACCTAGCAAGTGCCGATTGGCTGATTGATAAATCTTTGCATACCTGCGTCATGGTGAGACCTTGGTTCACTACCATTTTTGCAACTTCTAATTTGTAACTTGTTTCGTAAAACGGCCTTGCTTTATTCATTTAAACTCCTTTAAGCCGATTGGAGTATCCAGTTTTATTGAGCCACTACAGGCGGCACGGGCACGGGTAAATCGCATCTAGCCACCGCCATTGGCGTGGCTGCCATTCATCAAGGAAAACGGGTGCGTTTCTACAATGCAGTGGATTTGGTCAATCAATTGGAGCGTGAGAAGACGCAGGGCAAAGTTGGTAATCTAGCGAAACAACTGTGCTTAGTGGATGCTGTGATCCTTGATGAGCTGGGCTATTTACCGTTTCCAGCATC
>JAYWDO010000125.1:0-10105 GCA_043779795.1 Pseudomonadota bacterium
TTAGAAGGAGGCGTGGCTTCGGCGCTTGATGTGCATCAGGCTGAGGTAGCTAGTGCAAACCTTAGTGCTCAATTGGCTGAACTGACTAGGCTTAGAGCCTTAAGCTTGCATCAGTTAGCTGTGTTAACAGGCACTTTGGATTTAATTATAGCCGCAGCTGATATTAACACGATGCCAATACCTCCAACACCGCCTGCGGGCTTGCCTTCAAGCTTATTGGAAGCTCGACCTGATGTTAGGCAAGCCGAGCAGCAGATGATTGCTGCAAACGCTAATATTGGTGTGGCTAAAGCGGCGTTGTATCCTAGCATTTCGCTTACTGCCAGCTTAGGTGGTGAAAGTTTAGCGCTAGGGGATATATTGAAGTCTGCTGCACGTATTTGGACGGGCGGAGTCAGTTTGTATTTACCCATTTTTGATTCGGGAAAAATTAGCTCACGTATTGCTCAAACAAGTGCTAAACAAAAACAGGCTTTAGCGAGTTATGAGGGAGTTGTACAAAATGCGTTTAGAGAAGTGAATGATGCTTTGGTTAATTTAAGGCAAAATACTGAGCGTGAAACAGCACTAAATAAAAGCCAAATTGCAGCTAAAAAAGCCTTAGTAGTTTCTGAAAATCGCTATAAGTCAGGCTATTCAGGCTATCTTGATGTGTTAGATGCACAGCGCGTGTATAACGACAACGCATTGGCTTTCATTCAAAGTCGTCAATCACGGTTGACTGCTGGCGTGTCTTTATTTAAGACTTTAGGAGGTGGTTGGCAGGCAGAAACTATTGAATAATCAATATGTTGAATAACATGTATTCGAAATTATTGTAGTGCTTCGGAGAAGGCAACACGTAGCCAACCTTCATGTTGCTCAATGATTTCAGTCAATTTAATGATTTTATCTTTACCTAAAATATTGGTCTTGAATATACCGATATTGCTATATTCAAGTTTAGGTAAAATCAGCGTTTCTTTTTTAGAAACATTAAGTTCTATAGGTAAGTACAGGCAATTAAAATAAGGTAAGTCGCTTGAGTTGTCCATATTCAAACTAATAAAGCTATTCGTGTTGGTCGCACTAATATTTTTTGATTTTAAACTGGTATTAGTCATTTCAACAGATGATGCCTTATTGCTTAATACTTTAACACCTATGTGTAACTCGTTACCTACAACCGGTTTAATGCTGCGGATAATGCCTACCCTCGTAGTATCTTTTTCTTCTTTTACAAAAATACTCATCAGCATGCCCAAATTCAGTTCATTGACATGTTTTTTGACACGTAAGCCTACGCCTAGATGGCTTTCATCTACAATATTAGATTCGTTGGTATCAAAATCCACATAGAAAACTGTAGATTCAGTAAATACTCTAGTCACATGATGCGAGGCAAGTCTCTCGTCAAAGCTTTTACTGCCTTGATAATTTTTTAGGCCTCGTTTAACCTGCACTTGGTCATGCTGTTTTATTTGAGTACAAGAATTTTCAAGACCGTAAGCAGTCGTGGCAGATTTAGCAGTTTTGATTCTATTTTCAGCCCTACGCTGGCGTTTGTATTCACCACGAGACCATTCTGTACGTAATACCCGCATTGTCTCCAATGCATGTTTGTTCGAGACAATGGCGTGCATGGATTGTTGTTTTGGAGGAATATTGAATTCAACAAGAGAGATACATAGCTCAATTTTTGAGTTGATGCTGTCAAAACACCAATAACGATAAGTGTCAGCTGGTGTGAAATTTCTTATACGCTTAGCTGCTGAATCGTGTGCTGAATCTACATAAAATAAATGTTTTTTCTCATCATATTCTTTTTGAATTAGGATTTTAGATGTCCATTTTGAAAGCATGTTGCAGACAAACTCAATTTGTTGACACTTCAAGCTCAAGCTCTCTAAGCTGCCAAGCATACAGGCTTGGATATAAGCTGCAGACAGTGTAGTCTGCTGTTGTTCATTGCCTTCAGTATTTTGGTAAAGATGAATATTAATTTCTAAAAGACCATGCATTTCAGCGATTTTATACAGTTTAGATAATTGCAACCAGACATTGGCTGGTGCACTTTGGTAGTTGTAATAACGCCATTTGATCATTTCGGTGGCGCAGTTCATTGCCCGAGCCAGTAAGATTAATAATGACTGTGGTTCGAATGCAGCTTGATTTTCTATCAAAGAAACGTAGATTAAAAATACTTGGCGGTGATACAGAAACGCAGCGTTAGACATGCGCTCTTCAAGCTCAATGCTGATGTTATCAATATGAATAAATTGTGCAGATATTCTTTCGACAATGCTGTGCGTTTTTTCATCAATTGAATAAAAGGCGTCAAGATGTAGATCATCTTCGAAGATATTTTTTTTGAAATCAATACTTAATTGCTGGGTAACATATTCAATCGTGGAGAGGTCATCCATACCCTTTAAATCACTTGCCCAAACAAAGCTCTTAACGCGCTTTTGTGGCTGCAAATTGTTAAATATTTTTTGGAGAAAACCCATTTTTTAGCGATTGTTAACTTTGTAAATTATTGTAAAGTTGCTTTAATATTTAATTAAGCAACTAGTGTGCCAATATTTTTTATTAACGGTTATTTTGATTAATTGAATGGCCTTGCGTCTAAGTGTAGCTTCGAATACATGCACATCAATGTGGCTCCAATATATAACCGTATTAATTTTTCTTAGTTAAATATGGTGAATTATTTGCAGTAGTTTGATGTTTATTAAAGCAGTTTAAATGAAATTTACATTACATTTAAGGTGAAGTTGCTGTACATGGTAAAATATAATATTGAATGTAAATTATTGTTTATCTATGACTGTTCGCACACGATTTGCCCCAAGTCCCACAGGTTTTCTTCATATAGGTGGTGCTCGCACAGCCTTATTTTCATGGGCTTTTGCAAAAAAGCATGGTGGGGATTTTATTCTACGTATAGAAGATACTGATGTTGCTCGCAGTACCCCGGAAGCTGTTCAAGCAATATTGAATGGCATGAATTGGCTTGGGCTCGATTATAACGAAGGTCCTTTTTACCAAATGCAAAGAATGGAGCGCTATCAAGCAGTTATTCAAACCATGCTTAAAGTTGGCACTGCATATTATTGTTACAGCAGTAAAGAGGAGCTTGATGCCTTGCGCGAGCAGCAAATGGCGAGTAAGCAAAAGCCTCGATACGACGGTAAATGGCGTCCAGAAGAGGGGAAAGTTTTACCAACGCCTCCACAAGGTATTTTGCCAGCTATTCGCTTCAAAAATCCGCAAGATGGTGTAGTGGCTTGGAATGATTTGGTTAAAGGGCGCATTGAAATTGCTAATGCTGAACTTGATGATTTGGTTATTGCCCGTGCCGACGGTACACCTACCTATAATTTTTGCGTGGTGGTGGATGATAGCGATATGGGCATTACCCAGGTGATTCGTGGTGATGATCATGTCAACAATACCCCGCGCCAAATTAATATGTTGATGGCATTGGCTGTAACCGATTCAGCCATAAAAATACCTCAATATGCACATTTGTCTATGATTTTAGGCAGTGATGGGCAAAAGCTATCTAAACGTCATGGTGCTGTAAGTGTGATGCAATATGACGATGAAGGTTATTTACCAGAAGCTGTATTGAACTATTTAGCGCGTCTTGGCTGGAGTCATGGCGATGACGAAGTGTTTAGTAAACAGCAATTCGCAGAATGGTTCGACTTGGATCACATTACGCCATCAGCGGCACAATTTAATACTGAAAAGCTTAATTGGTTGAATAACCATTATATTAAGATTGCAGATTTAGACGTATTAGCAAAAGACATTGCTTTACGCCTTGGTCGTATGGGTGTTGTTGTGACTGAGCAGCCAGTCTTAAAAGATGCGATTGCTTTATATAGAGACCGTGCAAATACCTTGGTTGATTTAGCACAAAGCATTGCTTATTTTTACAGCAGACCACAAATTGATACTGCGGCTCAAGAAAAACATATTACCCCTGACATTTTTCCAGCCATGAATACGTTAGTCGCACAATTGTCGGATATTGCTTGGACAACGGAGGCGATACATGAAGTTATTCAAGCTGTTGTTGTGAATAACGGGCTTAAATTTCCCAGAGTGGCTATGCCGCTTCGCGTAATGCTCACAGGTGGCGCGCAATCGCCAAGTATTGATGCGGTAATGGTTATATTAGGTAAAGCTGAAACACTAACGAGATTGGCTTTGTTCGCGTAATTTAAATTAGAGTCATTGGGAGTCAGTTGTCAGGTGCTAATTTTAAGGTCGTTCTTAGTGAGAAAACCTAGGCCCAGTCATTGACATAAAGCCGCTTTAAAAGCAATTTTTTATTTGGTAATTTTGTGACAAAATTGAATCAAAAAAAGATATGTAGATGAAAGTAAATGAAAATAAATGGTAAATTGCTATTGAAATACTCGATATAGTCCTCACATTTATGTGGTGTCACAGGTAGTGAGTTTGAGCCTGGATATTTTAGTACCATTTCGGTTAAAAGAAATTGAACAAAATGCATCTTTAAGCAGTCGGAGAAAGTATAGTATTGCCGATGTGGCGAATGCTATGTCATATTTATTTAACTCCAACCAATAGGAGGCATCATGAATCAAAAAGGACAAATGTTACAAGACCCATTTCTTAACGCTTTGCGTAAAGAACACGTCGCTGTATCTATCTATCTCGTTAATGGTATTAAATTACAAGGTCAAGTTGATTCATTCGATCAATATGTGATTTTGCTTAAAAATACTGTGACTCAGATGGTCTACAAGCATGCTATTTCTACCATTGTGCCAGCACGTATGGTCACAATCACATCGACTGAAGATGATGCATAAATACTTAAGCAATCAGTTGGTTAAGTAAGCATTGAAAGATTTATTTGAGCGACCTAGTGGTGGCGAAGCCTCTATATTGGTGAGCGTTGATTTCGGTGATGCTGATTACGAAGAAAGTTTACACGAGCTTCGCCAATTAAGTACTAGCGCAGGTTTACACATTCGCGGCACAATAGAAGGTAGGCGCGCAATACCAGATGCAAAGTTATTTATTGGTAGCGGTAAAGCTGATGAGCTTATGCAAATGATGCAAGCGAGTGAAGCCGATATTGCAATATTTAATCATGATTTATCCCCATCGCAGCAACGTAATCTTGAGCGTCTTCTAAAGGCACGCGTGGTTGATAGAACTGGCTTGATACTCGATATTTTTAGCCAGCGTGCGCAAAGTCATGAAGGTAAATTGCAAGTCGAATTAGCGCAAATGGAACATTTATCTACGCGATTAGTGCGTGGTTGGACTCATTTGGAGCGTCAAAAAGGTGGTATTGGTGTACGTGGTGGCCCAGGTGAAACCCAGCTTGAGCTTGATCGACGAATGTTGCGTGATCGTGTAAAACAATTACGCGAAAAGCTGCTTAAGCTCAAAGCTCAGCGTGGCATGCAGCGTAAAGCGCGTAAACGATCTAACGTCATGACTGTGTCTTTAGTGGGCTACACAAATGCTGGTAAATCTACGGTATTTAATCGCCTTACCAAGGCTGATATTTACGTTGCGGATCAATTGTTTGCCACTTTAGATACCACTACGCACAAGACTTATATCGAAGGTTGCGGTTCTGTCGTACTTTCAGATACTGTTGGGTTTATTAAGCATCTGCCACACGCGCTTGTTGAGGCGTTTGACGCTACTTTGGAAGAAGCTGTGCAAGCCGATTTGTTATTGCATATTGTCGATACAGCCAGTAGCAACCGTGACGAACAGATTGCGCAAGTGAATAGGGTGTTAGAGGAAATCGGCGCATCTAATGTGCCGCAGATTTTGGTGCATAACCAAATTGATCGTGTCGGTTTAGAGCCTTCAATTGGACGTAATGAATATGGTAGAATCACAACCCTGCATGTTTCCGCAAAAGCTGGCAATGGAATGGACCTGTTAAGGTTAGCCATGGCCGAACATTATCAGTATTTACAAAAGCAAAGCACAGAAGAAAGTGTTTATGCGTAATCGTTGTAGCTTTATTATTTGGAGTTTTGAATGATTAAATTTCCCGGTTGGGGGCAGCGTAACAACGAAGGTCCGCCAGATTTGGATCAAGTAATGCGCGATTTAAGTCGTAAAATCAATACCTTGTTTGGAAAAGGTGGCGGCAATAAACCTAATAACCAATCAAATGGCGCTAGTTTGGGTGGCATGGACTTCCCTCTATTGCCGATATTTGGTGTGATTTTTTTAATTTGGCTTGCTACAGGATTTTATCTGGTAGATTCAGGCTCAAAAGGCGTTGTGCAACGTTTTGGTAAGATGGCTGATGAAACCACAGAGCCAGGACCACGTTGGCATTTTCCGTACCCAATTGAAAGGGTAACGGTGGTGAATATGGAGCAGGTGCGTAGGTTGGAAGTAGGTTATAGAACCAGTGGTGAAGGTGGCGGTGGTAAAACTAAGCAACCTAGAGAAGCGCTGATGCTCACTGAAGATGAAAACATCATTGATTTGCAGTTTGCCGTGCAGTACAACTTGAATAATGCTAAATTTTATCTATTTAATAATCGCTCAACCGATGATGCTGTCATGTCTGCGGCTGAGTCTGCGATTCGCGAAGTAGTCGGTAAAAATAAGCTCGATGATTTATTGCAAAAAGGCTTGGCTGATACTTCTCAGCGTATGCAGGCGATTTTAGACCACTATAAAACCGGCGTACATATTATTAGCGTGTCTTTACAAAGTGCACAGCCACCAGAGCAGGTACAAGAAGCTTTTGAAGACGTTAACCGCGCTAACCAAGATAACCAGCGTCAAGTTAATGAAGGGCAAGCCTATGCTAATGATGTGATTCCTAAATCACGCGGTAAAGCTTCACGTTTGTTGGCTGAGGCGGCGGGTTACAAATTGAAAGTTGAAAGTGAAGCTAAAGGTAATGCAAGTCGCTTTGAGCAAATTCTTGCACAATACAACAATGCGCCTGATGTGACTCGTCAACGTTTATATTTAGATGCGCAAGAGCAGATTTTATCTAGCGTGAGCAAAGTGGTGGTCGATCAAAAGGCTGGTAGCATGTTGTATTTGCCGCTTGATAAATTGATGAACTCAAATGCGAACGCATCACCACAACAGTCGCAGTCATTGCAGTCATTAAACCCACAAGCAGCGCTAGCAGCTGAAGTGCCGGTTGATCGTACACGCGATGCTTTTCGTAGCCGTGACAGAGAAAGTAGATAGGCGCAAATAATATGAAAAATTTAGTGAGTATTCTTATTGTCGGAATTATTTTAATCTTGCTTCTGTCTACATCAGCATACACTGTAGATCAAAGAGAATTTGTGGTGGTAAAACGACTAGGTGAAATTGTTGCAGTTAAAAAAGAGCCTGGTATTTATTTTAAAGTACCATTTATTGAAGATTTGAAAACATTTGATAACCGTATTGTTACGCTTGACTGGGAAGAACCGGCTAAATTTAACACCAGCGAGAATAAATATATGTTGGTCGACTCCTTTGTAAAATGGCGTATTATCGACCCTGCTAAGTATTACGTTTCTATTAAAGAGGGTGGCGAAACTGCAGCTGAAAATAGGCTTTCTAACGTAGTGAATGCTGGTTTACGTACTGAGTTTGGTAAACGCACAGTGCATGATGTGATTGCTGGCGAGCGTAATGCGGTGATGGATAATTTGCGTAAAAGTGCCGATCTAGAAGCGCGTCAAATGGGTATAGAAGTGGTTGATGTACGTTTAAAACGTGTTGATTATTCTGAAGATATTAGTAAGTCTGTGTTTGATCGTATGATTGCTGAACGTAAGCGCATCGCCAATCAGTTACGCTCTGAAGGTTCTGCCGCATCTGAAAAGATTCGTGCTGATGCTGACAAGCAAAGTGAAGTGATTATTGCTGAAGCCTATCGCGATGCACAGAAAACTAAAGGTGAAGGAGATGCTTCTGCCGCTGCTATTTATAATCAAGCTTATGGTAAAAATCCTGAGTTTTATGCGTTTTACCGTAGTACAGAAGCTTATAAAAATAGCTTTAAAAGCAAAAGTGACGTGATGGTGTTGGATCCTAGTTCAGACTTCTTTAAATATATGCGTAGCCCAGCTAAGAAGTAGTATTGAATAGTACAATAATCATCGCTTTAGGTTTAATGCTTGTGCTTGAAGGGTTGCTACCATTATTGGTTCCTCGAGCATGGCGTGAGACTTTTAAACGTATGATAGAATTCAAAGATGGGCAATTACGCTTTATTGGTTTAATGTCGATAGTAGGTGGTTTAGTACTAATTTTGTTAATTAAGTAATAGTTTTGTAAAACTTTAAGTAAGTGATGATAAAAAATGCGTAATTGGTTGCTTCCTGAATATATTGAAGATGTTTTGCCTGCAGAAGCGATGCGCATCGAAACAATACGTCGTACATTATTAGATTTATTTAAAGTGCATGGTTATCAGTATGTGATACCACCGATGCTAGAATACATGGAATCATTGATTACTGGTGTTGGACATGATTTAGATTTGGCTACGTTCAAAGTAGTCGATCAACTCACCGGCAGATTGATGGGTGTACGTGCAGACATGACGCCACAAGCTGCTCGTATTGATGCACATTTGTTAAATCATCAAGGCATTACGCGCTTATGTTATGCCGGTAGTGTGCTGCGTACCAAGCCAGATGGTTTAGCGCAAACGCGTGAACCATTGCAATTGGGGGCAGAGCTTTACGGCCATGCTGGTGTTGATAGCGATATTGAGATTCAGCGCTTATTGGTAAAAGCTTTGCAAGTTATTGGTATTAAACAAGTGCATATTGATTTTAGTCATGTGAATATTTTTGGCAGCTTAATTAAGTCAAGTCAAATAGACGCTCAACTTGAGCAAAACTTATATGCAGCACTACAAAGTAAAGATCAATCTTCAGTTAGAGCGCTTTCACAAAACTTAGATCAAGTTACACGCGAAGCATTAATCAACTTAACCACCTTAAATGGCGACTCATCTATTTTAGCTAAAGCCGCAGAAGTGTTGCCTGCTACACTAGAAATACAGTCCGCGTTAGCTAGCTTGAATCAAGTCAGTACCGCGCTAAATGATTTAGGTGTAACAGTCAGTTTTGATCTAAGCGAATTGCGTGGCTACCACTATCACAGTGGTATTGTGTTTGCGGCTTATGCGCAAGGCTATAAAGGGCCATTGGCGCTAGGCGGACGTTATGATGAAGTGGGTCAAGCTTTTGGACGTGCGCGTCCAGCGACTGGTTTTAGTTTAGATTTACGTGGAGTTATCACTGCACTGCTGCCAGCACAGCCTGAGATGGGGATCTTAGCGCCAGCCAGCGGCGATATAACATTAGCTGTTAAAATAGACGCTCTCAGAGCTGAAGGTTACGTGGTTATTCAAGCACTGAGCGGAACAGAACCTGATTATGAAGAGTTAAATTGCAATAGAAAGCTCGCATACCACAATTCAGGTTGGCATGTGATAAGCATTGATAAAAATTAAGTATGGAATAAATTACGTTTACTAATTGACTAGTTCTAATAGTTAGACGCAATTGAATAAGTGCATTGAATCAACAATATAAAATTATAAAGTAAACGTTATGGTAAACAACCTAGTAAATAAAACCAGCACAGCAAAGAATGTCGTCGTCATCGGAACGCAATGGGGCGATGAAGGCAAAGGTAAAATCGTAGACTGGCTCACTGACCACGCTCAAGGCGTTGTTCGCTTTCAAGGCGGCCATAATGCTGGGCATACACTAGTTGTTGGTCAAGGTAATGCACAGCGCGTTTACAAACTCAATCTTGTACCTTCAGGCATTGTCCGTGCAGGTGTAAATTGTTATATTGGTAACGGCGTAGTATTAGATGCTGGACATTTGTTATATGAAATCGATGCACTTGAAAAAGATGGTTTAGACGTAAGAAGTCGTTTAAAAGTGAGTTCAGGCTGTCCATTAATTTTAGACTATCACGTTCGTTTAGACGTAGCCCGAGAGCTAAAACGTGGCGCAGACAAGAAAATCGGTACTACAGGCAAAGGCATAGGCCCAACCTATGAAGATAAAGTCGCACGTCGTGCATTGCGCCTGTATGATTTATTCTACCCAGAACAATT
>JAYWDO010000126.1:0-10095 GCA_043779795.1 Pseudomonadota bacterium
TTTTTGAATCCGCCGGTGCTAACAAGTAAGTTATAAGTATTATCACTAAAAGCGCATGCCCAAAGAAAATCTAGTTAAATTATTATCTGAAAAGTTAGCATGTTGATCACGTACAATGCGTGAAAAGTATTGGTGATAGTCATATTCAGCGGCTAATCCATAGCCATGAACTGAAATACCATCAGTGTTTAAACCATTTTTATACGAAGCATCTACAGATAGTCGCTGCAACTCAGCCGTTTTATAGCGCCACAATAAATGCGTAATATACTGGCCTGTGCCCAATCGATCATCTCTCACCTGAAACAGTGAGAGCTCTGTATCGTTAAACGCTCGTGTACCAATACCAACAGTAATCGCGTCATTTGGATCAAAATTTAGATTGTAATAGTCACGCAGATTAGTGCGGCCAAAGCCTAAAATAGCAAAGGTATCGCAGCCTATTTCCGTGGTAATAGCACCACCGAGAAAGCCACCGATTGCTATCTGTGCAGATAAGATCGATCGCGTGAAACCAAGCTCAAGTTTACACTCATAGCCGGCGCGGCTTTGATGGTAACCGTTGTCATCACGATACTCACCGGACCATACTGTGTGTTTTTCGGTATTAGCACGAATGTTAATATCTAGTGCATCATTACCATTAGAAGACTGATAATAAGTAGGCGTAAGCTTGTAGGTTATTACTGTTGGCACATTAGTACATTTAAGCTCTTAATTGATTGCCTAAACTTCTCCATCAGCGCGTGCTATGAATAGCTTTCAATGATGAGTAGCTCTCAATGTTGATCAGGCGCACCATCATCTGAAACAGTAAAAACGCCAAGTACAATTAAAATGATTCCAACGATCTGGCTCCAATGGAATGGCTCATGCAATAACCAAGAAGCACTCAGCGGAATCGTGACAAATACAAGCGACGTCATTGGGTGTGCGAAACTTAAATCTACCTTTGAGATAAGTTTTAGCCATGTAAAGAAAGCAAAAAATAAAGCAATTATTCCACCAACCACAAAAGGATTTAGCGCCATATCGGCACAATATTCAAACACTTCAGTTAAATTGCTGGTTGGAAACTCGCCAAGGTGCGTGACACCCATTTTAAAAAAAATCTGTGCAAACGTATCAAGCACTAGCAGCAAAGCAATTAAGGCAATAACATCCCAAGTTAAACGTGAAGGTAAGCGCATGATTTATTTGGATGCTTTCAACGCAGGGTCAAAATTACCATAAGCAAGTGCTCGAGCTACCAGTTTTAATACTGGATTGATTAAACGATTACGGTGCTTAAAGAATACATAGGTTTGTTCTAGCGTCGCACCAAAGCTCAATTTACTATCGTAAGCTGCTTGGCCGCTTTGCATGGTATGAAAACCATCGCGTATACACATTTTAATTTTATGCATCCAAGCAAGTGAATACAAATTCACCTGTGTACTGTAGTGATAATCCATGCCGATATATTTATCCAACATTTCACCATTGCCAACCAATAAGCAGTTAAAGCCAATCAGCTTCTCATCAAAGTAATACAACACAAAGCGACATTGATTAGGCATTACAGTGGCTAAAGATTCAAAGAAAGCCAATGTCAGCTTTTCAAACTTCAACTCACTTTTTTCATAACAATTTAAATACAGTTGGTAAACTTGATCTAAATGCGGGGGCAAGCCATCATGTTCTTCAATGCGTATTTGATCTAATTTCTTGAGTTTTCGACGAAGGTCTTTACGTGTACTGGCACTAATGCTGGCAAAATACCCATCAAGGTCTTTGAAATTAATAGTATTTCTAGCGACAGGCATATTATCTACACACGAATAACCATGTGCTTCTAACAAAGGGCGTAACTTAGTTGCATCGCAATCAAGAATATCTTTAAAAGCAATCACTCTCGCGCCTTCATCCGCCGCCACTTCATCAAGTTTTGCTGACAGTTGCTTGATTATGTCTGCATCAATAGGTAGATTCTTATCATAAGCAATCTGTGCTGAATCAGTGACTGGTGAGCCTACACAAAGTAAACGCAAGGTCATCAGCCTTGGTAGCCACTTACTTAGAGTACGCGTAAAGGCTTTCATGCTCCCTTGCACGGTGGTATCAAGCGCGTAATCTGTAATAAATATCGGTGCAATACACACTACTTCACCATCTTTTAGTACTGATATATAGCCTGTTTTAAACGCTGCGATATGACCTAAATCAAAGGCTAAATGGTAGTGGTAAGCTTCCAAACAATTGGGTAGTAGACGTTGCCAATCAGCGGCATCATCTTCTGTTGCCATAAACGCATGGCGCGCCGCATAGCGTGGCTGTGGGTCTTGATTAAAATCAAGTTGGTCATAATCGAACGCAGCCATTGTCATTAGTTTGATTTTTTCAATATTAATGCGGCACCGGTACCACCAAAAGCAAATGAATTAGACATTGCATATTCAAGCTTAGGTAATGTTTTAGCTACATTAGGCACGTAATCCAAATCACATTCCGCGTCTAGATGCTTTAGGTTTATGGTGGGCGGAAGTTGGTTATTTGTCACAGCAATTGTGGTAATAACAACTTCCAGTGCACCTGCAGCACCCATCAAGTGACCATGCATCGATTTAGTTGAGCTCACACTTAAATAATAAGCGTGTGCGCCGAATACTTTTTTTATGGCATTTGTTTCGGTAGCGTCATTGAGTTTTGTTCCAGTGCCATGCGCGTTAATATATTGAATAGCTTCAGCCGCTAAGCCTGAATCTTTCAATGCAGCTTGCATTGTTGCCGCTTGCCCGGTAACAGAGGGTTGCGTAATGTGATTACAATCATTCGCAGCACCATATCCTACGATTTCAGCATAAATAGTTGCACCGCGCGCTACGGCATATTCATAAGATTCTAGCACTAACATTGCAGCGCCCTCGCCTAATACCAAGCCTGTACGGTCAGCAGAAAACGGTTTGCAAGAAGCACTTAAATCATCAGCATCTTCTTCCGCTAGCGTTCTAAGCGCTTCCCAAGCCCTAATGCTACCATATGTTAAAAGCGCCTCACTTCCACCGGCAAGCATCACATCCACATAACCATGACGTATCAACCTAGTGGCTTCGCCAATAGCAACGGCCGAAGAAGAACATGCTGTTGAAAAAGTTTGATTAGGGCCGGTGAGTTGATGTTCAATCGCTATGGCCGAAGCCGATGCATTGTACATACTCATCAACACGGTAAATGGTTTTATTCGGCTTGCACCGTCTTTATAAAGTCGAATATATCCGTCTTCGATAGAGTGTATGCCACCCATGCCAGTACCGAGAAAAACCCCCATACGTGGCTTAAGCGTTTCATCAATGATTAATCTAGCATTTTTAATAGCTTCATTGCTAGTGTGCAGCGCCATTTGACTCACACGGTCTAGCATCGAATAAGTATGTTTAGTAAAATGCTTTGCAGGGTCGAATTGCGCTTGCGCTGCAATTTTGCAATTCAGCTGATCGACAAATGGCGCATCCAATCGTTTAATGCCTGAAACACCACCAAAAGCATTCAACGTTAAATCTGCAAGCGTATTACCAAGTGGTGAAACTACACTTAAACCAGTAATTACAACCCGTTGCCGATCGGACCAATTAACCATTATTTATTTTGTTCTAATATCAATTGGTGTACTAACGCAGCAACGTCATGTAGTGTAGTTATCTTGACTTGATCGTTAGGTACCTTGATTTTAAAGTAGTCTTCTGCACTAAAGATAATATCGAAAGTATCGAGTGAATCTAAGCCCAATTCTTGCAGATCACTCTCAGGTTTAATACCTGATTGATCTATATCCATTTTGTCTGCAATCATTTTGGCTAATGCATTAGCCACATCTTCAAGACTTGGTAATTGATTATTAGTTGTTTGTGCGGTCATTTATATTCTTCCTTTTAAATTTTAATCAATATAGATGCATCCATCTTATATAGATTCCAGCTTCTTATTATCAACAATCAACTTTTGCGACTGCTCTTTACAAAACTGTGCTGCACGTCTGGCAACATCATCTTTACGTTTATCCAGTGTGAGTACATGATACGTATCATCAACAAAAAATGTTTCTACTGTTTCAGATGAAATATTAGCTTGTGTGTAATGCGCATTTTTTAAACTCGCCATATCATCTTCTGTCGCATGTACGATGAGCGTTGGCACTATTACATTTTTTAGTACTTTTTTAGCGGCTTTAATTAAACGAACACTTTCTAAAATTACCGTGGCAGGCGTTTTGAAATAGCCAATCTTATCCGCCGCCTGATTATCGCGATTCTCTAAAATAGCATGCACCAGCGCACGCACGCGCTCATCTTTAATGCCATAAGGCGCAGTTTCTTCCCACTGCACAAAATATTTAAGTGGCGTATATAACACTAAAGGTAGCAGTAAAGCTTGTTTAAGTTTTGGTACGTTCCAGCCATCATAAAAAAATGTAGTTGAAAGCAAAATAATACCCGCTACTTGATGTCCTTTCTTGGCAGCGATCATTAAGGCAATCAGTGCGCCCATAGAAAGCCCTGCAACATATACATGTTCACATTCTTCTTTTAGCGCGTCAAATGCAGCCTCCATTGAAAGGTACCAATCTTGCCATTTGGTTGCAGATAAGGCTTCAATGGTAGCACAATGGCCAGCAAGTTCAGGGCAAGCTACAGTAAAGCCTTGACGGGCAATCACTTTACCAAACTGCTTCATTTCGGTAGGTGTGCCAGTAAGGCCATGTATGAGCAATACGCCCACACTGCCCTTACGTTCAATGAACCCAACAGAGCCCAGCAATTCATCAATGCTTGGTTTTGCCGATTTTTTTTCTGATAGCTCAGGCCAGGCTAATGGTTCAACTACTTGAGCATCTACTAAAGATTTTTTCATGGTTAAAGCTTGCATCATGTGTAACCACCGCCTACAAATAAAATACCAGTAATGATAAGCGTCACACCTAGCCAGCGTTTCCGGCTAATCCGCTCTTTTAAAAACCACGCTGAAGCTAATAATATAAAAATATTATTAGCACTAGAAAGCGGCGCGGCGATATTTAGTGGTGTGATTGATAAAAAGGCTAACCATACAATGGCTTCGAGCACAAAAATTACAAGTCCTAACATAATAAGCTTGCTAGACAGCACCTGCTTGATGCCGGCCCAATGGCCTCGCCAGCCTGATTGCGATGAAGTCAGAAAGTTATTCATGCCTTTTTTAAAGAATATATTTCCTAGCGTATAAAAAAGCATAGAAATACAAAATAAACTGACTGATTTAAGGCTTAACAACATATTAGATTAATTTTAGCTGAGACAAAGACAACTCAGATTCAAACTTACCATTACTGTTACTGTTACCTAAACTTGCTTGCACACTCACAGTAAAATCAAATTTAAAACGCAATTGCCTTCGATACCAATGATTATTGCGCACCACAACGTTTAAGCAATGCTTCAAACAATTTGATACCTAAATCAATCTCGTCATTAGTGATCAATAAAGATGGCGCCAAAGTAATAACATTTTTTTGGTAGCCGCCAATATCCAACACCAAACCATATTGTTTGCCGTCAATCATAATGTCGCCTTTAAGACCTTCGTTAAACATCCGGTCAGCTAATGCGCGACTTGGCGTGAAGCTATCTTCAGTGCAAAGCTCAATACGTAAGGCCAAACCAAGACCACTGACATCACCAACGACTTTCCAGCGCGTTTTCAAAGCTTGAATTTGTTTTAAGAAATACGCGCCGCGCTCATTGACTTCTGATTCAAAATTGCCTTCTTGTGTCATTTTCATGACTTCTAGAGCAACAGCTGTACCCAATGGGTTAGAGGCAAAAGTAGAATGGGTAGTACCTGGAGGGAATTTTTCTGGGTTGATGTATTCTTCTTTAGCCCAAATACCTGACAACGGATTAAGGCCATTGGTAATCGCTTTACCAAATACAAATACATCTGGCACGATGCCGAAATTTTCCCAAGACCACAATTTACCAGTACGGTAAACGCCCATTTGAATTTCATCTGCAACTAATAATACATTGCGTTTTTTAAGGCTGGCCTGCAGTTTTTCCATATAGCCATCTGGTGGAATAATATAGCCACCAGTACCTTGCATAGGCTCAATGTAAAATGCACCAAATTCACACTCTTCTGCTTTGGTATCCCAAACAGATTGATATTCAGTTTCAAACAGCTTTTCAAATTCTTTATGGCAATACGTGTCACAAGTTTCCACTTTCATGTCGTATGGGCAACGAAAACAGTACGGGTAAGGTACAAAGTGTGCACGATCAGCAAAGTTACCGAAACGACGACGATAACGGTAGCTTGAAGTAATGGCAGATGCGCCTAAGGTACGACCGTGGTAGCCGCCCATAAAGGCAAATTGATGCGTTTTACCGGTGTGATTACGCACAAGTTTTAGAGAGTCTTCAACCGCTTGTGCGCCGCCTACATTAAAGTGTACACGACCTTTTTCGCCGTATTTATCTTCCATATATTTGCAAATAATTTCAGCCAAATCAACTTTTTCTTTATGCAGATATTGGCTGGCTAATTGCGGCAATGTGTCTACTTGCTTATGCAAGACTTCGCTTAATCGCTTGTTTTTATATCCAAAGTTAACTGCTGAATACCACATTTGCCAATCTAGATAAGGCGTTTTGTTCTCGTCAAACAAAAAGCTACCTTCGCAATTCTCAAATACTTTAGGAGGATCGGCGTAATTAACCGTATCGCCATGTGAGCAATACTTATTGTTTTTATCTAGAATTTCAATGATTTTAGCATCCATCAGGCAGACTCTTTCATTTTAAAAATTAAGCTTACTATTTAAATACGGATAAATAATGCCAATTAATTTGCATTAAATTTTTAGTGGTAATACTTTTATGCTACTAAGTGATTGTTAGACACGGCTGTAGATTGTTCTTTAGAAATATCCCATTGTTTAACGACATTCAAAACTTCAGCAAATGTCTGGAAACGTCTGAATGGAATATTTTCTTGTTCACAGTGAGTAATAAGTTTGCCTTTAGCAAACACAATATCAGCATGCTTAGCTAAACAATAATCAGACTTTCCGTCGCCTACCAGCACAACAGGCCCACCAACATCGGCAGATAATTGTTCCGCTATTTGGCATTTGCATACACCATTGCCCGCTTTACAGTTTGCATTACGAAATGGGTAGCTGATTGACACGCCGTTAGGTTTAAAATGTAATTTGTTGGCATAAATCGGCATACTTGGAATCGCCGCATTGCGTGTTGCCACGTCAATCGCGTGATCTAGACCATCACTAACGATAGCAACTTTAGAAAACTTGCTGATATATCGGTGAAATGGAATAAAGCTGGCATCAAGTTGAATGCCGCGAAAGAAATTCTCTAGCGTCACTTGATCGACTTCAACTAAATCCAACTGCTGCTTCATGCAGTCAATTGCACTGATGTTACCCTTTAACCATTCGTCTTCAAGATCTTTCCATCTATCGTCAGCAAAGCGCTCAAGCATTGCATCTACGGTGTCGCCAACAGAAAGTGTCCCATCAAAATCAATTACAAAAAGCATTCAGTTCCTTCAATGTTTAGTGATATTTACTTTATACAGGCGCACATTATAGGTGTTAAAAGCTTACATTCTGCTTACAGCAGCTACCTTAGATAAACTGAAAATTGTATAGCCGATGTTTTTTATTAAACACGAATATACTGGCATATAGCACTTAAATCCTAATTTCACTATTAATTGTGTATGTTATAGTTAAGATAGTCGCAATGAAGCCAGTAACATTTTTTAGATATATTTAATTTAGAGTACTCATGCGAATTTTATTAGTTGAAGATGATGTCATTCTTGGTAACGCCACCAGCATTTATTTACGGAACAGTGGTTATGTTGTTGACTGGGCCAAAGATGGGAAACAAGCTGACTCAGCATTGCACAGCGAGGTATACGACGCTGTAGTACTAGATTTAGGTTTGCCGCAAATGGATGGCTTGACTATATTAAAAAGGTTACGTGCCAGAAAGCAACAAACCAGCGTGATTATTTTAACCGCGCGTGACAGCTTAGAGGATCGAATTGCTGGCTTAGATTTAGGTGCGGATGATTATTTAATTAAGCCAATAAAACTTGCTGAACTGGCTGCAAGAATAAGGGTACAACTACGTCGCCAACATGCAACATTATCATCAATTATTGAATACCCGCCATTAACCTTAAATACCGAGGATCGTTTAGTAAGCTATCAAAATCAACCTTTTGCACTTTCTCCACGTGAGTTGAGCTTACTGGAAACATTATTATTGCGCGTTGGCAAAGTGGTCAGTAAAGAAAGTTTGATTGAAAACATAAGCGATTGGGACGATAGTTTAGGTAAAAATGCCATTGAAGTATACATGCATCGCTTACGTAAAAAATTACTTAGCGTTGGTATTGAAGTTCGTACCGTACGTGGCTTAGGTTATATGTTAGATTTGCAAGAAAACACCAGCCCAATAAATTTAGAAATTAACCAATAAAATCAATGCTATGCAACGCACAAACGCCTCCTTAAGAAGAAAAATATTGAGCTGGCTAATGCCACTCATGTTACTGCTAATTTTAGTCGACAGCACTATACTCAATCGACTTGCAATCAATGCCTTAGAAAAAGAGCTTGATGCTGATTTACATAGCTCATCTCAGGACATTACAGACTACTTAAAAAAATCTGGCATAGATACCAGGGATTTTGAACTGCTTGAAAATGCCAGTCGAATTTTGCTCAACGATAATGTCGATAGAATTTTATATAGTGTCAGTAATGAAAACGGTGAATTATTAAGTGGCAACCAGAATCTTTTTGAAAAAACGAAAACGAATACCTCTAAACTAAACTCTTATTATTTCTTTACCGAAATAAATGGTGAGAAATTTCGCGTGATACATTCAATCTTCAAAGTAGCGAACGTATCTGACCCGCATTACATTAACATTCAAGTCGCTGTCACACTCAATCGTCGCAATACGATTGCGAATAAGATCTTGATTGGTATTGTTGTACCGCAATTATTATTGGTATTGGTTTCTTTTTTAATCATCTCAATTAGCGTTAAGCGAGGATTGGCACCCTTAGGCGAGCTACAAAATGCCGTGTCAAAACGATCAGAAAAAAATCTAAGCCCAATTAATTTACCAAATATTCCAGAAGAAGTTTCTTTAGTCGTAAATTCTGTAAATCAACTCATGAAACAATTACAGAATTTAATTTTAGGACAAAATCAATTTATTGCTGATGCCGCGCACCAGCTAAGAACCCCATTAGCCGGTGCTCAAGCTCAACTGGAGCTTGCAGAGCTTGAATCAGACCCTGCAAAATTAAAATCCATTTTGCTTAAGGTGCATCAAAGCTTAGATCGCTTATTGCACACCATTAACCAACTACTAATTTTAGCAAAAAGCCAACCTGAAGCGGCTTCAATGATAAAAATGGAACCATTAGATTTAAATATCATTTCAAAAGAAGTGGCTTCGGAAATGGCCCCTACCGCGATTAAAAAAAATATAGATTTAGGTTTTGAAAAAGCTTCAATACCCGCAATCATTCAAGGCAATGCGGAGCGCCTAAAAGAGCTATTGTATAACTTGCTGGATAATGCAATTCGCTACACACAGCATGGTGGCTGGGTGACAATGTCGATCAATGTGACTGATGAAGATGTAGAGATCATCATTGTAGATAATGGCCGAGGTATAAGCATGGCAGATCGTGACAAAATTTTTGATCGCTTTCATCGCGTCATAGGATCAGGCCAAGATGGTAGCGGCTTAGGCTTAGCCATTGCGAAAGAGATCGCTAATTTACATAATGCAGATATTTTCGTTTCCGAAGAGAATGCAGGTAGAGGCTTGCAGATGACAGTGAGTTTTAATAAGTTGATGGAAAGCTGAAATCGCAATAATCCGTATTATTCCAAGTAAAATTTGATGAGTCTTCCCACGAACCAAGCTTAAAACGGTAGAATACGCTTTTGCTGTCCTTGTGGTGAAACGGATATCACCGGCCCCTCCTAAGGGTCAGTTTCAGGTTCGAGTCCTGACGGGGACACC
>JAYWDO010000127.1:0-24270 GCA_043779795.1 Pseudomonadota bacterium
TGCTTGAATTGAGCGCTCTATCGTTTGGTCATGCTATTTCCTCTAAAGTTAGATTAAATCTTTAGAGGGGTGGCTTGTCCACTTTTTTGACTAGGTCCAAATTAAGTAAACGTCACAGATGGGACGTTTTCACCCTTTGACCTACAAAATAACTTGCTACAAAGCAGCCTGTCAAAAAATAAAATAAATGTTATTTTACAAAATTTAATTACCGAGACTCTTGCAAAACCCCGCACTTAAGCGTAATTGACTACCCGACGCGGTGAAAAAATAGATGGAAATGGGCGGCCATTACTGGCAAGATAAAGGTTCTCAAGACTTAATCGATATTCCTCTTAAAAAACATATGGCTCTCACCCAAAACTACACCCGTGCTGATATTATTCGCTGGCTTGGTAGCAATGAAACACAAAAAGGCACGGCTTATCTGAATGCAGTGAGTCACTTAGAAATTCAGTCCGAGACTATTTTTGCGCAGGTAAAAGGTACATCGCCGCACCCTTATCAGGTTGATATTTCTTTTTTTCAGGATAAAAAAGGCGGGATGGAGATTGAGGCAAACTGCACCTGCCCCGTTGGTTATGAATGCAAGCATACGGCGGCAGTTTTGCTAAAAGCTCTTGAAAAATCGCAAGTGAATGCTAGCTTGCTTTCTGCGCAAAAAGTGCTTGTACCTAAGATTAATCCCGCTGTTTTGCAATGGCTAGAAAATTATAAACGCACGGCCTCTAGCGCGGCTAAAAAGAAAACATCAAGCACCTCTGCAAAACGCACGGAGCAATTATTTTATCTACTCAAACAAGATAACTACGACAACGAATATGGTATCTACCTATTAAAAGGTCGGGTAGATACTGACAGCAGACCACACCCCAGCGCACAAAGCTGGAGCAATGTTGAACGCGCAATCATACAGCCACCTAAATTTGTCGATGAAGAGGACATTGTCATTCTGCGCTCGCTTTGGGCGACGCGTAATAAATATAGTTACACTGGGATTTACCCCCTCAAAGGGCGTTTGGGTGAAGATGCGCTGAAACAAATGCTGGCGACAGGCAAGCTATTTTTTGCCACAAAGCTAGAGAATAAATACGAATATGTGACTTCTTACCCGCTAACACTAGGCGCAGAGCGCACTGGTTGGCTGGAATGGCAACCTAGCATTGATGACACTATTGCGCCAAAATTGCTAGCCAACCCTGCTGCAACCGCCATACTTACGCTAGATACCAGTTGGTATGTTGATGCAAAAACCGAGGAAGTGGGGCCGCTGAACATACCCTTCACAGCAGAAGACTTAACGCAACTTAAAACTTTGCCGCCATTACATGCGGTAGATGTGGCGGTTGTGGCGAATGTGCTACGTGAGTTTTCCCCGAGCTTACCCTTGCCAGATAATGTGACAAGCTTACGCATGATTACGTCCGCGCCTATCCCCACGCTCACCTTGGCGACTTCTGCCCCGACTTGGTTATCCCAGTTTCGCGGTTATCCTTATGGCAATATTGAATTTGACTATGCTGAGGTTTCGTTTGCTTATGATGAATTTAGTTTTTCAGCGGGCAGCCCAAAAGAATTTGTCACCACGCCAGAGGGCGAAGCGGTGCAAATTAAACGACAAGTTAAAGTAGAAGCCGATTACCTTAAATCGTTAGTATTATTTGACTTACTGAAAATACCGCCACACATGCTCTATAGCCAACATCACGCCAATGGCTGGTACACACTGCATGATGAACACGCATGGGCTGAATTCATGCAAAGCACCCTCCTCAAGTTACGTGAAAGAGGCTGGAACATTGTTATTCCGCCCAATTTCCGTCATTTGGTATTGGAAATCAGCACTTGGGATGCAGACATCAACGAGGATGTAAATGGTTGGTTTAGCCTTGATATGGGCATTATGGTCGATGGCAGTCGCCTACCACTCGCCCCCTTGCTTTATGATCTGTTTCAACGCGAACCGCGCTGGCTGGATGTTAAACAACTGCAACAAATAGACGATGCTGAAAAAATCACGCTGTTATTGCCCAATGGCACGCGGGTATCAGCCACTGCTGATCGGCTTAAAATGCTGGCACTCACTTTAATTGATTTATTTGATCGCCGCCCCGATGGCGAATTGCGTTTTTCTAAACTGGATGCGCCACGGTTGGCCGAGCTATCCAATATGGAGCGCTGGCAATTTAAAGGCGCAGAGGCGGTGCGTCAGCTTGCGGATAAACTTAAACGTCAAACGGGAATAACGGCCATCGCGCCACCCGTAGGACTTACCTTGCAGCTACGCCCGTATCAACTTGAAGGACTCGCTTGGTTGCAATATCTGCGCGAGCAAAATCTCGCAGGCATACTCGCAGACGACATGGGGCTAGGGAAAACCGTGCAAGCTTTAGCGCATATTTTGCTGGAAAAAGAAGCGGGGCGTATGGATAAACCCGTACTTATTGTTATGCCCACTTCACTCATATTTAACTGGAAGCACGAAGCCAAACGCTTTACCCCCGACATCAAGATGTTATCGTTACACGGCAAAGACCGCGCCGAAAGGTTTTCACAAATATTGGAGTACGATGTGGTGCTCACCACTTACCCGCTATTGTGGCGCGATGAAGAAACCATAGCCGCACATGAATATCATTTGCTCATTTTAGATGAAGCGCAGGTAGTTAAAAATGCCGCCAGTAAATCGGCCCAAACTGTGCGAAAACTAAACGCGCGCCACCGCCTGTGCTTAACAGGCACGCCGTTAGAAAACCATTTGGGCGAATTATGGGCGCAGTTTGATTTTCTACTTCCAGGATTTTTAGGTGATAGCAAAACCTTCAACAAAACTTGGCGCACGCCCATAGAAAAACATGGAGATGCCCTACGCCGTGATTTACTGGCACGGCGCATCAAGCCCTTTATTTTGCGCAGACGCAAAGAAGATGTGGCAAAAGAACTGCCATCCAAAACAATTATCGTGCGTAGTGTGGAGTTAGAAGGCGGTCAGCGCGACTTGTACGAAGCGGTGCGTAGTGCCATGAATACCCGCGTGCGCGAAGAAATCGCCAGCAAAGGCTTTGCCCGCAGTCACATTATCATTCTAGATGCTTTGCTTAAACTTCGCCAAGTGTGTTGCGACCCGCGCCTACTTAAAAATGATGCCGCAAAACGGGTCAAAGAACACGCTAAGCTAGATATGCTCATGGAAATGCTGCCTGAATTAGTAGATGAAGGTCGGCGCATACTGGTTTTTTCACAATTCACCTCAATGCTAAGCTTAATAGAAGCTGAATTGAACCAGTTGGAATTAGGCTATGCACTACTCACAGGCGACACACAGGACCGAGAAAGTGTCGTAGGTCGCTTTCAAGCAGGCGAAGTGCCAATTTTTCTGATCAGCTTAAAAGCCGGTGGCGTAGGCTTAAACCTCACCGCCGCCGACACGGTGATTCATTACGACCCGTGGTGGAACCCCGCCGCAGAAAACCAAGCCACAGACCGCACGCACAGAATTGGGCAAAAAAACAATGTCTTCGTCTATAAATTAGTTGTCGCGGGCAGCATAGAAGAAAAAATACTCGCATTACAAGAGAAAAAAGCCGACCTCGCCGCTGGCGTGCTTTCTGAAGATGCTAATGGCTTAGCTAAATTTGGTACGGATGACTTGGCAGCGCTGCTTGAGCCACTGCCATTGGTAGGAAAAGGATAATGCAAAATCATCTAACCAAGCCATTAAAAAGCGACCTGCTAATAAAAAGTCAGTTGCCAATTTTAGGTATTTGCGCGGCTGGCAGTAATGCAGGGAAAACCACATTGGTGACACAACTCATTCCTGCACTTAACTCACGTAATATCAGAGTTTCGGTTATCAAGCATGCGCATCACAAATTTGATATTGATTACCCGGGTAAAGATAGCTATAAAATTCGTGAAGCAGGTGCGGTGCAAACTTTAATCGCCTCTAGTAAACGCTGGGCTCTGATGACGGAGCTAGCTGACAGCACCGATGAGGCTAATTTAGATGCGTTAATACAACAAATTAACCCTAACTATGCTGATTTAATTTTAGTAGAGGGCTTTAAATCTGCGCCCATCCGTAAAATTGAAGTGTACAGACCAAGTTTGAATATATCACTATTGGCGAGCTTAGACCCTAATATTATTGCGGTTGCCAGCGATGCACCACTCAACCGAAATCTAGCCATCGCTATTCCAGTGCTAGATTTAAACAACATTGACCAAATTGCCGATTTTATTATGCAAGAATTGATGAAAAAATGACCGGACTTACTCCTAGCAAAATAGCTTTCGACCCTAGCTGCATAGATGATTACGACCCCAACTCAATGCCTGTAGTAAAAGCACGGCAATTTATCAAACAATATCTAGACCCGATACAGCAGACTGAAACATTAGCACTACGCGCAAGTTTAGGCCGCGTGTTGTCAGCAGACATATTATCACCAGCTAGCGTGCCGAATTATGACAATTCGGCGATGGATGGGTATGCCTTTAATACGGATGATATTATTGCTGAAATGCCAACTCAGCTAAAAGTAATCGGTACGGTTTACGCTGGCAAAGCGTTTGATATTGCGCTTAAAAGCGGTGAATGTGCACGCATTATGACGGGTGGCATGATGCCGACTGGTGCGAATACAGTCATCATGCAAGAACGCGTCACTGCTCAAGCAGACAATATCACCTTTACCGAAACGCCAAAACGCGGCATGAACGTGCGTTACGCTGGTGAAGACCTACAACAAGATCAAAGAGTATTGACGACAGGCCATTTGATGCACGCGGCTGACTTGGGCTTGATTGCTTCTCTAGGCATCGCTGAAGTGAGCGTATATCGCAAACTTAGAGTCGCTTTCTTTTCTACGGGAGATGAGTTGACTGGCGTGGGTAAGCCGTTAAAAACTGGCCAAGTATACGATAGTAATCGATATACGCTTTATGGCATGTTAAGCCGAATGGGGGTTGAAATTATTGATATGGGCGCAATTGCCGATGAGCCAGCGCTACTTGAAAGTACGTTACTTGCGGCGGCCAATCAAGCCGATGTAGTAATTACCAGTGGCGGTGTATCAGTAGGAGAGGCGGATTACATGAAACTGCTATTAGCCAAACATGGCCAAGTAGTATTTTGGAAGATAGCCATGAAACCGGGCCGCCCACTAGCTTATGGAAAAATCCAAGGAAACAATGCTAATAGCGCCCATTACTTTGGCTTGCCGGGCAACCCTGTAGCAGTAATGGTAACGTTTTACCAATTTGTTCGTGAGGCAATACTGCAGTTAATGGGTCAGCCGAATCCAGCGCCACTACCTATGTTTAAGGTTGAATGTACCGAAAAAATCAAGAAAATGACTGGTCGTACCGAATTTCAGCGAGGCATATTATTTGCAGATGCCGATGGCGCTTGGAAAGTTAAGCCTACAGGTTCGCAAGGGTCTGCAATTTTAAGCTCTATGTCACTCGCTAATTGCTTTATTGTACTTGATGAATCTGTAGGAAATCTTGATGCTGGCGCCTTGGTAGCCGTGCAAGTGTTAGATGGACTCATTTAAAAGCAACTGTAAATATTGGCTGAATACAGCCAATTGCAATTAGCTTTTAAATACTAAGCAAGCTTGTTGTATAATTTTTAGTTGCTCAAGTGTTGCAACCAAACTTCTCTAACGAAACCAGGCTTTTTGTATTTGAACCTCGCTGTTAATCATTCCACAAGCAATCATTTAAAAGCGCATGAACACACGCTTATTTGGGCAATTATCTGCTCAGTGCTTTTGCATGGCTTATTGGCACTGGTCATTCCAAACCTTCAGCAAGATGCAGTCAAAAAACCCGATATTTTAGAAATTGAGTTAGTTAAAAAATCTGAACCTCCACCAGTGGTTTCGCCAGAAGCAGTTAAACCAAAAGTAGAATCTAAGCCAGCGTCAAAGCCTGTGGTTAAACCTTTAAGTATGCCAACGTTCGTAAAAAACAAGCCTGCGCCATATCAACCACCGGCTAATGTAGCACCGCAAGCTGAAGTGATTGCAGTTACACCCAAGCCAGATGCCACACCTACAACTATACCGCCTGCGATAGTGGTGGCACCTACTCCACCGCCACCTACTGGCCCAAGCCAAGCTGAGCTAGATGATGCTAAAGGCCGATATGGCAGTACCTTATGGGGCGCTATTGGCAAACACAAACAATATCCAAAAATTGCGCAGATGCGCGGCTGGCAGGGTGAGGTGGTGGTTGAGTTGCAACTTGATGGCAATGGCAAACTTAAGGCTAAAAAAATCATAAAATCCAGCGGTTATGATGCGTTGGATAAACAAGCACTAGCAATGGTTGAAAAAGCAGCGCCTTTCCCAGCGCCGCCAGAGGCCTTACGTGGGAACAGCTTCAGCATTAAAGTACCAATTCCATTTAAGCTTGAAGAACAATAATTTCAAAGCATGATCAGGCGCTTATAATCAAATACCAAGGATCAAACACCTATGGTCAAAAAAAATAAATCACTCAAAGATTTGTTGCTCATTCACGAACTAGCTTTTATATTATTGATTATTCTGGCAGCTACAGCAGGCGCCATTGGCATACATCTATGGGGAAAATCCAGCCAAGAATCTAACCGCATCAACTCATTAGTCACCGAAGTACAACAAACTCGCGGCGATTTATATCGACAAATGAAGGAGTTATTTGATGCTTACTTTTTAGATGATTTAGGCGCTCACGATGAATATAACAGTTTTACAATCTCTGTTGAAAAACACTTTACTCAACTAAAAAAAATCACCGTTGGCGAAGCTGAAAAAACAGCGATTAACGATTTACATGCGAGTTATAAAGAGTTTGTACTTGAAACCTCCTCATTATTTGACCAAAGCAAAGGCATTAATAACGACGCGACAAAAAATGCCATAAAACACGCATTAAATTCGGGCCTAGAAACTGGGCTTTTTAAGCGTTACGAAGACATTCTGGCGCGCACAGAAAGTTTGCTCAACCAAAAACAATCTGAGCTTGATAGACAGCTCGTCGACACTAAACGCACCTCAATGATATTACTGATAATTCCGCTGATTCTTGCTGTTTTGTTGTTAATGTTCTCTAGCGTTTTTCTTAAACGCGCCATCGTAAATCCGATCAATGGCGTATTGAAAGCCACATCAGAAATCAGCGCTGGTAACCTCACATATAGAGCGCCAGAAGAAGGTGTTGCAGAACTGGCCGCTGTTTCAAAAGCCATCAACGAAATGGCAGATAAATTAACCATTAGCCAAGAAGCCTTAGTGCGTACAGAAAAACAAGCCGCTCAAGGTTTATTAGTGCCTATGCTCGCGCATAATATTCGCAACCCCTTAGCAAGCATTCGCGCCACAGCACAGGTGATGGGCGACCCTGCGCATGATACTGAAACACGTGAGTCGCTAATTGGTATCATTAACACTGTAGATAGGCTTGAACGCTGGACAGGCGCCCTGCTCGCCTATTTACTGCCGCTGAAACCACAACCTAGCAACACCACTATTCAAGAGATTGTAGAAGGGGCATTAGCACCACTGCAACAAAAAATAAAAGAAAAATCCATCCAGATCAAGCTAGCCGTTTGGCCAAAAGATAACACTATATTTACCGATCAGCATTTACTTGAACAAGTGATTTACAACTTGTTATTAAATGCCATTGACGCTTCTAGCAAAGCTGGTAGCTTAGAAATAATATTTAAAAATACACAGCAAGCGTTCATGCTGCAACTGTTAGATCGTGGCTGCGGCATGCCGTTTAAGCCAGACCCAAGCGCCATGAGCACACCTAGTACCAAAAGGTTTGGCACAGGTCTGGGCATTCCGTTTGCATTTAAAGTATGCGACGCATTGGGTGGTGAACTAAAATTTGATGCGCGCCCTGATGGGGGTACGGCAATTACAATTTTACTTCCTAAAGTGTTGAGCTTGCCAGAAAATTAGACGCTATATTCAACATAGTTGCTGACGCTAGGAACGCTAGCTAAATATATATTGTCATTTTATTGTTATATCCTATTGCCTTAATCAGGCTTTTTATCAACAATGCTACAAGGCTTTAATATTAAGAATGCGAATACTTAAATGACAGACACTTTAATACTTAATCAAGCTGTTCCAGATTTCCAGCTACCCGCAACCAGCAATAAAATTTTTCAACGTTCAGACTACGTTGGCAAAAACCTTGTCATTTATTTCTACCCTAAAGATTCAACCCCCGGTTGCACCACACAAGGTATTCAATTTAGAGATGTTTATACTGATTTTCAAGCAAGCAACACTGAAATATTTGGCGTTTCACGTGACAGTTTAAAATCACACGAGAACTTCAAAGCTAAGTTCACTTTTCCGTTTGAATTGCTGGCAGATACAGAAGAGTTAGCCTGCACCTTGTTTGGTGTGATTAAAATGAAAAATATGTATGGCAAGCAAGTCCGTGGCATAGAACGTAGCACTTTTATTATTGATATAAACGGAAGTTTAATAAAAGAATGGCGTGGCGTTAAAGTAGACGGTCACGCGGCAGAAGTACTTAATTTCATTCAAACGCTTTAAATTTAATCATGGGTTTCATTCCAACTCTTTCATAGAAAGTCATTTTATGGTCAAAAAACAAATCGAAGCCGCAAAACTTTTCGTACTTGATACTAATGTTTTAATGCATGACCCTTCTAGTTTATTTCGTTTTGAAGAACATGACATTTATTTGCCAATGGTGACTTTGGAAGAGCTGGATAACAACAAAAAAGGTTTAACTGAAGTTGCACGTAATGCCCGCCAAGCAAGCCGTAATTTAGAAGAAATTGTTGGTACCACTTTAATAGACCTTGAACTTGGTTGCCCACTGTCTATTCATGGTAACAAACATGTAACGGGTCGTTTATTTTTACAGACCAATCAAGTTAACGTTGAATTGCCTGGTTTAGCTGGTAGTAAAGCTGATAACCAAATTCTTGGTGTAGTGATGGCTTTACAGCATAGCCATGCTAACCGCCAAGTAATTTTAGTCAGTAAGGATATTAATATTCGTATTAAAGCGCGTGCGCTGGGCATGCCTGCCGAAGACTATTTCAACGACAAAGTTTTAGAAGATACCGAACTGTTATACAGCGGCATGAAAGAATTACCCGCCGACTTCTGGGAAACGCATAGCAAAGAAATGGAGTCTTGGCAGGAATCAGGTCGTATGTTTTACCGACTCACGGGTCCATTATGCAAAACATTTTTACTAAATGAATTTGTGTTTTACGAATTTGAAAAACCTTTCCATGCCATGGTGCGTAGCATAGATGGCAGCACTGCGGTATTAGAAGTGGTTAAAGATCATCTATTACCTAAAAACAATGTTTGGGGCATTACCGCACGCAACCGCGAACAAAATTTTGCGCTCAATTTATTGATGGATCCAGAAATTGATTTCGTCAGTTTATTGGGGCAAGCTGGTACAGGTAAAACTTTGCTCACACTAGCATCGGCACTTACTCAAGTGCTAGATACAAAAATTTATTCTGAAATCATCATGACCCGCGTTACCGTTTCAGTAGGTGAAGATATTGGCTTTTTACCAGGCACAGAAGAAGAAAAAATGGGGCCTTGGATGGGCGCACTAGACGATAATTTAGACGTATTGAATAAAAGCGATGAAGATGCTGGTGAATGGGGCCGTGCCGCAACGCAAGATTTAATTCGTAGCCGCATTAAAGTGAAATCACTTAACTTCATGCGTGGACGTACATTTTTGAACAAATTTTTAATTATTGATGAAGCGCAAAATCTAACACCAAAACAAATGAAAACACTAATCACCCGCGCAGGTCCTGGCACTAAGGTAGTGTGTTTAGGTAATATTGCTCAAATCGATACACCCTATTTGACTGAAGGTAGCTCTGGCCTTACTTACGTGGTCGATAGGTTCAAAGGGTGGGGCCATAATGGCCATGTAACTCTACTGCGTGGTGAGCGCTCACGCTTGGCTGACTTTGCTGCTGAAGTTCTATAAATAGGATGCGTAAAGGATTTTACACCTTACTTGCAGCACAATTTATATCCGCACTTGCAGATAATGCTTTGCTGTTCGCCGCGATTGCTTTGTTACAACAAATGCACGCACCTGACTGGCATAAACCGCTACTACTGCAATTTTTTGTCATCTCTTATATTATTCTTGCCCCTTTTGTTGGCTCATTTGCTGATGCGCTGCCTAAAGGGCGAGTCATGTTTATATCAAATGGCATCAAATTCATTGGCAGCTTCGCCATGATACTAGGCATGCCACCACTATATGCCTACGGAATCGTTGGCATTGGAGCCGCGGCTTATTCTCCTGCCAAATATGGCATTTTGACTGAATTGCTACCACCAGAAAAATTAGTCTCGGCAAATGGTTGGATGGAAGGCTCAACGGTCATGGCTATTATTTTAGGCGCAATTATTGGTGGAAAAATGGCTGGCACTAACCCGCAAATCGCAATTATCATCATTACGGCCATGTATTTAATTGCTGCTGGTTTTAATATGTTTATTCCTAAACTACCAATAGATCATGCGATTCCGAAACGAGATCTTTTCTATATTCTGCGCGATTTTTACATTTCATTCATTTCCTTGTGGCGAGACCCACGGGGCCAAGTATCACTAGCCGTCACTACATTATTTTGGGGCGCAGGTGCAACTTTAAGGCTAGTAATGATTGCATGGGCTGGCATCGCGCTTGGGTTGGCAATAGAGCCTGCGACACAACTTATTGCAGCGGTTGCTTTCGGCGTTGCTATCGGTTCGATTATAGCGGCCAAATACATCACATTAGAAAACTCTGTAAAAGTTTTACCTGCTGGCATTGTAATGGGCATATTAGTCATGGCAATGGTGTTGGTAAATGAATGGCATATAGCGGCTATGCTATTATTTTTGATAGGTGTATTAAGCGGATTTTTTGTAGTGCCGCTTAATGCTCTACTGCAACATAGAGGTCACTTGCTGATTGGCGCAGGACACTCGATTGCCGTACAAAACTTCAACGAGAACCTTGGCATACTGATATTGAGTGGCGCCTATACACTAATGGTTAAAGCGAATGTACAGATGAACTATATTATCGTGATATTCGGCGCCTTTGTGATTATCTCGATGAGTATGATTAATCGACTTTATCGCCGTCAAATATAAGCAGTAATCATCGAATACCATCACAAAATACTGCAGTCTATCTAGCATTTTGTGATGGCTACAGCCTGTGCTAGTTGTGTATGAGTTGAGCTAGTGCAGTTTAACTCGTGATTCTGTACGTCGCGTGATAATCCGCGCTAATGTTTGCAATGCAGTACTCCAGAAGCCATGTAATGCCATTAAATGCATTTTATATAATGACCTGTACATCAAACTAGCGAACATTCCTTCAATAAATAAGCTGCCGCCTGAAATAGATCCCATCAAACTACCTACTGTAGAATAGCGGCCTAAGTTCACCAGCGATCCATAATCACAATAAGTATATTCTGGTAAATCTTTCTTACCCGCTACGCGGCACTTAACCGTTTTAACCATCATAGAAGCCTGCTGATGGGCTGCCTGTGCACGCGGCGGCACATTATCAGCAGAACTTGCTCTCGGACAAGCGGCACAGTCACCAAATGCAAAGATGTTTTCATCTATCGTTGTTTGTAAAGTACGATACACCACCAATTGATTAATGCGGTTTGTTTCTAAGCCGTCAATTTCACGTAGAATGTCCGGCGCCTTAATACCTGCAGCCCATACCACTAATGCCGATGGAATAAATAAACCGCTATGCGTTAACACCCCTTTGTCGGTTACCTCGGTAACGCGCTCACCTGTATAAAGATTAATATTAAGTTTTCTAAGTTCTAAATCTACAGAGTTAGAGAGCTGTAGTGGTAGTGCTGGCAACACACGATCACTGGCCTCAATCAACGAAATTTTGATGTCATGATCTGGATCAATTTTATCTAGCCCATAAGCCGCAAGTTCTCTAGTAGTATTATGCAGCTCAGCTGAAAGCTCTACACCCGTTGCGCCAGCGCCAACGATAACTACTTCTAACTGTCCAGCTTGTACCGGTACAAGCTGCGTTTGCGCACGCAACAGCGCGTTGTGTAAACGCCTATGAAATCTTTCAGCTTGCTCTTGAGTATCTAAAGCAATTGAATACTCACTCGCGCCTTTAACACCAAAATCATTGGTAGTACTACCAACAGCAATAATCAAAGTATCATATTGCAATGTCCGTCTAGGAATGACCTCAACGCCATCTTCATCATTATGTGGTGATATTGATATTTCACGCTTTGCTCGATCAAGACTATCCATGCTGCCCAAACGAAATTTAAAATGATGCCAATGTGCCTGTGCAATATAGACTAACTCATGCTTTTCAGGATCCATACTGCCTGCCGCAATTTCATGTAGCAGCGGCTTCCACACATGTGTTTTTGACTTATCAATGAGTGTAATAAGCGCTTTACCCTTGCGCCCCAAGCTATCGCCAAGTTTTGTTGCTAGCTCTAAACCGCCAGCTCCGCCGCCGACAATTACAACATGATGCAGTGAGTTATTGGTTGTATGTTGCACAGATACCTACGTTATATGTTGTTATTAATAAAGCTAAAATAAGCTTACAAACCTTTCCGTAAGCTTATTTTATACATATTTATCGCCAAATGTATTATGTTAAACCTAATAAAAAAATGGCTACTGCAATTATACAGTAGCCGTTTAATTTACTCGTACATCAAACTATGATTAGCTTGATTGAAACTTAGTCATTTATTTAGTTTAGCCAAGGCGTTTCACCGCCGCCAGTATACTGAGTACGTAACCAACCCATAATCTTCAGAATAGTATCAGTATCCAGACCGTCTCCTGTATGCCCTGGAAGCTGCTTATGCCATGTCAACATGCTGCCACGTGCCGTAGCACCTTTACCATCAGTTCCACCTGCAATCGTCTCAAACATACCTTTATCGGTATTATGTTTTGGATATTCCCATTGCGCGTCAATGATACTAGGGCCCATTAAGCCATTAGCATTACCGCCGTGACAGCCACTACAACCTTGAAAGTTAAATTGTTTGTGACCGGCTTTCGCAGCCTCAGCATCTTTAGCATATAGTTTCGTATATGGATTCTTGCAAGTCGCCAAAAATTCTTTTGCTTCGGCCGTATCTGTAGCCTCAACTTTAATAGCTAATGGACTATTGTCTTTTGTCGAAACTAAACTACAGGTTTCCGTAGATGCTGATGATGCTGACCCCGCATCTTTTTTGTTGCATGCGCTTAATGCTACTAACATTAACATTAAAACTAAACTAAACTTACCTTTACTCATTTCAATCTCCCGATTCTTAAATATGAACTTTAAAATCTAAGCTCAATATTAACAAGTTCTAATTTTAATTAATCATTCATTACCATGGCGTTATACCAGTGAACCAGTTTAGTCAGACGCATAAAAAACGGCTACTGTAATTATACAGCAGCCGTTTGAGTTATTACAGCACACATCAGCTTATGGCCAAATGTACAATTTCAAAAATTATTACATCCAATCCTTAGTGCCATCACCTTTATACTCAGAACGAATATAACCAATGATTTTTAATATATCATCAGTTGGCAAACCATCACCAATGTGACCATCTAATGACTGATGCCAGATGTACATAGTGCCGCCAGAAACGCCTGGAGTACCGCCAGAAATCGTTTCAAACATTCCCTTATCTGTAGAATTTTTAGCATAAACCCATCTACCATCATATGCACCTTGACCTCCGTGCTTACTTAGTGACGGCGCCATAATGCCTTCTAACTTACCACCGTGACAACCTGAGCAGCCGTTATAACCAAATAGTTTTTTCCCACCTGCTTTAATTAGCGTCGGATCATCCGCATAAGCTTTTGTATATGGGTTAACACATGTTTCCAGAAATGATTTTGCTTGTGGCGTATCTGTTTCTGATGCTTTTACTGGTAGTGGTGTACCGTCTTTTGTAGAGACCAAACTACAAGCAGCAGATGCCTGTGTTGTTACAGTTAAACCTACGAACCCCAACATTGAAATCAACAACGCGACTCTAATTGCTTTATTACTAAACATGTTATCTCCTAGTTTATTTTATCTACAATCAATTATGCTGTCGCACTATTGAAGGTCTTACAACTTTAACGTACTCATTATTTATTGGTTGACTTGTCATTATAAATAATACTTTTGTGCCTAACTCTACTAATAGCATTTATAAATTGCTAGTGTAATTATACCAATAGCTATTTAATTTATTACAGAAACATGCTTAATATCAGTGCTATATTACAAAATTTATAACAGTTAAACCTCGTGTAATTAATTCAGTTATTGCATTTATGCAAGCGTACTATTAAACGAGCTATCAACTTACCTATTATTTAATTGGTTGTTCCAAATCCAACTAAATAATAGTAGCCTCTATTGTGCCTTTGATTGGGCTTCTGCACGGGTTTCTCTTTCACGTGCAATGTCTTTATGATAGGTTTTAATAATGTCATCATCATCGACAACTGCCACATGTGGAATACCGAAATCATCTAATATTTTATTGATTTTATCTTGATTCCTATCTAGTGCACCTTGAATCATTTCCATACGTTTTTTATCACTTTTACGCACACCAATTGAAATATTCCAGTACTCTTTACCTTTTATATTAGTATTTTCATATTCAGGAATATTCACAGTCACTAAAGGTATTTTAGATTGTTTAGCGAAGTAACCGCCAATTGGACCCCATACAATAGCCACATCAATATCACCTTTAACCAAATCATCGACTAAATAGCTAGGCGGTAAATTAAGGTCGCGTTGCATACGGTAAGGTCTAGCGTTACCCATTAAATTATGGTCATTTAATGGAATTGTTGCAGGGCTTTGTCCAACCACACCAATTCTTGCTTTAGCTAAATCCGGACTATTCCAATCGGCAATATTGTAACCACTGTCTTTTCTATAAATAAATAAATTACCTGTACGATAGTATGGCTTTGTTGTTCTAACGGCATCATTGTCTGGCGTAGTACTCATCATTACATCGCAACGCATCGCATTTAGGGTATTTCTTAAAAAACCTTGTCGGCTATAAGCGTAGGTATAAGTCAGCTTTTTACCTAAATCTTTTGCTAGAACTTCAGCGATTTTATCTTCGAAACCTTCCTGCTTCGCGTTTGAATAAGGCATAAGGTCAGGATCTGCACACACTTTAAATTCAGACTCATCAACAACTCGTCTAACTTCTCCAATTCGACCTTCATCCGCGTTTAGCGATGGAATATCAGGATCTGCAGCGTGGCTAATATTAGCAACTACTGCCAACAATGCAATTAATCCTAACTTTGTTTTTAAATGTTTCAACATTACTTGTTCCTTATCGTCAAATGTGCGGCTTATATTGGTCCGCTTGAGTCTATCAGAGTGCTTAATTAATTAAAAAGTTCTTACCCTTTTGACATACTTAACTATTAGGTATAAAAACGACTCGGTATTGTAACTAATTTGTTGCTTTATATGGGATTTTTCTAGTAGTTCGACTACATATTTGTATGTTTTTTTGATCGCCACTAATAAAAAAACACCCCGACAAGTCGGGGTGTTTCTATTTTAAAACTAACTTTAGTAGTTAGCTAACAATCGATGTTTTTCAACAATCAATTATAGGCTGAATACTGTTAATGCACCGCCGCCAGGAGCAGCATTGTACTTAGTTAATTCTTTGTAGCCACCAGCTGCACCAAGTGCATCTGTGTCGTTAGTCATACCAAGGTTCATCGCAACGCCAGCCCAACCACCAATACCTGATAGTGTACCAACGAATTGTTTACCAGCATGGCCGTATGTAAATGCATTACCAATCACGCCTGAACCTACTTGGAATTTCCAAAGTTCTTTACCTGATTGTGCATCTACAGCTTTGAACCAACGATCAAGAGTTCCGTAGAACACTAGGTTTGAAGCAGTTGTTAAAGCACCACCCCAAGCAGAGAATTTCTCTTTGTTGTACCAAACTTTTTTGTTAGTCATTGGATCATAAGCGCCGAAGCCACCCATAACACCATCAGGACCAGCAAACATAGTTAAAGTAGCACCAACCCATGGTTGACCTGCAACATACTTAGACTCAACTGGCTCGTATGTCATACATACGTGATTCAATGGAGTGTACATTAAACCAGTTTTTGGTGAGTAAGCAGCTGGTTGTTGATCTTTAGTACCCAATGCAGCTGGGCAAACGCCTTTAGCATTGTAGTCTTGGTGAGTTGAAGCTGTTGCCAATTTAGCTGGCACGCCTGTTTTCAAATCAACGCCTGATGCCCAGTTAACAAATGGGTGTACTTTTTCAGCAGCAATCAATGTACCGTTTGCAGCATTCCAAGTGTACGCAAAACCGTTACGGTCATGGTGCCATGCGTATGTTTTACCACCTTTGTCAAACAAGATTACTTCGTTAATACCATCATAATCCCACTCATCATGTGGAGTCATTTGCATGCCCCATTTAGCAACGCCTGTATCTAAGTCACGAGCGAAAATAGTCATAGACCATTTGTTATCGCCTGGACGAACATCTGGGTTCCATACTGAAGGATTACCTGTTCCGTAATACACTAAGTTTGTACGTGCATCATACGGCCACCAGCCCCATGTAGAGCCGCCGCCATGTTGCCAACCATCTTTAATAGCCTGTGGTTTTAACCATGTACGTGTACCAAGTTCTTTTTCGCCACCTTTAATATCGCTATTTGCAAGCGCTTTGAAAGAGCCGCCCATTTTATTACCACCGTTCACATCAGCATAAACTGATAGAGCGCTGTAAAGTGGGTTTGCTGAGTTGAAATCAGCACCAATTAACACATCAGCATCAGGGCCTGTTGACCATGCTTTCCATGCTAATGAACCGTCTTTAATGTTGTAAGCAGCTAAGAAGCAACGAACACCAAATTCAGCGCCTGAACAACCAGTTAACACTTTATCTTTAATTACGTGTGGAGCATTGGTGTTAGTAGCGCCGACTTTTGGGTCGTTTACTAATACAGACCATTGTTTAGCGCCAGTTTTAGCGTCTAAAGCAACCAAGTTACCATCATTTTGTTGTAGATAGATTTTACCGTCACCGTAGCCAAGGCCACGTGAAACGTTATCGCAACATAGTACAGCTTGTACTGATGGATCTTGTTTTGGGAAATATGACCAAACGATTTTTTGATTATCGTTTAAATCTAATGCGTAAACATTGTTTGGGAATGCTGTGTGTACAAACATCATGTTGCCAACAACAACAGGTGAACCTTCATGGCCACGGTTTACACCTGTAGCGAATGTCCATGCAGCTTTAAGGTTTTTAACGTTACCTTTATTAACTTGAGCTAAGCCACTGTGAGCTTGGTTCATGTAGCCACCACGTGGTGCAGCCCAGTTGTTTGGGTTTGCAATTGCTGCTTCTTGGTCTGCTGCTGCTGATGCTACCATTGGCATTGCCACTGATAAACCAGCAACTAAGCCAAGGGCTAATTTGATCTTGTTGATTTGCATATTAATCTCCAAAGTTAAACTACTAAGGGTTTTACAAAATAATTTCTCTTAGCTGCTAAAGTTTTTGATGTATTCTCAAATTTTTTACCAGCCAGATGATATTAATTGCCATCACATTTTCATGTGCGTACAGAACTATATTCTAGTCACACACTATTTGCAATACATTAGTTACAATTTACTTACAATTAGTTATGCGCCTGTGCAAATAAGTGTTTTTGCAGCACACACTTAATGCTAATATATTTAGAAATATCATTTATAATCAATTAGAAAGCTTTAGTTTAATTATGCCAAACGTTACTTACAATTTGTATCCTGAGCTTGATATGCTTGTTAATAGAACCCTAAAAGTAGGTGATATACACGAGGTTTATTATGAAATTTGCGGCAACCCTGACGGCGAACCGGTGGTTTTTTTACATGGTGGCCCAGGTAGTGGGTGTAACCCAACCCAACGTCGATTTTTTGACCCAGCGCATTACAAGATTATTCTAATTGACCAGCGTGGTTGTGGGCGTAGCAAACCACAAGGGACAATTGTACAAAATACGACTGACGACTTGATAGCAGACATTAACCAGATCCGCGAAACGCTCAATATTAAGCAATGGCATGTATTTGGTGGCTCTTGGGGCAGTACACTTGCGCTTGCTTATGCCTTGGCGTTTCCTCAGCATGTAACTAGCTTGATATTACGCGGCATATTCTTAAGCCGCGCTTCTGAACTGAATTGGTTTTTAGGAGATGTCGCGCATTTCTATCCTGAAGTTTGGCATGCACTTACAAGTTATTTACCTAGCGAAGAACGCGCGCATGTTTTAAATGCATATCGTAATCGTATTTTCAATGATGATGACACAGTGCATGTTCCAGCAGCACAGCAGTGGAATGCATTCGAAAATGCAATCATGCGCTTAATACCGAATGAGGCAAGCCCAGCACAAGAATCTAACAAGGAACAAGATGCTATTGAAGTTGCAAGAGCGCGTGTTCAAATTCATTATATTGCGCATGATTGTTTTGTTGACGGTGTAGCGATGCTAAATGATTGCATCAAACTTGCTCATATCCCGACAATTATTGTGCAAGGTCGCTACGACATGGTGTGTCCACCTAAAAGTGCTTGGGAGCTTAGCCAAGCTATGCCGCACGCCGAATTCCATATCATTCAAGATGCCGGACACTCTGCAATGGAAATAGGCGTGACTTCTGCGCTAATTGCAGCTACTGAAAAGTTCAAAATCTTGCAGTCAAACAAATAACAGCCATTTTAAAATGAGGAAAATCACGTTTAAGATAATGCCAAAACTTGATCCAAAAGTGGCGCAACAGGCCGCTTTATCTAAAGTGCCGGTTAAATTGCAGAATATAATCAACAAGCCTCGCGAAGCTTACGCAAAACAACGCTACAACACACCACTATTTGTTCTACATGAAATGTTCAAGGCGTTTGTGCGACACAATGCGCTGGGGCTTTCAGCATCGCTTTCTTTTTATGCAATGTTTGCACTGATACCATTAGTGCTATTGATGTTCTTTTTATTGAGCCATCTAGTATTTAGTTCGGATTACGCAATTGTGAAGTTAGCCATTATTACGGGTAACTTAGCGCCTAAATTTAGCAGCACGATCATGCTAGAGGTCTACAATTCTGCACAACAAAAAGCTATATGGGGTGCATTAGGCTTATTTGTCTTGTTATGGGCAGTTACACCATTAGCAGGCGCGATGCGCTCCTCTTTTTACAACATCGCGGCTTTAGTTGAAGCGCCTTCGTTTATCCGTAGAAAAATCAAAGATATTATTGCCATCTCTGGTATGTTAATGATGTTTTTCTTATTTACCTCCGCAGGGCTGATATTCGAAAAAGTAATGACTTTTTTAAGTGCTAACAGTCAATTTTTGCATGCAATCATCGAATCATCTGCTGTGGCTGCGCCTATTGCCTCAAGGCTATTATCATTAACGCTCACCACATTATTGATTGCAGCATTCTATTTTGCATTTTTTCCTGTGCGTTTGCTGACCAAGCATATATTTATAGGTGCGCTATTTACTGCAATTCTCTGGTTACTGATGCGCCCAGCGTTCACTCTATTTCTAACCGTTAATGAATCTTACGGCTCTGTATTTGGCAGCATGAAAAATCTATTCATCTCCATTTCATGGCTGTATTTTAATTTTGCAGTGTTTTTGCTAGGCACAGAGCTTATCGCCACATTGCGAAAAAAAGATGTGCTACTACTGAAAGGCTTATTCAATGGTATGCCTCAATCAGAATCTATTTATAAACAAGAGTTGATGCAACGTTTTGGCAAAAGTTATCGCCGAGGTGCGCTTGTTTCTAATCATGGTGATTCAACTCACCAGTTATTTTATTTAGTCAGCGGCCAAGTACAACTGGTACGGCATGGCAAGGTAATACGTTCAATCGAAGCCGGTGATTACTTTGGCGAAATGGCAATGCTATCTAACTTGCCAACCATAGCAGATGCGGTTGTAGTTTCTGAAACAGCTGACGTGGTGATTATTTCTCCAGATACAATTGAAACACTTCTTTTGGATGAACCTAAAGTTGCAATGAAATTTTTACGGCAAATGGCCACTAGGTTACAAACGCTCAACCAGTAGTTTTATTCTAAAATAAGCACAACAGATTCAAACTAAACCGTTAAATACATATAGTGTCAATTTACATCAAGGTAAAGTATGGCGAAACAAGCGCAACCATCCAATAAACAACCCAGCCAACTAGAAATCCAGCCCGTGCTTAATCTGCTCAATTCTGGCAAGCTTGCAGAAGCTGAATCATCTGCAAAAAAACTGGTGATGCGTTACCCCAATACCTTTATTTTGCACCATGTTTTAGGCATCGCACAAGGCGGATTATCCAAGTTTAGAGACGCGATTGAAAGCTACAAAAAAGCGCTAGCTATACAGCCAAACACGCCTGACTTGCAATTTAACTTAGGTATCGCATTGGCCAATATTGGCAGATTAGATGAAGCGGCCAATAGCTATCATAAGGCGATAACCCTGCAACCGCAGTTTTTTGAGGCGCACGCTAATTTAGGCACAGTCTTGCAAAAACAAGGGAAATTAGAAGATGCTATCAGCAGCTATTACAAAGCGCTTAGCATCAACGAGGATCCTAGAGGCCACTTTAACCTTGGCACAGCTTTACGAGACAAAGGTAAATTAGTTGAAGCCATCACGCATTTTAAAGATGCAATTACGATGCTCCCCAATTACGCCGATGCCCACAATTATTTAGGTGAATGCTTGCGCGACCAAGGTGATATGGAAGCTGCTATTAAGAGCTACTTAGATGCTCTAGAGATCAACCCTAATCACGCTGGGGCCAATTATAATATGGGAGAATTTTTATATCTCGCCAAACGTTTTGATGAAGCTGTGACTTATTTTGAACAATCGAAATTAGATGATTGGCAAGAGCGCAGCCTTTATTGCTTATACAAAGCCGAACGCTTTGATGATTTTAAAATCAAGTTAGATGATTTTCTACATACCCACAAAAAACATGATGCGCCTTTTGTAGCGACATTATCCACACATTACGCAACCAATTTTGGTGTAGAAGATACCTACAATTTTTGCAAAAATGGCTTTGATTACGTTTACCAAAATAGCATTAAGGAATTAGCCGAACCTAATAGCGAATTGCTCGCAGAATTACTGAAAAATGTCAGCAATGCAGACATTCAAGAGCGTAAGCAAGGCATGCTTTACAATGGCACACAATCGGCAGGAAATTTATTCAAACGCCCAGAACCGGCTTTTAGAAAGCTTGGTGAGTTAGTTAAGCAGGAATTTATCAATTATAAGAATCGCTTTGTAGAAGCTGACTGCGAGCTGATTAGATCATTCCCTAAGGCGCTTGAATTTACCAGCTCATGGTATGTAAAAATGCGGCGTGGCGGCTATATAGACAGTCATATTCATGAAGTTGGCTGGCTTAGCGGCGCGGTTTATCTTGTGTTGCCTACAGACAAAAAAGATCCCACTGAAGGCTGTTTTGAATATGGCTTACATGGCGATAACTACCCGCAAAAGCACAGTAACTTCCCAGTGGGTATTGCCACGCCTAACGTGGGCGACATTGTGCTATTCCCGTCATCTTTATTTCACCGCACCATACCATTCAATTCTAACGAAGAACGCATCTGCATTGCATTTGACTTAAAGCCCGATGGTGATATTTTTATCAAGTCAAATTATTAACTAGCTCGTCATGCCATTAACACTAACAAGCTTACGCGCATCATCAATCATAAACTCGAGTCGCGCTTCTTCAATATCCACTTGAGCATTTGAAACTGGATCAATACACTTATTACCGAAGATGATTTTTGCTTCTAAATTTGCAGTGCTACCAACTCTTGTATAGTCTTCAACAAAGCAATGTTTAATCACCGCGCCACTTTCTATCACGCAATTTGCACCAATAACCGTAGGCCCTACAATCGTAGCACCCCCATTGATTTTTGTGCTGCCACCGATATAAACGGGGGGGATAATCGTCACTTCATCAAAATCAACGCTCACATTAATGCCCACATGAACGCCCGGTTTCACTTCCTTACCGGGCATTTTAAAACCCTTGACTTGGCCTTCTAATATCTGACTGGTCACAGTCCATACGTCTTGCACGTTACCAATATCCAGCCATTGAAAAGGCAGATTAATGCCTATAAAAGGTAAGTTAGCCTGCGCTAGCTTAGGAAACAACTGCCCACCAATGTCGTACTGAATGCCAGATGGAATATAATCAAAAATTTCTGGCTCAAATATGTAAATACCGGTGTTGGCTAAATTAGAAACTGCGCATTCAGGGCTAGGCTTTTCTTGAAACTCAAGAATACGATCGTTTTCATCTAAACGAACTACGCCGTACTTCAACACCTCTGCGTTTGGCACTTCTCGAATAATAATACTGGCGATTGCTTTCTTTTGCCGATGAATAGCTAAGGCTTTAGTAATATCTAAATCTATCCAGGCATCGCCACACAACACAATAAATGTTTCATCAAAAAAACCTGAAAAGTCCTGAATTTTTTTCATGCCTCCAGCTGAGCCTAATGGCGCACTTACTGCCACACCCTCCGAGATGTAGCCCTCATAAGAATAAGCCATGCTTACACCAAACTGCTCACCATCTCTAAAGTAGTTTTCAATGATAGGTGCCAAATGGCTGGTGTTGACCATAATTTCATCAACACCATTATGCTTAAGCAGATCAATTAGATATTCCATGACCGGTTTTCTAATCAGAGGAATCATTGGCTTAGGAATCTCGTGCGTAATCGGCTGAACTCTCGTGCCCTTGCCAGCACCTAATATCATTGCTTTCAACTTGAATCTCCAAAATTATTATTGGTTTCTATATGCCGACCAACCCAACACATAATACGATATTTACCAATACGCCATAAAAAATGTTACGAATTATCAACATAAATGTGTCAAAATTAGACACTGGATTTGCTATATTTTATACAGACTAAAAAATAGTTAACCATAAAATACCAGCGTTAAGCCAAACTTTTAAACAAATGAACTTAAAATATTGATTATTTTTTAAAGTTATACAATTTGCATCCGTTCTTAATTAAATATGGCTTACATGTTGCTTAACTATGAAAATTCAGTGCTGACTTGCTTTTAGGCTAAAATTAATGATAGACGTAAAATTATTCAACGACTGTTCAGTATTAATCGTTGATGACCAACCAACCAGCAGAACCATACTTTCACAAGTGGTGAAAAGCATCAATGCTCGTGTCACTGTGATTGAAAAAAGTAACCCCAAAAAGGCTCTTGAATGGGCCATCACGCATACAGCAGATTTAGTATTTGTAGATTATTTAATGCCTGAAATGAATGGTACTGAGTTTGTTCGGCAGCTTAAAATATTACCTGAATACGAGTCGGTACCAGTGATGATGATTACAATCAAAAATGATGCAGAAACGCGTTATGCAGCCCTAGATGCAGGGGTGACTGATTTCATCAACAAACCTTTTGATATGCAAGAGTGTATTGCGCGAAGTAAAAACTTGCTCACCATGCATATTCAGCATATTGCACTGCAAAATAAAAGTATTCATCTTCAAGGCTTAGTGAACGTTGCTACTGCGGATATTAGAGCCCGTGAAAAAGAAACCTTGATGCGACTGGCGCGCGCGGGTGAGCATAAAGATTATGACACAGCGATGCACTTACAACGCATGTCGCTATACAGCCGGGCGCTGGCAGACGCAATTGGCTTAAATGAAGATGACGCAGAGGTGATTGAGCTTGCTGCACCATTGCACGACATTGGTAAAATCGGTACGCCTGATAGTATTCTGCTAAAAAAAGGCTCGCTAGACGATGAAGAACTGAAAGTGATGCGTAGGCACCCAATAGTTGGGTACAAAATACTTGAAGATAGCCCGTCTAAGTATTTACAAAAAGGTGGTGAAATTGCGTTGGCGCACCATGAACATTTTGATGGCAAAGGCTACCCAAATGGACTCATTGGTGAAGAAATTCCGCTTGCAGCACGGATTGTAGCGATTGCAGATGTATTTGACGCACTTACTAGCTCTCGGCCATACAAAGAAGCTTGGAGTTTTGAACGCGCATTTAATTATATCCGCGATGAAAGTGGCA
>JAYWDO010000128.1:0-24237 GCA_043779795.1 Pseudomonadota bacterium
ATTGTTACGCCTATGTTTGAAGATGGACGTTTGGATATTCCATCTTTAAATGCGTTGATTGATTTTCATGTGCATCAAGGCTCAGATGGTATTGTTATCGTCGGTACGACAGGAGAGTCGCCTACGGTTGATTTTGATGAGCATTGCCTACTTATTAAAACGGCTGTCAGCCAAGTCAATGGCCGCGTTCCAGTCATTGCAGGCACGGGCGCAAACTCAACTAAAGAAGCTATTTTACTCACTCAAAAAGCTAAAGAGTTGGGCGTAGATGCTTGCTTGCTGGTGGCACCTTATTACAATAAACCTACGCAAGAAGGCTTGTTTCAGCATTTTACCGCGATTGCTAACGCGGTAGATATTCCACAAATTCTATATAACGTACCTGGCCGCACTGGTTGCGACATTACCAACGACACGACCTTACGTTTAGCCTCACACAAAAATATTATTGGTATTAAAGATGCAACGGGTGGCATTGAGCGCGGCACAGATTTATTATTACGTGCGCCAGAAGATTTTGCGGTATTAAGTGGCGATGATGCCACAGCAATGGCTTTAATGTTACTTGGTGGCAAAGGCGTTATTACTGTTACGGGGAATGTTGCGCCAAAACTGATGCACGAAATGTGCATAGTCGCGATGACTGGTGATGTGATTGCCGCACGTAAAATCAACGCTAAATTGTTTGGTTTACATCAAAAACTATTTGTAGAAGCTAACCCGATTCCAGTGAAATGGGTGTTAGCGGAAATGGGCTTGATTAAAACGGGCATCCGTTTACCAATGGTGAATTTATCTGCGCAATACCATGATGTTTTGCGTGGCGCTTGTAAACTTGCCAATATTTTATAAAAACCGTTTTAAATAAAATTGGTATAAATACTGTTGTTAATAGTCTTAATTGCTGTTAAAAAAAGTCTTATAAAGAGGTCTGAATGAAACAAATTAACATTAAACCAAGTGGCATTAAATCAGACGCCATTAAACGTAGCGCCATCGGTCTGTTGCTATTAGCAAGTTTGGCTGCCTGCGATTCTATTCCGTTTATTAATAACACTTCAGATTATAAAGGCGCTAATCGGACTAAGCCGCTAGAAGTGCCGCCAGATCTAACGGCTAGTCCTGCGAGTGACGCATATTCCATTCCGGGTAGTACGAATTATTCCACTTACAGTCAGGCGCAAGAAAGCCAAGAAGCTGTTGTTGAAAAAATATTAACTACACCAGAAGGTGTTAGATTAGAGAAAGCAGGTGCGCAACGTTGGTTAGTGGTAAACGCACCAGCTGAAAAAATTTGGCCAGTGATTCGTGAGTTTTGGACGGATATGGGTTTTGCTGTACGTGTAGAAAACGCTCAGCTAGGCGTGATGGAAACTGAATGGATTGATACCGATGCAATTAAAAAAGATGAATCAGGCAATATTGGCGATAAGTTTGATAAGTGGCTAGATAGATTATCTGGCTTTGCCGATAAAAAGAAATTTCGCACACGTTTAGACCGTGGAAATGACGCGAATACCACTGAAATCTATATGACACATCGTTCTGTTTCTGGTGCGCCAGATGATGGCAAAAATAGAGTGCAAACACAGCTAGGTGAAATTGATACGGGCTATAAGCTCGGTGCAAAAACAGCGACAGAAGCAGACGCTCGTGAAATTGAGCTCGATGACGAATTATTGCGTCGCTTGATGGTTAAACTAGGTGTTGAAGAGCAAAAATCTAAAGCGATCATTGCCCAAGCCGTGACATTAAAACGCGCTGAGGTGGTGAAAGAGGCCGATGGCAGTGCAACCTTAGTATTGAATGATCCATTTGACCGCGCATGGCGTCGTGTTGGTTTGGCGCTAGATAGAGTTGGTTTTGTGATTGAAGATAAAGATCGTTCTAATGGCATATTTTTTGTGCGCTATGCTGATGTCGATATTGATGACACTCCAGCTAAAAAGAAAGGCTTGTTTGAAAGCTTGAAATTCTGGGGTGATGATAATAAATCAGCCGAGGCTGCACCTAAAAAAGAAGAGAAAAGCATGGTTGAAAAGCTTAAGTTTTGGGGTACAGACGATAAGCAAAAAACCAATCCAGAAAAGCAATACCGTATAAAAGTGGCTGATGGCGATAAAGAAAATGCAACTGTTACGGTAGTAGATAAAGATGGCACACGCGTACGCACGACTACGGCGAATAGAATTGTTGCACTGATGTATGAGCAATTAAAGTAAGCCAATTATTTATAAAAATATAAACTTTTTAGAAGATTAACATTATGCGTTTTGCCTCGCTGGGTAGCGGCAGTGCTGGCAATGCGCTAGTGGTAGAAGTTAAGCAAACTCGGTTGATGCTGGATTGCGGTTTTAGTATTAAAGAAACAACCGCCAGACTAGCTCGATTAAATCTGGCGCCTGAGGATTTGTCTGGAATCATCATCACACATGAGCATGATGACCATGCGGGTGGTGCGTTCAAGTTCGCAGCCAAGCATAAGATACCGGTATGGCTAACTTACGGAACGCTTAAAATGGTGACGCGTTACCTACCGAATCAACATAACTTACAACTCAACGTGATTGATAGCCATCGAGCTTTTGAAGTGGCTGATATTCAAGTGCAGCCATATCCCGTGCCGCATGATGCGCGTGAACCCATTCAGTGTGTTTTTTCTGATGGTAAGCATAAACTAGGCGTGCTGACAGATGTTGGCCGCACAACGCCGCATATTGAAGACAAGTTAAGTGCTTGCGAAGCGCTGGTGCTGGAGTGCAATCATGATGCTAGTATGTTGCAGGCAGGACCTTATAGTTGGTCGCTAAAAAAACGAGTGGGTGGAGATTTAGGCCATTTGGAGAATTTAGCATCTGCAAATTTACTATCTAAATTGGATAATCGGCAGTTACAGCATATTGTGGCTGCGCATTTAAGTGCTAAAAATAATACACCAACATTGGCTAAAGCTGCCTTGGCGAAAGTATTGGGTTGTGAAGACGATTGGATTGGTATTGCAGATCAGTTACTTGGCTTTGATTGGCGAGAGATCAATTAGGGGACGCCTTAGAAAACGGATTGTAAACCCCGTTAAGGATAAGCTTCACTCTTTACAGAAAATCCTAATATAGTGCTACCGTCACGTTCCAGTCGCGGCTAATAGTCGAAATAAACCGACCTAAACCAATCGCTATGCAGGTAGGCTTAAAGCCTAAAGTTAATTGCGCTTGTTACACTGCGTTCTTCTATGCTTAATGGCTTGTACTTTTCTATGCAACATTTCCCTTAGAAAAATTTTACACTTCAAATTTGATTGCACCACCTAAATAAATTTTTTAGCGCGATATTATTATTTTTGAATTTTAAATACAAAAAAGCCGACTAAAAGTCGGCTTTTTAACTTCTTACTAAAGGCTAATTACTTAGCAGCTTCAGCAGGAGCAGCTGCCGCCGCGTCAGCAGCAGGAGCAGGAGCAGCAACTTCAGCAGCAGGTGCTGCAGGAGCTGGTGCAACTTCAGCAGCAGGAGCCGCAGCTTCAGCTGGAGCTGCAACTGGAGCTTCAGCAGCTTTTTCGCCACAAGCAGTTAGAGCAAGAGCCAATAATGCAGCAAGTAAAAGTGAACGTGTCATGTTTAATCCTTAAGAGTTTGACTAGTTAAAAAAACTTTTTCGATAACCGCTGAAAAGTTTTACCTAATTAGCTATACCGAGTGGCGCAAATTTTACCAGTAATTTAAAAAAAAACCAGCTTAAAACCTAGGTTTTTCGTAACAAGTTGCATGAAAGTTAAAATAAATGCATATTTTCAACAAAAAAACAAAAAATAAAATATTGAATGATACAAATAACATTATTCAATGCGTATAGAAAGCTGATTTACATCAGATTGTCTTTGAGTATCTTTGCTCAAAATTGCACCACTAACCTTACCTTTTTGCTGCATCAGGCCACTCAAGTCACGCAGTGAGCCGATTAAAAAGGCGTCGTTATTTTTCTTGAAAAAACGCAGTATCTTGTAAAGCAATGATTAAGCGGCTGTTGGGTTATTAAAAACTGCTGAAAATAAATTAAATTTTTCTATACTAGTAAAACCGCAGCAATTTAAATCTTGGTAAAAATAGCAGCCCGTGTTGCACGCTAGTTAATATGACGTTGATGGTTTCAGTGTTAAGTGGTTAGCCATAATGTGAATACCTTTGGTTATTAATTTAAATCTAGCTATCAAAAGATAAGTATCCAGCCAGATACCAATCACATAGCTGTTGTTGTAATTGGGTATTTTGCGCCACTTTATCAGATAAGTCGCTTGGCATTAGATGCCTCTTATCTGCAAGCGCTTTAAGTAAATCGGCTGAATCACTTGTAAACTTAGCTGTTTCACCATTCATAAAAAATGTGACATTTTCAGCATCAGCAACAAATAGCATTTGGCTTTTTAAATCTAGCGTGATGCCATTTTTCACCAATTTTTCACCAAATATTTTTAAGGACATTTTTTTATTAGTATCAAATACCACATTGGCTTTTGGGTCTGATAGGTAAGTGCCCAAGAACTCTGCAACGACTTTATCGGACCATTTTATTTTTTGTAAATTCAAGCATACTTGTTTAAACATGGCGCCGCTAATTTCTGCAGCGTGTTCTTGGAGCGTTAAATCAGCATCTTGATAAATGCCCTCCAACACTACTTTATCTTGATTCAATCTATCTTGCATAAAGCCTAAAAACTCGGTAGCCAGTTCTTGATTTTTTGGTGCGCGAAAGCCAATTGAATAAGTCATGCAATCTGTTTTACCTTCCGATACTGCAATCCCCCAATGTGCAAGGTGCGGCGGTAAATAAAGCATGTCACCTGCTTCAAGCAGCCATTCTTGTGCAGTGTCAAAGTTTTGCAAAATACGTAAGGGTGCGCCCTCAATCAAGCTTAAGTCAGTTTGCTCACTAATGCGCCATAAACGCTTGCCTTGGCCTTGCAATAAAAATACGTCATAACTATCAAAATGCGGCCCAACCCCGCCGCCATCTGGCGCGTAGCTCACCATTAAATCATCCAGCCTAGCATGTGGGATAAAATCAAACTGTTGCAATAACTCCGTGGCTTCAGGCAAGTAATGGTTCACACTTTGTACTAATAAAGTCCAATTATGTTGCGCTGAAGGATGTTGTGGAAGTCTTGCAAAGTCATCATCGTTAAATGGCCCGTGGTTTGTATGCCACTTTCCTTTAATGTATTCGACAATGCGCGACTGCACTTCATCTTCACAGGCTAAGCCAGCCAGCTCTTCTGGGCTTATTAAATCCTTAAAATCAGAAATTGCATTCTTGATGAGCAATGGTTTTTTTTGCCAATATTCCGCTAAAAATTCCGCTGGTGTTAAGCCGTTTAGTAATTGTAGTGCTTGGTTTTTTGCCATGATGATGAATTCGATTAGTGCTAATTAGCCCGCTATTATGCCATTGCAATAGGACGCTTGCTACAACGGCTAAATAGCAGAAACCCTATAATTATAAATTAGCGCATCATCATTGTCGGGTTATTCTTAATTGATTAGTGCGCATCGACAGCGAAATACATTTTGAATGTAAAATGCAGCTATGAATATTTACTCACTTGCAAAACCTTTGTTGTTTCAGTTTGATGCTGAAGTTGCCCACGACATCACCTTAAAAGGCCTCAAATTGGCTGAACAATCGGGGGCTTTATCACTGTACCCCGCACCGCCAGTTTGCCAAAAAAGACAAGTTATGGGTCTTACTTTTTCTAACCCTGTAGGTTTAGCTGCGGGCTTAGATAAAAATGGCGCTGTCATTGATGGTTTGGCGGCTTTAGGCTTCGGTTTTATTGAGATAGGTACCGTAACGCCGCGATCACAACCAGGCAACCCTAGGCCACGTTTATTTAGGGTTAAAGAGGCGCTTGGCATTGTTAACCGTTTTGGCTTTAATAACTTAGGTGTAGATAATCTTGTAGATAACGTAAAAGCTGCTCAATACAAAGGTCAAACATCTAATCAAATACTGGGTATTAACATTGGTAAGAATTTTGATACACCGATGGAAAACGCGGTAGATGATTATCTGATTTGCATGCGAAAAGTGTATGCGTATGCCAGTTACATCACGGTGAATATTTCATCGCCCAACACCAAAAATCTACGCGCTTTACAAGAGAAAGAAGCCCTATCTGCGTTGCTATCTACACTCAAATTTGAGCAAGTAAAGCTTGCGGATCAGCATGGTCGTTATGTGCCGATTACCCTGAAAATCGCACCAGACCTAGAGCATGAGCAAATTAAAGAAATTGCTGATTTATTAGTTGAACATAAAATAGACGGTGTCATTGCAACGAATACTACGCTGTCACGTGACATGGTGCAGGGAATGGAACATGCTGATGAAATCGGTGGTTTATCTGGTGCACCAGTGCGTGAAAAATCTACATTAGTGATTCAACAGCTCTCACAACGACTACAAGGTGTGCTGCCTATTATTGGTGTTGGCGGTATTTTGAGCAGTGCCGATGCGGTTGAGAAAATTGCGGCAGGAGCAGATTTAGTGCAGGTATATAGCGGCTTGATTTATAAAGGCCCAACATTAGTACATGACATCTGTCAAAGCTTAGGCTAATTTTTTGAGGTTAATAGTGTTACCGATTCTTTATTCTTATCGCCGTTGCCCTTATGCCATGCGGGCAAGAATGGCACTTAAGCATGCTGATATTAGCGTTGAGATTCGTGAGATTACACTAAAAGACAAACCTATTGAAATGTTGATGGCTTCACCTAAAGGCACTGTGCCTGTACTGGTGTTACATAATGGTCGTGTGCTTGAGCAAAGCTTAGAGATTATGCATTGGGCTTTGCAGAAAAGTGATCATCCCGCTTGGTTAACTGCCGATAGCGTATTGACGCAGCAACTGATTACTGAGAATGATGAATGCTTTAAAAAGGCTTTAGATCAATATAAGTATGCTATTCGCTTTCCTGAGCAAGCTTCTGATGTGTACAGAGCGCAGGGTGAGATTTTTTTGCAAAAACTTGAGCTTTTATTAAGTCAGTCACCGTTTTTATTAAGAAATGAAGTGAGTTTGGCTGATATTGCAATTTTTCCATTTATCAGGCAGTTTTCAGGTGTAGATCAAGCTTGGTTTGAGGCTAGTCATTACTCAAACTTAAAGGTTTGGTTAAATCAACTGGTAACGTCAGATTTATTTGTCAGCATCATGCAAAAACCGCCAACTTACATTAAGTAAATTGACCGTTTTTATGCAGCTGAAATGCAGATTTATTCTGCAGTAGCTAAGGCATCAATTTTAGATTGCTTGTCATCTTCAAAAACAAGTTTCACTTCTTCTTTATCGTCAATATCTACGTGCACGTTACCACCATTAGCTAGCCTGCCAAACAATAATTCATCAGCCAGTGCCTTACGTATTGTATCTTGGATTAAACGAGCCATCGGACGCGCACCCATCAGAGGGTCGAAGCCTTTTTTACTTAAGTAAGCTTTAAGCGCATCGCTGAAAGTGACTTCCACTTTTTTGTCATGCAATTGGTCTTCAAGCTGAATCAAGAATTTATCAACCACGCGAATAAGAATATCTTGAGATAGTGATGCAAAGGATACTGTAGCATCTAGACGGTTACGGAACTCAGGCGAGAATAATCGCTTGATGTCCGCCTGCTCATCGCCTGCTTGCTTGCTGTTGGTAAAGCCGATATTTGATTTAGATAAGTTTTCAGCACCTGCATTGGTGGTCATAATAATGGTCACGTTTCTAAAGTCAGCTTTACGGCCATTATTGTCGGTAAGCGTACCGTGATCCATCACTTGTAGCAGAATGTTGAAAATATCAGGATGTGCTTTTTCAATCTCGTCCAACAGCAGTACACAGTAAGGATGCTTAGTGATAGCCTCGGTCATCATGCCTCCCTGATCAAACCCGACATAGCCAGGAGGCGCACCAATCAAGCGTGACACGGCATGTCGCTCCATGTATTCACTCATATCAAAGCGAATCAACTCTATACCCATAATGTAAGCTAATTGCTTGGCAACTTCAGTTTTACCTACCCCAGTTGGGCCGCTGAATAAAAAGCTGCCAATTGGTTTGTTGCCTTGTCCCAAGCCGCTACGTGCCATTTTTACGGCAGACGCAAGTGTTTCAATGGCTTTATCTTGACCAAACACTACAGCTTTTAAGTCACGCTCTAATGTTTTAAGTGCGCTTCTGTCATCGCTAGAGATATTTTTGGGCGGAATGCGCGCGATTTTTGCAACGATGTCCTCAATTTCTTTATTACCGATGGTTTTTTTCTGTTTTGATTTTGGCAAGATACGTTGCGCAGCACCAGCTTCATCAATCACATCAATCGCTTTGTCTGGCAAGTGTCGGTCATTGATGTATCTAGCAGAAAGCTCTGCGGCTGTAGTTAAAGCACCTGCGGTATATTTAACGCTGTGATGCGCTTCAAAACGTGATTTCAAGCCTTTTAATATTTCAATGGTCTCTGCAACAGTAGGTTCTGCGACATCAATTTTTTGGAAGCGGCGCGCAAGTGCATGGTCTTTTTCAAATACACCACGATATTCTTGATAAGTTGTTGCACCGATACATTTGAGTGAACCATTAGATAACGCTGGTTTTAGCAAATTACTGGCATCTAAAGTGCCGCCACTGGCTGATCCTGCGCCAATCAAGGTATGAATCTCATCTATAAATAGAATAGCATCTGGATTTTCAGCCAGCTGTTTCATGATGGCTTTTAAGCGTTGCTCAAAGTCACCACGGTATTTGGTGCCAGCCAGTAATGCGCCCATGTCTAGCGAATACACCACGGCATTGGCCAATACGTCAGGAATTTCTTTTTCAACAATACGGCGTGCTAAACCTTCAGCAATTGCGGTTTTACCAACGCCAGCCTCACCAACTAACAATGGGTTGTTCTTACGACGACGGCAAAGTGTTTGCACTACGCGTTCCAGTTCTGGACCACGACCAATCAACGGATCAATTTTACCTGCCAGTACTTGAGCGTTTAAGTTTAGCGTGTAATTTTCAAGTGCGCCATTTGGCGTGGCTTCTACATCTGCCTCTTGATCACTACCTTCTGATTTTGTAGTTTCTCCTATTTTAGAAACCCCGTGTGAAATGAAGTTAACAACATCTAAACGCGTAACGCCTTGTTGATGCAAGAAGAATACTGCGTGTGAATCTTTTTCACCGAAGATTGCAACCAGCACATTAGCGCCAGTGACTTCTTTTTTTCCTGAAGATTGAACATGCAACATCGCACGTTGAATCACTCGTTGAAAACCCAGCGTAGGTTGCGTATCAACGTCATCTTGGCCATTCACGGTAGGCGTATGCTCTTCAATGTATTGAACTAGCTCAGTACGCAAAACATCAAGTTTAGCGCCGCAGGAGCGCAGTACTTCAGCCGCTGTTGGGTTATCTATCATGGCGAGCAGTAAATGTTCAACCGTAATGAGTTCATGGCGTTTTTGCCTAGCATCCATAAATGCCATGTGTAAACTAACTTCTAATTCTTGAGCGATCATTTTTGCACCTTACATTCAATATTATTTCTGACTATATTATTGCTAGTCATATTATTTCTGGGCTTGAGTATCCTCTAAGCGGGTTCAACTACGCATTGCAAAGGATGTTGCAGTTCTTTTGCATACCTAAGCACTTGATTCATCTTGGTTTCTGCAATATCTTGTGGGTATACGCCACATACGCCTACACCCTCTGTATGTACTTTGAGCATAATTTGTGTCGCTTGTTCACGACTTCTGTTAAAAAAACGTTCAATACATTCGACCACAAATTCCATTGGGGTGTAATCGTCGTTTAGTAACATCACTTTAAACATGGGGGGCAATTTTGGTTTTGCAACTTCAGGTTTAAGTGCGGTGTTATCTTCAAAGGTTGAATTAGCCATATTGGATTCTATTTTGGACCAACCTGTAGAAATTTCAAGCCCAATTTGGGCAGAGCAATACAGATTTTATGAAATTAAGGAAATATTTTAACGCTCTTAACGATGCGATCTTGCGTTTGTATGATTTCAAGGGTGTGCTTGCCTACTTTAAAGCTAGTATTAGATTCAGGAATATCTTCAAAATGTTCGAGTATCAAGCCATTGAGTGTGCGCGGACCGTTAAGTGGCAGGCTCAGGTGTAATTTCTTATTCAGGTCGCGTAATGAACTGCTACCATCTACCAGCCAGCTGCCATCTGCTTCTTTACGATAACTGCCAAGGCGCGATGGTGACTGCGTGGTGAAGTCGCCAATCACTTCTTCTAAAATATCTTCTAAAGTAATTAAGCCTTTAAATTCACCGTATTCATCAACAACCAAAGCGACGCGTTGCTGTTTCTCTTGAAACTGTTGTATTTGCGTATATAGCGGTGTGCCTGATGGAATGAAATATGGTTCAGTGATCACCTCGCGTAGCGCATCTTTATCAAATGCCTTAGTTTCATGATGCGAACGTAATGTAGACATTACTTTTTTGAGATGTAATATACCAATAATTTCTTCGTTGTCGCCCTGTCTTACTGGTAGGCGGGTATGTTGGCTGCTAGAAATCTGCTGCAAAATATCGTCAAGTGGCGCGTCAAAGTCTATGACTTCAACTAAGGTATGCGCTGTCATTATATCGTCCACTGCAATTGTTTCTAAATCAAACAAATTGAGCAAAATAGACCGGTGCTTTTTAGGGATGAAATGCCCTGCATCCGTCACAATACTACGTAACTCTTCTGTGGTTACGGCATGGAGTGCTTGTTCAAAATTGACTTTCATACCTAATAAACGCAAGAATCCTTTAACAAAAAGATTCACGAATGACACAATAGGATTAAATAACCACAGCAAAGGGTATAGCAAATAGCTGCAAGCAAACGCAAATTTTTCTGGGTGGGCTGCAGCGATGACCTTAGGTGAAATTTCACTAAATACCAAAATAGCAAATGTGAGTAATAGTGAACCTATCATTAATACATATTTACCTTCGCCAAACAGTTGCTCGCTGATGCCTACTTGTAAGGCTGATGAACCTACGATGCACAATGTATTGCCGAGTAAAATTACACCAAGTAACTTGTCTGTTTTGGATAATAGAATGCTAGCTAAGCGCGCGCCGTGGTGGCCTTTTTTTGCTAGATGCTTCATCCGATAACGGTTGAGCGACATCAGGCTCGTTTCAGAGATGGAGAAAAAGGCAGTGCATAAAAGTAGCAATACTAAAATGCCTAGCTGCCAGCTTAAGGGAATGGAGTCCAATGAGGTTTAATCTATATGATGGAGTGTATGGAGAGTGTATACGTGAGATGTATTATAAATCAAGTGTGCATGATAATTTGCACACTTGATGTGCCGACTGTTTGACGGGTAGTTTAAGCCGGTGTTTTATGCAAAGTCTGAAGGATGCGGCTCAGCGTCTTCAACTTCTACATTTTTGCCGCCTTCTTTTTTCTCAACATCACCAATTAAGTTGGCGCGATTAACGCCTAACCACATGGCGATTGGGCAAGCTACTAAGACTGATGAGTAAATGCCAAATAAAATGCCAATAGTCAGTGCTAGCGCAAAGTTATGTAAGACTTCGCCACCGAATAACAGCATTGAGCCAACCATGGTTTGGGTCATTGTATGTGTGATAATTGTGCGTGACATGGTGCGTGTGATGGCATTGTCGATGACTTGTACAACGCTGGCTTTACGCATTTTTCTGAAGTTTTCGCGTACTCGGTCAAAGACCACAACGGACTCATTCACAGAGTAACCGAGCACAGCCAAAATCGCTGCAAGTACAGTTAAGTTGAATTCCCATTGAAAAAAGGCAAAAAACCCCAAAATAATCACCACGTCATGCATGTTGGCAATAATTGCCGCAATTGCAAAACGCCATTCAAAACGTAGCCATAGGTATAGCACAATACCTAGACTCACAAAAAATAGTGCTAAGCCGCCATTTGCATAAAGCTCATCACCAACTTGTGCGCCTACTGCCTCTACGCGGCGAATTTCCGCCTTTGGATCGGCCACTACTAAAGCGGCTTTAACTTGCTCTGAGAGTTGAGAAACTGATAATCCTGCTTTTACTGGCAGGCGAATTAATACATCACGGCTCGAACCAAAGTTTTGTACAGTGGCTTCTTTTAAGCCTATGCTATCTACAGCTTTACGCACGCTTTCTAGGTTTGCAGCTTGCGGATAATTGACTTCCATGACGGTGCCGCCAGTAAAGTCTACGCCAAAATTTAAGCCGCGTGTGGCTAAAAATATAATTGCCAATATGAATGTAATCAATGAGATGGAGGTCGTGAGACGGCCATAACTCATAAAGGGAATATCATTCTTAATTCTAAATAATTCCATGATGTGTACTCAAATATTTTAAATAATGTGTGTTGGACTAAATGCTTAAACCTAGGTATTTAAAACCAGACGCTTAAACTTATGCTTTATAAATTTGACCGATTGATAACTTGCTTACTTTACGACGGTAGCCATAAATCAAGTTTACAAAGGCACGTGATACTAAAACCGCACTAAACATCGACGTTAAAATGCCTAATACATGCACCACAGCAAAACCTTTAATCGGCCCTGTACCAAACATGAATAGTGCTAAGCCGGCAATAAGAGTGGTAACGTTTGAATCCAGAATGGTATCCCAAGCTCGGTCGTAACCCGCATGGATACTTGCTTGTGGCGTATTGCCATTACGCAGTTCTTCACGAACGCGCTCATTAATCAGCACGTTGGCATCAATCGCCATCCCTAATGCCAGTGCAATCGCGGCTAAACCTGGCAGGGTTAATGTTGCTTGCAGCATCGACAACATCGCGACTAACAGTAATAGATTAATCGCTAATGCAACTACTGAAACCACACCGAAAGCCATGTAGTAGATCATCATCATTACAGCAATTGCAGCAAAGCCCCATATGGTTGAATGCATACCGCGGTTGATATTGTCTTGCCCCATGCTTGGGCCAACGGTACGCTCTTCAATAATGTCCATTGGTGCAGCAAGCGCACCAGCGCGAAGTAATAATGAAATGTCAGTGGCTTCTTGTGTATTGGCCATGCCAGTAATTTGTACGCGACCACCACCGATTTCACCGTTAATCACAGGTGCTGTAACCACTTCGGTACTGCCTTTTTCAATCAGCAAAATTGCCATACGCTTACCTACATTTTCACGTGTGACCTGTTGGAAAATTCTAGCACCACGACCATCTAGCGTTACGTTTACGGTTGAACGACCTGATTGACTATCTACGCCAGGACCCGCATCAGTAATGTAATCACCGGTTAATACAACGTTCTTTTTCACTAAAATAGGACGACCTTCGCGGTCTTTATATACTTCATCACCCATAGGCGCTTGACCTTTTGCTGCACTTTCGAGTGTAGCAATGTCCGTTTTCTCTTCATCAACCATACGAATCTCAAGCGTTGCAGTCCGGCCTAAAATTTCTTTGGCTTTTGCGGTATCTTGCACACCAGGCAACTGTACTACCACGCGATCAACGCCTTGTTGTTGAATGATAGGCTCGGCTACGCCTAATTCATTAATGCGGTTATGCAAGGTTTGAATATTTTGCTTAATAGCAAAGTCTTGAATGTGTTTTTGTTCAACCAAGCTTAGTGATGCTTTAAGAACTTTTTCTTCACCATCAGTCGATTCGTCTAAGGTTAAATTTGGATACTCTTTACTGATGATGGCTCGGGCTTTAATTAATTCAGCTTCATTATTGAAGCGCACTTGTACTACTTCACCTTCACGACTTACGCCTACATAAGAAATTCGTTCTTTACGCAATGCGATTCTAAAGTCACCCACAAAGCGTTCAGCTGCTTTGCTTAAAGCGGCTTTCATGTCTACTTGCATTAAAAAATGTACACCACCACGTAAATCCAAACCTAAATACATTGGTTTTGCACCTAAACTACGAAGCCAGTTAGGCGAACGTGAGAGTAGATTCAGTGCAACAGTGTAATTGCTACCAAGGCTGGCTTGCAGTATGTCTTTAGCTCTAATCTGCGTATCAGTGCTGGCAAAGCGCGCTTTAACGCCACGAGCATCTAGGTACACGCCATCGTACTGAATTTTTTCTTGTTTAAAAATCGCTTCTACTTGACCTAATAACGCTGAATCAAGTTTTATGGTGCTTTTAGCCGGAGTGATTTGCACCGCAGGCGATTCGCCAAAAAAGTTCGGAATGGTATAAATAAAGCCAATCAAAATCATGATTGCAACGAAGATGTTCTTCCACATTGGATAACGGTTCATAGTGAGGCTCTAGTCAATAACGATGTGTGGTTTATAAAATCAGGCGTTAATTTTGAATATATTTAGTTTTGATGACTAAATACTCTTAATCGTACCTTTTGGTAAAGCGCTTTGAATCGCTTGTTTTTGCACGGTAATTTCTGTATTCGCGGCAATTTCAACGCTGACAAAAATGTCACTTACTTTAGTCACTTTGCCAACGATACCGCCGCTAGTAACTACTTCATCGCCTTTTTGTAAAGCAGCAATCATATTACGTTGTTCTTTTGCCTGTTTCATTTGTGGACGAATAATCATGAAGAAAAACAGCACGAATATGACTACAAGTGGTAAAAAGCTCATTAAGTCTGTGGCTGATGAAACTGATGCGGCGTATGCGTTTGATATAAACATGAGATTACCTTATAAAAATTAGCTTGCTATAAGAGTTAACGATTGTAAAGTTAACCACTATGCATTGAACTAACGATGCATTTAATTAATAGTACAAAAAATCAGCTTCGGATTTTAACACAGACTACCGCTTGTTGCAGACAAGTCCCGCTATGACAAACTGACACGTTTTGCTGCAAATTCAGTTTTAAATGCCTCAAATGTGCCCGACTCAATCGCACCGCGCATGCCAGCCATTAGTACTTGGTAATAATGCAAATTGTGTATTGTGTTTAAACGTGAGCCTAGAATTTCGCCCAGCTTATGCAAATGGTGCAAATAAGCACGGCTGAAGTTTTGGCAGGTGTAGCAGCTACAATCAGCATCTAAAGGTTTTATGTCAGTTTTGTAAGTGGCATTTTTGATTTTAATATCGCCGTACTGGGTAAATAGCCAACCGTTGCGAGCGTTGCGGGTTGGCATGACGCAGTCGAACATGTCTATACCTTGACTTACGGCCGCAACTAAATCTTCTGGCGTTCCGACGCCCATTAAGTAGCGCGGCTTGTTTTTAGGCATCTTTGGCGCAATGTGGGCTAATATGCGCAACATATCTTCTTTAGGTTCACCTACAGATAAGCCGCCGATTGCGTAACCATCAAAGTCAATGTCAGTGAGCCCTTTTAATGAAACATCACGTAAATCTTCATACATACCACCTTGAATAATGCCGAACAGTGCATTTTCATTGTCGGCATGCGCATCTTTACTGCGGCGCGCCCAGCGTAGCGATAGCTGCATGGAGTCGCTCGCTTCTTGCGTGGTCGCTGGGTAGGGTGTGCATTCATCAAAAATCATGACGATGTCTGAATTTAAAACTTTTTGAATACGCATTGACTCTTCTGGCGTTAAAAAGCAGCTATCACCATTGATGGGCGAGCGAAACTTCACACCTTCTTCAGTGATTTTGCGTAATGCGCCTAAGCTCCACACCTGAAAGCCGCCTGAATCCGTCAGTATCGGACCAGTCCAGCCCATAAATTGATGCAGGCCGCCATGTGCTGCAATCACTTCTAAACCGGGGCGTAACCATAAATGAAACGTGTTCCCTAAAACAATATGCGCATCAATCTCTTTTAGGTCTAAGGGCGACATGGATTTTACCGTGCCATAGGTGCCCACTGGCATAAACGCGGGTGTTTGAACTTCACCATGCTTAAGTTTTAAGGTACCGCGGCGGGCAAGGCCATCTTGTTTGTGTAATGTAAATTGCATATTTGTGCGCTTTATTAATATTGCGCGATATTAACACACTGCTTAATTCTTCTTTAATCACACACGCTTTGTAAAGTATGTATTCAACTAATCTACGTTTTATAAAACGCAAAAAACTTAGCTTTGTTATACTAGCGTTAAGTTTACTCATTGAAAAATTTGATTATGGCTGAAAAACCATCACGTACACCAAGCAAAAAACCACTGCTAGATGGTGGCTTAAAAGAACGCGGCATTTATTTGCTGCCCAACCTTTTTACTTCTGCGGCATTGTTCTCAGGCTTCTTTGCAATTGTGCAGGCGATGAATGGGCGTTTTGAGCTTTCAGCAATGGCGATTTTTATTGCAATGCTATTAGATGGACTTGATGGCCGTGTTGCACGAATGACCAATACGCAAAGTGCGTTTGGTGCAGAATATGACAGCTTGTCTGATATGGTTTCTTTTGGCGTAGCGCCAGCGCTAATACTATATGTGTGGGCATTAAAGCCATTAGGTAAATTAGGTTGGTTAGCCGCTTTTGTTTACTGTGCTTGTGCGGCTTTGCGTTTGGCCAGATTTAACACCAAATTAGATGATGAACATCAAGATAAGCGTTATTTCCAAGGCTTACCCAGCCCGGGAGCCGCGGCTTTATTAGCTGGTTTCGTCTGGGTATCTTATGAATATGGTGTAAGCGGTCGCGATATATTTTTCGGTATTCTGCAAATGAAATGGATGGCTTGGGGCATCACCGTGTTTGCGGGTGCTTCTATGGTGACAGATTTGCGTTATTACAGCGGTAAAGATATTAACTTAAAGCAAAGTGTGCCATTTTTTGTGATTTTAGGGGTGATGCTAGCCATCGTATTGGTTTCATACAGTCCGCCAGAAGTGCTATTTTTTGTGATGGCAATGTATGCGCTTTCTGGTTATGGGCTTTGGGTGCGTGATAGGTTTAAACAAAAGAAGTCTGACTAAGTCGATTTATCTACAAAGTTAAATTAAAGTTAAATTTGGCGTGTGAGTTTTGGATGATAATTTTAGTTATCAAGTCAATAAGTAAATTCACATGCCGAAGTGCTTGCGGAATAGCATAAAAAATACTATATTTCTATCACTATGTTGAATCTTAATATTTCATACGGTTTTTATGCGATTAGCTTGATGGCTAGCGCTTTATTTTTACGCAAAATTCTTGCGTTAGGTGTTGCTGCGCGAGTTAAAACGCAGCGTTTACACACACTGCGCTAGCGCGCAAACTATCTCCCACACTACATGTATTCAATGAGGCTGCGTTTAAACCACTGCAGCGAGACGCTAGTACTTGAGCGAAATTAAATTAGACTTAGCATTTACTTAAATCCGATTTAACTTAAGCACAAACACTACTAGATGCTAATTAAAAGATTAAACTAAATTAAAACGTTAGGTAACGATGATGAAACAAGACCAAGTTATTATTTTTGACACGACATTGCGCGATGGTGAACAAAGCCCAGGCGCAGCCATGACTAAAGAAGAAAAAATCCGCATTGCGCGCCAACTTGAAAAATTGGGTGTAAACGTGATTGAGGCAGGGTTTGCTGCGGCAAGCCCTGGCGATTTTGATGCAATATCAGAAATTGCCAAAATCATTAAAACTTCAACCGTTTGTTCACTTGCGCGTGCCAGTGAAAACGATGTGCGCCGCGCAGGTGAAGCCATTAAACATGCGGTTAGTGGTCGTATTCATACGTTTATTGCCACCAGCAAAATTCACATGGAAAACAAACTTCGCATGACGGAAGACCAAGTGGTAGAGCGTGCAGTGCAAGCCGTAAAATGGGCTTTGGAATACACCACAGATGTTGAGTTCTCAGCAGAAGATGCCGTGCGCTCAGAAATGGATTTTTTGATTCGCATCTTTGATGCTGTGATTCAAGCTGGTGCAACCACTATTAATGTGCCTGATACGGTTGGTTATTCTATTCCAGCACCGTGGGGTGAGCGTATGCGTGAATTGATTGCGCGCGTGCCAAATAGCGATAAAGTCGTTTGGTCTACGCATTGCCATAATGATTTAGGCATGGCCGTTGCTAATTCTTTAGCGGCAGTGATGGGTGGCGCACGTCAAGTAGAATGTACCATTAACGGTTTGGGCGAGCGAGCAGGTAATGCCAGCCTTGAGGAAATCGTAATGGCGATTAAAACGCGTAATGACATCTTTAACTTGAGTACAAGTATAGACACCACGCAAATCGTACCAACGTCAAAATTGGTATCAACCATTACCGGCTACCCAGTACAGCCGAACAAAGCGATTGTAGGTGCCAATGCTTTTGCGCACGAATCAGGCATTCACCAAGACGGTGTGTTGAAGCATCGTGAAACTTACGAAATCATGCGTGCAGAAGATGTTGGCTGGGGTGCTAATAAATTGACATTAGGCAAGTTGTCTGGCCGCAATGCGTTTAGAACCCGTTTGAAAGAGTTAGGCATTGAGCTTGATACAGAAGATTTATTGAATGCGGCATTTGCCCGATTTAAAACCTTGGCTGATAAGAAATCTCAGATTTTTGATGAAGATTTGCATGCTTTGGTCAGCGATGAGTTTGTATCTGAAGCCATGGAGCGCTTTAAACTTGTTTACTTGCAAGTGGCTTCAATTACAGGTGAAACTCCACATGCGATTATCACTGTTTCGGAAAATGGTATTGAAGCACGTGCAGAATCTTATGGCGGCGGCCCAGTCGATGCGGCTTTCAAGGCGATTGAAAGTATGGTGCAAAGTGGTGCAGAGTTGCAACTTTATTCCGTAAACAATATTACCAGCGGTACAGATGCGCAAGGTGAAGTCACTGTGCGCCTTTCAAAAGGTGGACGTATTGTGAACGGGCAGGGCGCGGATACTGACATTGTGGTGGCTTCTGTAAAAGCATATTTAAATGCACTCAATAAATTACAGTCGAAATCAGAGCGTGCTCATCCACAAATTTAACCATCAACTGTAAAAGTTCGGTTTCTTTAGAAAAATAGAGTAGCTGGAATGCCAATAATTATAAAGTAGCAATATGAGTTTATTTAAAAAGATGAAAGCGCAACAAACGCTTAAGTTAAATAACAAAACAGTCAAGCTGAGTGCTGATACATTTGCACAACGTAACACTAAGCTCAAAGATACTTTTGATTATTGGCATGAATTTTCTAAGTTAAATAAAGGGATTCAGCCTGGTTTACTGCAGTAAATATCATTACCTAATTCAAAAATTTTACACTTTGTATTAAAGAGTATCGAAAAACTAGGTGAAATAGAGCTGGATATGTCGTTTGAGCAAGTGGCTAGTACACTTTTTAATGAGCGCTCAAGATTGCTGTTAGGCCAAGAAAACCGCTTTTGGAAGTTAGCCAAATTCTAATCAATTCAATATCAAAGCTGTTCGGTTTACAGCAACATAGCAAACAGGTGCTGATTGTATTGGCGCTCATTAGCACCTATTTTATTTGGGGTTTAACCTATCTTGCCATTAAGTTTGGCATGGAAAGCTTCCCACCATTTTTAATGGCTGGTATGCGCTTTACCATCGCTGGCGCCATTTTATATGGCGTGATGCGTTACTTAGGCGCGGCTAATCCCACTAAACAACAATGGCTAAGTGCAACGGCAATTGGCATTTTGTTACCTGCGTTGGGTAACGGCACCGTATGTTATGTGCAGCAAACGGTTTCATCTAGCGTAGCTGCGCTTTCAATCGCCACTGCACCTATTTGGATGGCGATTTTCTCATCCCTTTGGGGCTATAAAATTACCGCCAGAGAATGGCTAGGCATTGCAGTGGGTTTGCTAGGCATCATCTTGTTAAACATAGGCGGTACTTTTAATAGTGCTGCTGGGCATGGTGACTTAGCTAGCGCACTGTTACTTATTTTTGCCGCAGCAAGTTGGTCTTTTGGCTCGGTGTGGGGTAAACGCTTAGATATGCCTGATGGCCTGATGGCAAGCGCCGCGCAAATGTTGGCTGGTGGCGTAGCTTTGCTGTGTGTTAGCGCCTTACAAGGCGAAGCATGGCCTCAGCATGTCAGCCAGAAATCATGGTTAGCGATGCTGTTTTTAGTGGTTCTAGGCTCTTTAGTTGCTTACAGTGCATTTCAATATTTATTAAAAACCGTCCGTCCGCTGGTGGCAAGTAGCAATACCTTTGTAAACCCTATCGTCGCTTTTATTGGCGGAATCTGGTTTGCAAATGAATATGTTGCACCCATGGAATTTATTGCGCTTGGTGTGATTTTAGTCGGCGTATTCTTAGTGCTTTCAGCCGCTAATAAAGATATTTAGTCTATAAAAACTTACAATTTTTGAAACTTACATTAAAGACATTGGATATGAAACAGAATCTTGCTCTATTTGACCTAGATAACACCTTGCTTGCCGGAGATAGCGACTATAACTGGAGTTTGTTTTTAATTGAAGAGGGTTTGCTCGATGCAAAAACGCACCATGCGCGTAATGAGCAATTTTATCAAGATTATAAAAATGGAAACTTAGATATTTATAAGTTTTTAGAATTTCAGTTGAGGCCACTTTCACAGCATTCCATAGCGTTTTTAGATGAATTACACCTTAAATTCATGGATAAAGTGATACGCCCTATGATGACAAAAAAAGCACAAGATCTTGTGAATAAGCATCAGTCTGCTGGTGATTTATGTTTGATTATTACCGCAACCAATAGCTTTGTTACCAAGCCGATTGCCGTGGCCTATGGCATTAAGCATTTAATTGGTACCGATCCTGAAATGGTGAATGGGCGATATACTGGCGGTGTGAGCGGCGTGCCTAGTTTTCAGGCAGGCAAAGTTACGCGCATCAATCAATGGTTAGCTGAGCGTCAGCAACAGTTGTCAGATTTTGAAACGAGTTATTTCTATAGCGATTCACATAATGATTTGCCGCTGATGAAGCTGGTGACTAATCCTGTTGCGGTAGATGCGGATGAGACTTTAGCCGCATACGCGAAAGCACAAAATTGGCCGCATATTAGTCTGCGTTAATCATGTTGGGTGTTATCTTCCCAGCAAAATTTCTAATATAAACTTACTACCCACGTAAGCTAGCATCAGTAACACAAACCCAGCCAATGTCCAGCGGATGGCTTTTATCCCACGCCATCCGTATTGGTATCTGCCATACAGTAACCCACCGTAAATAAACCAGCTGGCAATAGAGAATATAGTTTTGTGCGTTAACTGCATCGGCTTGCCAAAAATCTCTTCAGAAAACAACATACCGCTAATTAAAGTAATGGTTAGCAACACAAAGCCTAGGCTAATGATTCTGAATAACAATGTTTCCATGACCATTAAGGGCGGAAAGCTCGGTAATTTGATGATGGTAGGTTTGTTATGTAGGCTGCGTTCAGCAACTGTCATCAACAGCGCATGAAAAGTGGCAAAGGTAAATAAGCTGTAAGCCAATAACGCAATCGCGATATGCGTTAAAAACAAAGGTGACTCAGCCGTAGGCAATACATGATTCGCCACGTTAGACGCCGGCAGTAGCGCAAAAATAGCCGCTGGTGGCAACACAAATGCTTGTAAATTCGTGAGTTCGTGTTTTAAATCCGCCACCCAGTAAATCAGTACAGTAAGCCACGAAATGGCTGATAACACGTTAAAAAATCCTAAGTTAAAGCCATTCAAGAAAATCACTTGGTACAACAACCAGCCATGAATAATCAGCCCAATCGCGATCATGGCGGTATGCAGCTTTAAATGTTGCCTTAAAGCAGGCGTTTTTGCACAACGCCAAAAGTCGGTGGCTACGGCTAAATAGATAAATACAAGCGCTAAATATGAAATTAATTTTTGCATAACGTAATTATGGCGCAAATATGCTTCAAATATAATAGGTTGATGTAAAATTGAGTTCTAATGATTTGTAAGAGTACGCAATGCTAGAAAATTTAACTGATCGCCTACAAGGCGTTATTAAGACTTTACGTGGTCAAGCGCGGCTAACGGAAGACAATATTTCAGATGCGATGCGTGAAGTGCGCATGGCACTATTAGAAGCAGATGTTGCTTTGCCTGTTGTAAAAGATTTTATTGCACAAGTTAAATTGCGTGCACAAGGCCAAGAGGTACTACAAAGCCTAACGCCAGGCCAAGCGGTTATTCAGGTTGTGCATGACGAATTGACCACATTGATGGGTAAGGCTAACGTAGGCTTAAACTTAGCCGCTGTCGCACCCGCTATCATTTTAATGGCGGGTTTGCAAGGTTCAGGTAAAACAACTACCTCTGCAAAATTAGCCAAACTATTAAAAGAACAAAAAAAGAAAGTGCTGCTTGCCAGTGCTGATGTGTATCGGCCCGCGGCGATTGAGCAACTTAAAACGCTGGCAAAACAATTAGAAGTAGATTGCTTTGACAGTAACGCCAGCCAAAAACCAATAGACATCGCCAATGCCGCATTAGACTTTGCTAAACGCGGTTATTACGATGTGATTATTTTCGATACCGCAGGTCGTTTAGGTATTGATGAAGCCATGATGGCCGAAATCAAAGCGCTACACACCTTGCTGAACCCCATTGAAACCTTGTTTGTGGTCGATGCCATGCAAGGTCAGGATGCTGTTAACACGGCTAAAGCTTTTGGCGATACGCTACCACTCACAGGCATTATTCTCACAAAGCTAGATGGCGACTCACGTGGCGGCGCAGCGCTGTCTGTGCGCCACATTACTGGCAAGCCGATTAAATTTATCGGCGTCAGTGAAAAAGTTGATGGATTAGAGCCATTCTATCCAGAACGCATGGCCTCACGCGTGCTAGGGATGGGCGATGTATTAAGCCTAATTGAGCAAGCGCATAAAAATGTAGATATGGCTGAGGCGCAAAAACTAGCAGATAAAGTTAAAGCAGGTAAAAACTTCGATTTAAACGACTTTAAAATGCAAATGTCGCAGATGCGTAAAATGGGCGGCATGGGTGCACTGATGGATAAAATGCCAAGTCAAATGGCAGGCATGGCCGCAAAAATGAATCCTGATGATGCAGATAAAGCGATTCGTAGAATTGAAGGCATTATCAACAGCATGACAGCGCTAGAGCGCCGTAAGCCAGAGCTCATTAAAGCGACACGTAAAAAACGTATTGCCGATGGTAGTGGCGTGCAAGTGCAAGAAGTGAACCGCCTGCTAAAACAATTTGAAGAAACGCAAAAAATGATGAAAATGTTCGCAAAAGGCGGTATGGCGAAAATGATGCGTGGCATGGGCAACATGATGGGCGGTAAAATGCCGGGCATGCGGTAGGCCATAATTCATATTAAAAGCTTTAAAATCAACGGCTCATATTTTTAAAATTAACAGTTAAAAATAAAGTATATAAATAGTTAATATATTTGCTAGTTTTCGGTTGACCAAGCACTTAGTTTCTAGCATAATTGCGCCCTTTCCTAGGTGATGTAAATCAGCTGAAAGAATAAGAAGTAAAGCATTACCCATTAGTACAATGGGGCGTTAGCTCAGCTGGTAGAGCAGCGGACTTTTAATCCGTTTGTCGTGGGTTCGATCCCCGCACGCCCTACCAATATCTAAAAGGCTTCCAGAGATGGGAGTCTTTTTTCATTTGTGAACGGGGGCACGCAGGGGGCACACACTCTGTAAATTCACTAGCCTTCAACAAAATAAAATCTGTTTTTTATAAAGTAAAGTCCTGTAAGATTCTTGCATTCTCAATTTAAAAGCTGTCCGAAATGAACCCCAAGAAGATAATCCCCTTTATATTTCTAATTCTTATGTTCTCAAACATCGCTGCTGCTGAAGTTGCCGACAAAGATTTAAAAATAGAAAGTATCTTGGACGATAAATTTAGCAGCTCCGTTACAGTTAACGGGGTCTCAGTAGATGCAAAGCATAAGTTTTTCGACTTAGAAAAAGAAAACTGGTCTATTCGCAGTTTTATTTATAAAAAGTCGCGCAACGTCACTCATCAGCTTTATGTGACATTTGCCTATTTTGGCACATGGAATTGGTTTGATTATGCGGCCGATGAAGATGCTAAGGCATTGCCAGTTACAAGAATTGGGAGTGAGGTTGTCTCTTGTGGTGCCGGAGATTGTATGCTGATTGAGACTGTGGGCATTGCACTCGACGAAGCTGTGCTTAGGTTAAAGATGCAAACAGGTTATGAAATAAAAGTTTCGGCTAAGAGTGGGCAGTCTCATATTATTAAGGTTACTTCAGAGCAGATTCGCGCCCAACTGTTAGCCATTAAAAGTATTGTGCCTCCGTCAGATGTTGTTACTGTTGGTGACATAGCTAGATTAGC
>JAYWDO010000129.1:0-3550 GCA_043779795.1 Pseudomonadota bacterium
CGAATGTTTTCCATGTCTTATAAACCTGAAGTAAAGCTGGCTGGCAGCTTACTTTGCGCTAGCTGAGATAAAAGTTGTGTGACTGTGGCGTTAGTCATATCGGTAAGTGGTTGCGGATAAATACCTAAGGCTAATACCATCACCGCTAAAGTTCCCAATATTAAAAGCTCGCGTTTGTTAATGTCTTTTAAGGCGGCAACATGGCTATTAGCAATTTCACCATAAAACACACGCTTAACCATCCACAGCGTGTAAGCTGCGCCAAAAATCAACGTAAATGAGGCCAAGAATGCGTACCAAAAGTTAGCTTCAATCGCACCTAATATCACCATGAATTCACCAACAAAGCCTGAAGTGCCGGGAAGTCCACTATTCGCCATTGCAAACAATACTGCAAACGCAGCAAAGGTTGGCATGGTGTTAGCAACACCGCCGTAAGATTCAATTTGGCGACTATGTACGCGGTCATACAGCACACCTACGCACAAAAACATGGCCGCAGAAATAAAACCATGCGAGACCATTTGCACAATCGCACCTTCTAATCCTAAATTATTAAAGATAAAGAAGCCAAGCGTCACAAAACCCATGTGCGAGATTGATGAATAAGCGATTAGCTTTTTCATATCTTTTTGTACTAAAGCCACTAATGCGATATATACAATTGCGATGAGTGATAATGCAATCATATAGCCAGACAAATGATGTGCTGCATCTGGTGCAATTGGCATTGCGAAACGTAAAAAGCTATAACCGCCCAGCTTCAAGGCTATGGCCGCCAATACCACAGAACCGCCTGTTGGTGCTTCTACGTGGGCATCTGGTAACCAGGTATGCACTGGCCACATTGGAATTTTTACAGCAAACGCGGTAAAAAATGCAATGAAAATTAATATTTGCACATTAAGCGGCATAGGGTATTTATAAAAATCTACCACTTCAAAACTACCCGTTTGCAGGTATAGGTAGATAAAAGCTACCAGCATGAGTAATGAACCAAGCAAGGTATACAGAAAGAACTTAATAGTGGCATAAACGCGGTTCGGTCCGCCCCAAATACCAATGACCAAGAACATAGGGATTAGCATCGCCTCCCAAAACACGTAATACAATATGGCATCTAGCGCACTAAACACACCAATCATCAGGCCGCTCATAATAAGGAAGCAGGCCATATATTGTGCAACACGTTTTTCAATCACTTCCCACGCAGCAATGATGACAGTGACCGTGGTAAAACTTGTTAGTAATATGAGTGGAATTGCGATGCCATCAACGCCTAAATGGTAGTTGATGTTAAAAGCGGGAATCCAGCTAAAACCTTCTTGAAACTGAAAGCCGCCATCCATGAAATTGAAATGCGTATATAGCGGGATTGTCACTAAAAAACTAACAAGACCCCCTACTAGCGCTAACCAGCGGGTGTTATCCGGCTTGTTTTCATCCGCCGTAAATAGCAATACGATACCTGATAATACAGGCATCCAAATTGCAAAACTTAAAATATGCTTGAGAAAGTAATCAAGGCTAAAAAAGTCAATCATTTTCTTTTTATACTTTACTTAAAATTTGAACGAATAGAATGACAACATAAAAAACACGCCGATAATCATGGCGAATGCATAGTGATAAATTAGGCCTGTTTGTAGCTTGCGAACTACTCCAGATAATTTTACTATCAGGCTTGCTGTGCCGTTTACCATAGTGCCATCAATGATTTTTACGTCACCAATTTGCCAAAGTTTGTTACCAATAAAACGCGATCCTGCCGCAAATACACGTTCATTAAAGCTATCAAAGCCGTATTTATTCTCGAGCACTTGATTGATCAGCGAAAATTTAATTTGTATCTTAGCTGGTATGTCAGGACGCTTCATATAGAAGAACCAAGCCAAAGCAACACCAGAAAAAGCTAATAAGAATGGTAGTGACATCAAACCATGCAATGCCATGCCCGCTGCAGAATGAACCACTTCATGCCACTCATGTGTTAGCGCGTGCATTGCAGGATGAGCGGCTGAATCAACAAAAATCACACCCTTAAAGAAATCGCCATACAGCATAGGCTCAATTGCAAAATAACCAATAAACAATGATGGAATCGCCAATAAAATTAATGGTAATTTAATCACCCAGCCTGGCTCATGTGGATCATCCTTAGGGCCTAAACCGTGGTGGTGTGCATGGTCATCATGGCTTACTACATGTATATCAGAGGTGTGGCTATCGTGGTCATCGTTACCATGTGCTTCAATATGATGCTCATCATGTTTAGCTACTGCTTTTGCAGCATGATTAGTACGGTGTTCTACATCATGCTTTACCTGACGCCACTTTTCATCGCCGTGAAACACCAAGAAATATAGTCGGAAGCTATAAAATGCTGTCACAAAAACACCGGCTAATACTGCAAAATAGGCGAATCCACTACCTGTTATCGTTGAAGCTTTTGCTGCTTCAATGATGCTATCTTTTGAGTAGAATCCAGAAAATAATGGTGTGCCTATCAAAGCAAGCGAGCCTATAAGTGAAGTGATCCAAGTCACAGGCATATATTTTTTAAGATTTCCCATATTGCGAATGTCTTGATCATGATGCATACCCATAATCACAGAACCTGCGCCTAAGAATAACAAGGCTTTAAAGAACGCATGCGTCATTAAGTGGAATATTGCAACAGAGTATGCTGATGCACCTAATGCAACCGTCATATAACCCAATTGTGACAAGGTTGAATAGGCTACAACACGTTTAATGTCATTTTGAATAATGCCTAAAAAGCCCATAAACAGCGCGGTAATACTACCGATGATCATCACAAATGATAACGCCGTAGAAGACAACTCAAATAGTGGCGACATACGTGCCACCATAAAAATACCGGCTGTCACCATTGTCGCAGCGTGAATCAGCGCTGAAATTGGTGTTGGGCCTTCCATTGAATCTGGCAACCAAACGTGTAATGGTACCTGCGCTGACTTACCCATTGCACCGATAAACAGCAATATACAAGTAACCGTCATTAGCGACCATTGCATATTGCCGATTAGATTGATTTTTTCATCGGCCATTTGCGGTGCCACTGAAAATACCGCTGCGTAATCCAAACTGCCAAAATGAAACAATACCAAACCGATGCCGAGTAAGAAACCGAAGTCGCCTACGCGATTGACTAGAAATGCTTTTAAATTGGCATAGATGGCAGTGGGTCGTGTGTACCAAAAACCAATCAACAGGTAAGAAACTAAACCTACAGCTTCCCAGCCAAAGAATAATTGCATGAAGTTATTACTCATGACTAACATCAACATGGCGAAGGTGAACAAGGATATATAGCTGAAGAAGCGCGCGTATCCTTTGTCTTCATGCATATAGCCTATGGTGTAAATATGTACCATGAGTGATACAAAAGTCACAACGACCATCATCATGGCTGAAAGTCGGTCTATTAAAAAGCCAACTTCAAATGACACATTACCGCTTTTCAACCAGGTATACACAGTATCGTTATAAACATGGCCTAACAGTGCATCTTTAAGGACATAAAGTG
>JAYWDO010000130.1:0-3526 GCA_043779795.1 Pseudomonadota bacterium
TAATTTACGGTAAAACAAGGCCGCACTGTTCGCTTGAATACCCAGTAAATCAGCAGCAGATCTAGCGGTAACTTCTAATACAAAATGTTCGAGCAGCCTCGACTGCTGTTTTCTTAATATCTTACAACGAGATTCTTGTTGCTTCATTGCTATTGTGTCCTATTCTTAGTCGGCGACAATATTGTATCGATATGTCATGGGAAAAGGACGGCTCCTTGCCTCCTGCGTTATATAGAGCAGAGCCTATCAGGGACTCGTGGCAGTCAGTACTATTCATAAGCCACCGAGCATACAAGTAAGCTACAAGATGTATACATGGATGAGCCGTCAAGGCGGCTGTTGGGATAATGCACCTCTGGAAAGTTGCTTCGGATCGTTGAAGACTGAATGCTTGCATCATTGCAAATTTGAGGCTAAAGATGAAGTCAAGCGGGTAACATTTGAATATATTGAGGTGTTTTACAATTGCATTGGCAGACATGCGAAAATAAACAATCAGTTACATGCGTAATTCGCTCAGGTTTGGCTGACACAACAAAATAAAATGCAGCATAATAATCAAACTTGCCCTGCTACTAAATCGGCTATAACTCAAATGAAAAACGCGGCTGACTTAATAGGCGCTAGGGGTTTTTAAAATCACCGGTGTAATTTCAAAACTGCCTTCATCATGCCCCACCATGATTTGACCATCTTGAATCGTGCAACTGATATTCATGCTACGCGATGCCATGCTCGCTAACTCTTTTGTGTCAGTTAAATTAATTACAGTGAGGTTATTGGTTTTAAGTAACGCCTTGCTATTAGTTGTCCACCACATGTCGGCAATACGTCCGCCGTATAACACCACTACGACTTGTTTAGAGCGGCCTGCGGCTTTGCGAATATCGCGTTCTGTGGGTAAGCCTACATCCATCCATAGCTCGATGGCGCCAGTGAGGTCTTTTTGCCACAGATCTGGCTCATCTTCATCGCTTAAGCCTTTGCCGAAAATCAGAGCTTCGCTGGCGTATAGCGCAAAGCCTATCAGCCTCACCATCACCCGTTCGTCAGTTTCTGAGGGGTGCTTAGCTAAAGTTAAATTATGCGCTTGATAATAATTACGATCCATGTCTGAAACTTGTAGATCGATTTTATAAATTGTTGATTTTATAGCCATAATGCTTGCAACCCTGCTTAATTGTTGCAGCATTATACCTAACATTACGCACGTCTTATTTACGTGTATAAATTTGAGTGAATTTTGATGCAAGCATAGGCAAGTTAAGCAGCTACTTGGTAACCGATAGCGAGCAAGCATACTGGCTTTCTGTTAAAATTTCATCCTTTCAACACGTAAGTTATCATCATGGCTCAGTACGTAATGTCTATGCTCCGCGTGAGCAAAATTGTTCCTCCCAAAAAAACGATCATTAAAGATATTTCTTTATCATTTTTCCCAGGTTCCAAAATTGGTTTACTGGGTTTAAATGGTTCAGGTAAATCTACCGTGCTGCGCATTATGGCGGGCGTGGATAGTGAGTTTGAGGGGGAAGTGCAATGGCAGCCTAACCTTTCAATCGGCTATTTGCCGCAGGAGCCGCAGTTAGACCCAGAAAAAACCGTGAGAGAAGAAGTTGAGTCAGGCATGGGCGAGGTAATGCAAGCGCAAGCGAATCTTGAGGCGGTGTATGCTGCTTATGCCGAGCCTGATGCCGATTTTGATCAATTAGCTGAACTACAGGCTAAGTATGAAAACATTATTGCTGCCAGCGGTGCTGATTTAAATACACAATTAGAAATTGCTGCAGATGCGCTGCGTTTACCACCTTGGGATGCCAAAATTGGACCGCTTTCTGGCGGTGAAAAACGCCGTGTGGCTTTGTGTAAATTATTGCTTTCTAAGCCAGATATGCTGTTACTAGATGAGCCGACCAACCATTTGGATGCCGAATCTGTAGAGTGGTTAGAGCAATATTTGGTGCGTTTCCCGGGTACGGTTGTGGCGGTTACGCATGATAGATACTTTTTAGATAATGCCGCTAAATGGATTTTAGAGCTAGATCGCGGTCATGGTATTCCGTGGGAAGGCAACTACTCTAGCTGGCTAGAGCAAAAGCAAGCGCGTCTAGCACTTGAAGAATCACAAGAGTCTTCTCGTCGCAAAGCATTAAGTACAGAGCTAGAGTGGGTGCGACAAAACCCTAAAGCACGACAAGCCAAGAGCAAATCACGTATTGCACGCTATGAAGAGCTGGCAAGTGCCGAGTACCAAAAACGTAATGAAACACAGGAGATTTTCATTCCTGCTGGCGAGCGTTTGGGTGACCAAGTGATTGAGTTTAACGGAGTAAGCAAGGCTTTTAAAGACCGTTTATTGATTGATAATTTAAGCTTTAGCGTGCCTGCTGGTGCAATTGTCGGCATTATCGGGCCGAACGGTGCGGGTAAATCTACCCTATTCAAAATGATTATCGGTAAAGAGCAGCCAGATAGCGGCGAGGTTAAAATTGGTTCAACGGTGAAAATGGCCTATGTAGACCAAAGCCGAGATGATCTGATTAGCGATAAAACCGTGTTTGAGGAAATATCAGGGGGTTCGGATACTCTAACGGTAGGTCGTTATGAAACGCCTTCACGCGCCTACATTGGTCGATTCAACTTTAAAGGTGGCGATCAACAAAAAATCGTTGGGCAACTTTCAGGCGGTGAACGAGGTCGTTTGCATCTAGCGAAAACGTTGATTTCAGGTGGCAATGTGTTGCTGCTGGATGAACCGTCCAATGACTTGGATGTAGAAACTTTACGTGCGCTGGAAGATGCGTTGCTGGAGTTTGCTGGCTGCGTGCTGGTGATTTCACATGACCGCTGGTTCTTGGATCGTATCGCCACACATATTCTAGCGGCTGAAGGTGACTCGCAATGGACGTTCTTTAGCGGCAATTATCAAGAATACGAGGCGGATAAACGTAAACGCTTGGGTGAAGATGGCGCTAAGCCGAAGCGTATTCGTTATAAACCTATCACACGTTAAGAATTAAATTTATAGCCAGCCCCAATAAAAGCGCTTCTGATGAGGCGCTTTTTTATGGAAAAATCCCATTACAATGTTGGCACAAAGCGCATCAATCTTGCAACCCAGCTCATTTGCCACGGAATTGTTACCAAGCGGTGTTTTATGTTCGATGGCATTTACAAACATCGCAGCAGTTAGATCTGCATCCACTAAATCGGCCCCAGCTCACTACTAGAAGTGCCGGTAATAAAATTTATATATACGTTACTTTCAGTAATTAGAGTGTAGTTTGACCAGCATTATGTGCCTAAAAAATCTGCTTTTACTTGTAGGTAAAAACAGAATAATTTTAGGAGCTGTAGTAGGTTAGCTTAAATGTTAAGCTAATAAATTGAAGCTAAGTCTTTGTCAGATATTAAGAAAACAGCAGTCAAGGCTGCTCGAACATTTTGTATTAGAAGTTACCGCTAGATCTGCTGCTGATTTACTGGGTATTCAAGCGAACAGTGCGGCCTTGTTTTACCGTAAATT
>JAYWDO010000131.1:0-3497 GCA_043779795.1 Pseudomonadota bacterium
TCAATTTCGGCCTCTAACTGTAGTTTTAATTGAGGCTGGATTTTGCTTACAATTTCAGCGAGTAAGTCCGCAGTAATATGAATTTGTTTAGCTATAGGTTGCACTGCAGTGTGCACTTGAGTTAACAGAGGAATATCTTCTTCTTGCATATTTTCATACCTCTAAAATAGCTAATTTATCGCCATGTCTGATGATTTTATTTCATAACCGCGATCACGGTAAAACTTGTAACGTATTCTAGCGGCAGCTTTATCTGATTCATCTTCACTCACTAATTCAACCAAATACCTAAATCTACTGAAAAATGGCGGATGATTGATTTGTAAGTTAATCAAAATATCATCTTGCGTTAAATTTTCACCATTCACATCTAGTACAACAGGCGAGAATTGGCTTATTACATCACCTGACTTACTGCTTGGCAAAAAACTACTCGCTGATTGTTGCCAAAGCCGTTGCTGTAATTGGCTACTCATTACATCATCTTGGCTGTAAATCGTCAACTGACGACCTTTGGCTATCGCCTTTTCACACAACTCAGCAGTTTTTGCCAGCTTATCAGGCACATTAAAAAAGAATTCTACGCGCGTCATCTAACAACAATCAATGATTGGCTTTATTTGCACGTGCGACCAAGAATTCAGTTAATAATGGTACAGGTCGACCAGTACCACCTTTCTCCTTGCCTGATTTCCATGCTGTTCCTGCCACATCTAAATGCGCCCACTCATATTTTTTTGCAAATCGTGACAAGAAACATGCGGCAGTAATACTACCCGCAGCTCGTCCGCCAATATTAGCCATATCGGCAAAATTGCTATCCAATAGAGGTTGGTAATCATCCCACATCGGCATGTGCCATGCACGGTCTAACGAAGTTTCACCTGCTTTAAGTAGCTCACTTGCCAATGCTTCATTGTTACTAAATAAGCCGCTGGCATGATGGCCTAGAGCAATGACACATGCACCTGTAAGGGTAGCAATATCTATAACAGCACTTGGTTCAAAGCGCTCGGCATAAGTCAGCGCATCACATAAAATCAAACGACCTTCGGCATCAGTATTCAATACCTCGATAGTTAAACCAGACATACTTGTTAAAACATCGCCTGGTCGAATTGCGCGACCATCTGGCATATTTTCACACGTTGGAATAATGCCGATCACATTGAGTGGCAAATCCATTTCAGCAATAGTTTTGAATGTACCAATCACACTCGCAGCGCCACACATATCATATTTCATCTCATCCATATCGCCACCTGGCTTTAATGAAATGCCACCAGTATCAAACGTAATGCCCTTACCTACTAGCACCACTGGTTTTTGGCTTTTTTTACCTTTTAAGTGCTGCATAATAATAAATTTTGGTGGTTCTTCACTACCTTGTGCCACACCTAAAAATGAACCCATACCTAACTTTTCAAGCGCGTCGCGCCCTAGTACTTTTACTTTAAAATCATATTTTTTACCTATTGACTCTGCTGTTTCAGCTAAATAAGTAGGTGTACAAACGTTTGGTGGTAGATTACCCAAATCTTTAGCCAAGCTCACGCCTGCAGCCAAAGCTTTGCCATGTGCTAAACCTGATTCAGCTTCATTTACTTCACTAGCAGCCACATAAACAACTAATTTAGCAAAACTTTTTTTAGATTCATTTTTCTTATTATCCTCTTTCTTGCCATCTTCTTTTTTACGCTTAATGGCATCAAATTTGTAACTTACATCTAACGTAGCTTCCGACAAATAAGCCACTTTACGATGTGCACTTAATTGACTGATTGGCAACCCAGCTAAAAAAGTCGCCGCATCAGTCGCACCACTGGCAGCAACGGCCTTAGTTGAAGCACGCACTGCTTGGCAATACTGTTTTTCAGCAAAATCAGAGGCTTTACCCAACCCCACTAACAATACTCGCTCACTTAGAGTTCCTGGTACGTTATGCAACATTAATGTTGAGGCTAACTTTCCATCCATATCACCACGTTTAACAATATTTGCGATATAACCCGCTGAAACAGCATCAATTGCTAGTGCCGCATCAGATAATTGGTTAGATTCATACACACCAACAATGACACAATTACTAAGCAGTTTTTCCGGATTACCGTTTTTTATGCTAAATTCTATAATGCTGGATTTCATGATGCTAGACTCCATAGTATTTTGTATTTTCTCTGTTATTAATTAAATTATCTCGTGTTTTACACGTAATTCATAGTTGTAAATAAATAGTCTCAATAAATCATATGCTTTTTAGGCGCTCACTTTTACAAGAACTAATCTCCACGGCTACTGGCGCTTTCCTCATTTTAGTAGGGATAGTGATTGCGCAGCGTGCTGGATATTTAATCCAACTTGCGGCAAAAGGCATTTTGCCGAACGACGCCATTACTACTCTGTTAGGTTTCAACATGGTTAAGTTCCTGCCCTTGTTATTATCACTCACATTGTTTTTATCTATCCTAATGACTTTATCACGCTGGTATCGCGATTCTGAAATGGTCATTTGGTTTAGTGCAGGGCTTAGTATAAATAGCTGGATTCGCCCGGTTTTGACTTTTGCCATCCCCGTAATCGTACTTATTTCAGTGTTAAGTTTATTGATTATGCCGTGGGCGACGAACAAAGGAGAAGACTACCGCACTCAGCTTGAAAGTCGCGATGATTTGGCCTCTATTAGTCCGGGTGTGTTCAAAGAATCGAGTAGCGCTGACCGCGTATTTTTTATTGAAAGCTTTGATGAATTAGGCAATGTTGTTAAAAATATCTTCGTGCAATCAGTTCAGCATCAAAAATTAGGCATTATCGTGGCATCAGAAGGCCGCAGGCAAGCTGAAAAAAATGGTGATAATTTTCTAATTATGCAACATGGTCGCCGCTACCAAGGTGCGCGCGGCGCAGCAGATTTTTCTACAACAGAATTCGAAAAATATGCCATCAGAGTTGAAACTGCTGAAGTGAAACAAGAGCCACCGACCACGCAATCAAAATCCAGTACAGAACTTATTCAAAATAACGATAGTGCTAATAGTGCGGAGCTGCAGTGGCGGCTCGCCATCCCTATTTCAGCACTTATATTAGCGTTGTTGGCAATTCCACTCAGTGCGGTAGACCCACGCGCTGGACGCTCAGCCAACTTTGCGTTGGCGCTTGTTATTTATATGATTTACAACAACTTGCTAAGCATTATGCAAGCTTGGGTTGCACAGGGAAAAGTACATACATCAGTAGGCTTATGGCCAGTGCATTTATTATTTTTAAGCCTCACCATCTATATGTTCTATCGGCGCGCACAGCAACAACCTATTTTACCAAAGTTTGTTTCAAACATTTGGCTGAAAATTCGTACAACAAGCCCTGCCGATAGCTTGCGTTAAGTTAAGAAGTATTCAATGAAAATTATTAACCGATATCTACTTAAAGAAGTAGCCACGAATGTGTTGCTAGTGATGCTGGCACTCATAGCCATGTTCTCATTTTTTGATTTAATTCAA
>JAYWDO010000132.1:0-3454 GCA_043779795.1 Pseudomonadota bacterium
ATTGTGGGTGCAATGAACTGCCTAGTCGATATGACATATAGAGTGAACGTAGAAGAAGCGATGTTTAATAAAAACTTAGAACTTCAATCTGCAAAACTAGCCGCCGAAAAAGCTAATCTGGCAAAATCAGAATTTTTATCTAGCATGAGCCACGAACTGCGCACGCCACTTAACTCAATATTGGGCTTTGCGCAATTAATGGAATCGAGTCAAACTCCGCTAACAACATCACAGACGCGTAATATTCAGCAAATTGTGCAGGCTGGCTGGTATTTGCTAGAGCTGATTAATGAAATTTTAGATTTAGCAAAAATTGAATCGGGCACACAGGCCATGTTGTTAGAACCTATAGCGGTTAATGAGTTGATGTACGAATGTGCTACTTTGGTAGAGCCGCTTGCCTTAAAACATAACATTGGCACCACCTTTAATGTTTTGGCTGACAATGCAATTGTGCATGCAGATAAAATCCGCTTCAAACAAATCATGATTAATCTGCTTTCTAATGCCATTAAATATAACAAATTGGGCGGCACAGTGGTTGTGAGTTATGCTTTAAGCCAAAATGTGCTGCGCATTTGTGTGCAAGACACTGGTGCAGGGCTAAATGAACAGGAATTAGCACAATTATTTCAGCCATTTAATCGACTTGGGCGGCAAGCCAGCCTTGAAGAAGGAACAGGCATTGGCTTAATTCTCTGCAAGCGGCTGATAGAGTTAATGCAAGGCAAAATAGGCGTGCAAAGCACGGTCGATGTGGGCAGCACGTTTTGGATTGAGCTTGATTTAATAGATGAGACGACGCAGCCAGCAGCTAGTACAAAGCAAAGCAATAGTACGCAATTTTCATTGAGTTAGCTGAAACTGAGAAATTTGGACGAAACGTAAGTAAGAAAAGGACAAAAAATGATAGAACTGCTCGATATTTTAAGCGCCGCTATTCTGATTGTTGACGATCAAGAGCCCAACATTAGCTTACTGACCCAAATGTTAAATGAGGCTGGTTATCGCAATGTAAGCTCAACCATGAAGCCACAAGAGGTATGTGCCTTACATCGTAAACATCAATATGATTTGATTTTGCTTGATCTACAAATGCCAGTTATGGATGGCTTTCAGGTGATGGAAGGCCTTAAAACCAATCATGCTGATGCTTACTTGCCCGTGATTGTATTAACAGCCCAGCCAGGCCATAAATTACGCGCATTGCAAGCCGGCGCAAAAGATTTTATTAGTAAACCCTTTGATTTAGTTGAAATTAAAACCCGTATTTACAATATGCTAGAGGTGCGGTTTTTATATAAAAAGCTAGAAAATTACAACAAACTATTAGAAAAAACTGTTCAAGAACGCACGGCAGAGCTGCGCGAAAGCGAAGCACGCTATCGCAGCCTTACAGAGCTAGCTTCTGATTGGTATTGGGAGCAAGATGAGAACATGAAATTTACCAAAATTTCTGGCCCAGTATTAGAAATCCTTGGTATACAAGTTGATAGCTTGTCAGACGATCTAGCTTCTTACAACAAATCAAACTTAAACTTGACGCAAAATGACAGCAAAAGAAATGTTTGGAATCAGCAAGAACGCGAAAGGTTGCAAGCAAAAATAAGCGCACGTGAACCTTTTTTAGATTTTGTGTTTAGTCGCCAAAATGCCGATGGGACGCAGCAAAAATTTCAAGTGAGTGGCGAGCCGATGTTTGATTGGCATTGCCGCTTTATCGGTTACAGAGGAATAGGTATTGAACTGATTAGAGATAACAAACATTGAATTTTATAAAATGACCATCATGCATAACACTAACAAAAAAGAGATAATCCAAGCCAATGCTTTGATTCTTGAGCAGAGAGTCCAACATAATGGCGCCATAAAAAAGCAAACACTTAACTATAATCCAAATATCCTGCAGCATCCCAATCAAAACCATATTCTTGCTGGATTGCCTGTGGCCGATTTGGTAAGCTTAACACCACACTTACAATTGGTACTGCTGCCAGTTGGTAAAATGCTCCACGAATCAGGCGAATGTTTACGCCTTGCATATTTCCCCACCAGCTGTCTGGTATCGTTGCAGCATAATTTGGAATCTGGCAGAACATCTGAGATTGCTGGCGTAGGTAGTGAGGGCATGGTTGGTATTGCCATATTTATGGGCGGCGATAGAATGCCAAGCTCGGCCGTGGTCCGAACGACAGGTTACGCGTATCAAATTAAGAGTAATGTTTTACTGCAAGTGTTTAAAAATAATAAGCTATTTCAAGATTTATTATTGCGCTATACCCAAATGTTCATAACACATATTTCTCTTACAGCGGTGTGTAACAGGCATCATAGTTTGCAACAACAGCTTTGCCGCTGGCTATTACTCACCTTGGATAGATTGTCCTCAAATGAAATCACTATGACACAAGAACTAGTCTCAAGTATGCTGGGGGTGCGTCGAGAGGGAATTACTGAAGCGGCTGGAAATTTGCAGCGCCTAGGACTAATCTCGTATCGGCGTGGCCATATTACGGTAACTAATCGTATTGGCATTGAAAACCATGTTTGTGAGTGTTATGGGGTACTAAAAAAAGAATTATCTCGCTTATTACCTTAAACAACATAAGTGAGTTAGATCCGATTTTGTAGCAGGGCAAGTTTGGTTATTATGCGGCATTTTTCTCTGTATTTTGTAAGTCATTGGATATTAATTATTTTTTTGTTATTGAGTGGGAAACGCCATATTTTTCTCTACGCTTTATTTCCCCCTCTAAAACATTTCTTGCCAATTTTTGCGTCAAATCGCTTGTTAAATTATTATTAATCTTGTTACTTCTGCAAAGTTACCAACAACTATGTTATTTGCACCTTCACTCGTTAATAGCGCAAGCCTCTCACCTAGTAGTTTCCAAGCCTGTACTCGCTCTGCTGTAAGTTTTTGGTGTTGGTATGTTCGTTTCATTTCGTTTTGCTCAATATGGTTTAAGCATAATTCAATCACATCAGGCCGTATGCCTAAGTTGCCCATAGTAGTGGCTCCAGTACGTCTAAGGTCGTGAGGAGTCCATTTTCCGCCAGATAATAATAGGGTGTCGCAATGCTTTGAACGACCGCTCATGCGCTCTCTGTATGCTGGCAATTGCCTGTCTCCAACTTGTTTGGTTATGCTTTTTTCACATACATGGTCAGTGTTGTCAGTATTGGGGTAAATCCATACATCAGATTTTTTTAGCGTAACTAATTTATTGAACTGATCCAAAGCAAATGCTGATAAATAAATAACGTGAGGCTTTCCGTTTTTGCTGTTTTCAGTAGGTATTTTCCACTCACCAGTCTTAAGGTCGAGGTGCTCCCATTTCGCTTTGCAGTTCCCCGATTCGGCAGCAAGTAGAAAGGATTATCCATATTGCGCACTCAGTAGTTTTGAGTAGCCTAGCGTTAGGTATTCGAGCCTTTAAGCTTGTGATTTCAG
>JAYWDO010000133.1:0-3454 GCA_043779795.1 Pseudomonadota bacterium
ATTTTGCCGTTAATACAAGAAAAAAACTGGCAAGTCGATCAAGACTTTGCTGAAGCGTATATCAACTGGGGCGGCTATGCGTATACTCGCCATGTGCAAGGTGCAGATGAACGCGAAGCTTTTAAAGTGCGCTTATCGGGCGTGCAAGTTGCACTACATAATCAAGATAATCGTGAACATGATATTTTTGATAGCGATGATTATCTACAATTCCATGGAGGCATGATTGCCACCATACGTGCATTGACTGGGCAACAGCCTCGCCATTATTTCGGTGATAGCCATAATCCAAATAAGGCACAAGTACGCGATCTTAAAGAAGAAACCTTACGCGTATTTCGTTCTCGCGTCGTGAATCCAAAATGGCTAGATAGCATTCGTAAGCACGGTTATAAAGGTGGTTTAGAATTAACTGCAACGGTAGATTATTTGTTTGGTTACGATGCGACGGCCGAAGTGATGGAAGATTGGATGTATGAGCAAGTCGCCAGTGAATATGCGTTTGACCCAGTGATGCAAGAATTCTTACAAGAGGCGAATCCATGGGCGCAAAATGCTATTGCAGAAAGATTGTTAGAGGCGGCTGAGCGCGGCATGTGGTCTGCGCCGAAAGCTGAATCGCTAGAATCGTTACGTGATTTATTTTTGAGCAGCGAAACCATGTTGGAAGCACGCGGCGAAAGCCCACGAAGTGTATAAGGTGGTTGAGTAATTTTTATGAATAGTGTCAGTTTCCCTTTTTCAGCGATAGTCGGCCAGTCGCAGCTCAAGACCGCCTTATTACTTTGTGCGGTTGACCCTAGCTTAGGCGGCGTATTGATTCGCGGCGATAAAGGTACGGCTAAAAGCACGGCGGCACGTGCACTTGTCGACATTTTACCGCCGATAAAACGTACGCTAGGTTGTGCCTATAATTGCAGCCCCAATGCACCTTATGAGCAATGCGAAATTTGCAACGATGCAGCGCATGTGATTCAAGATTCGCCAGTGCCCTTTGTTACTTTGCCGCTGGGAGCAACTGAAGATCGTGTGATTGGCACTTTAGATTTAGAGCGCGCGCTTAAAGGCGCTAAACGTGTTTTTCAGCCTGGCCTGCTTGCCGCCGCGCACCGTGGCATACTTTATATTGATGAAGTGAATCTGCTACCTGACCATTTGGTTGATGTGTTATTAGATGCCGCGGCAATGGGTCAAAACTCTGTGCAGCGCGAGGGTTTGTCGGTTACCCATCCAGCGCGTTTTACCTTGATTGGTACGATGAATCTTGAAGAAGGTGATTTACGTCCACAATTATTAGACCGATTTGGACTTATGGTGGAAGTTAAGGCACCACAAGATAAAGTGCAGCGTTCTGAGGTAGTGCGCAGACGTATTGCTTTTGAGGCCGAGCCGGCTTGCTATGCTAGGTCTTACCAAGCGCAACAATCTGAGTTTCGCAACCAAGTAGTGAATGCGCAAAGTCTGTTTGTAGACGTGGTGTTGGTAGATGATATTCTCGATTTAATCAGCCATTTATGTTGTGAATTTGAAGTGGCCAGTCTGCGTGCGGATATTGTGATGCACAAGGTTGCGCGTGCGCTTGCAGCGTTAGATGGACGAACAGTAGTGAATCTTACGGATGTCAAAAATGCGGCAGAATTTGTGTTGCCACATCGCCGCCGCCGCAAGCCATTTGAGCAGCCTGGGTTGGATAAAGAACGTCTTGATGAGCTAATGAATGAGGCGGCAGAGAACCAGAACGCTGCGAATGAGCATCAAGCACCATCTAAACCTGAGCCGCCTAGACCTGAATCACAAGCGCCCGCTGAACAAGAGGGATCAAATCGAGCACTAACAGAGCAAAATCATGCAACTCAACCTGCTAGCGAGCAAATTGTCTCGGCCGCTTTAACGCATCCATCACCCAAAATATCAGTTGGATTAAGTGCAAATAGCCATAGCAGTGCTGGCCGCAGAAGTCAGGTGAGTGAAGTTGCACGCGGACGCGTATTGCGTACTGTACCGCATGAAAATCCTAATAGTCTTGCCATTGCCGCGACCTTAAAAAGTGCAGCGATGCGTGATGCAACTGAATTTAGCGTGAAGCGTAGCGATTTGCATCAAAGTATTCGTACTGGAAAAACCGCGAATCTTATTCTGTTCGTGGTCGATGCCTCAGGCTCAATGGCCGCGCAGCAACGTATGGAAGCCGTTAAAGGTGCAGTGTTAAGTTTATTAACCGATGCTTATCAGCAACGCGATGAAGTGGCAGTCATTTCATTTCGTGGTGAGCAAGCCAGTATTTTATTAGCGCCTACGCGCAGTGTAGAGCAAGCCGAGCTTGCATTGCGTGAATTGCCGACCGGCGGACGCACGCCGTTATCGCATGCTTTGCAATTAGCCTTAGACATGCTTGAGCAAAGCCATGCACGCCATGCGCCACCATTATTGATTGTGTTGAGTGATGGCAAAGCGAATGTGGCCTTGCAGGACAATGGCGACCCGTGGCGCGAAACGCTGGCATTGGCGGGTTTAATCGCCGAACGCGCCATACCCGCTTTAGTGCTAGATACCGAAACTGGATATTTGCGACTTGGTCGCGCCAATCAGCTAGCGCAAGCTATGGGCGCTGAGTATTTAACGTTAGAAGCGTTATCTGCTGAGAATCTCGCATTGACGATTTACGCACGCATGGGGCGTGTATGATGCCATTCATTAATATTAAGGTAACAAATGTGGGCATAGTTAATGTTGAGAAGAAACGCGTGTTAGGAAAACAATCATGATTATTTGTATTGGTGCAGGACCAGGTGACGTAGGTTATATGACGCAACGAGGTGCAGAGTTAATACGCTCCGCAGATGTTGTTGCAGGCTTTAATGCGGTCATCAATGTTGTGGAGAGTCTAATTCCCGCAAGTGCTGAAATTGTCTATATGGGCTATCGAGATCAAGTGGCACAATTAGAGCTAGTGGCAGCTGCACACCATGCAGGAAAACGCTGTGTGGTGGTTTTTATGGGCGATATTCACTTTAGCGGTTTTCAATATCTTGAGCGTGTAGAACGTGCTTGCGGCCACCCTGTAGAAACTTTGCCTGGCATTTCATCGGCACAGATTTTAGCGTCAAAATCTAAGGTTTGTTTTGATGAAACGACCTTTATTACGTTTCATCGTCGTGGGGATTTAACGCCATTTAAGCGGCATTTAGTCCATGTGTTGCAAGATGCGCGTAATGCGATTGTGATTCCATGCCCGTGGGATGCAGCACGTTCTTTTATGCCGCCAGCGATTGCCGCCTATCTGCTAGAGAGTGGCATTCCTGCTGACCACCCAACGGAAGTGTGGGAAAATCTCACCCGTGGCGATGCCGAATGGCACGGTACGCTAGCTGAATGTGTGAACCAAGAATTCTCTGATATGAGCATTATGCTCATTCGCACACTTAATCCGATGGCGAGTCAAATAGAACCAGCG
>JAYWDO010000134.1:0-52598 GCA_043779795.1 Pseudomonadota bacterium
TGAGTTGTCCCAGCGACATCACGGTGAAGCCTAAACGATTTACTGGCACCTGAAATACATACTACATTAAAGCAACACCTTAACTAATTGGCGCGGTAATCAACCAAGGCTTTTAACTTAAGTTCTTAAGGTGCGCGTACCACGCAACGACATGAATACGTTTGAAATGGTAAGTCAAAGAATGATTTTAAAGATGATGGCATGTCGAGACCGTGAGATCAAGCAACTACTAGCCGCAAGTGTGCAGACAGTACGATTAGTACGGCAAGTGCTTGTAACAGCGTAGATGCCTGATATTCTTAAACAGCTGATTCGCCAGTTTCGCCAGTACGGATACGTATTACTTGCTCCACTGAACTCACGAAAATCTTACCATCACCGATTTTTCCTGTATGCGCAGCTTTAATAATCGCGTCCACTGCAGAATCCACGATGTCATCAGCCACCACTAACTCTAATTTAATTTTAGGTAAAAAATCGACCACATATTCAGCGCCGCGATATAGCTCAGTATGACCTTTTTGACGGCCAAAACCTTTGACTTCAGTCACGGTTAAACCGTTAACGCCAATGTTTGATAGTGACTCACGCACTTCATCCAATATAAATGGTTTAATGATTGCTTCAATTTTCTTCATATTCGCCGAGCTCCGTAAATATTTTGGTGAGATTCTATTACTAGATGTTATGTATTGGTTTGTAGGTAAAAAATCTAGTTTAAGTGTATATCAAAATCCAGCTTCGCTGTGATTGCATGACGCCTATCTTTACCAAATCCTTTATGTGTAATACGCACACCCACAGGTGATTGGCGTCGCTTATACTCATTACGATCGATTAAAGTGATGACACGATTGACCACCGCTGGTGCGTAGCCCATGGTGACGATATCATGACTACTCAAATCATCTTCAACATACGCTTCAATAATAGCATCAAGCACATCATAAGGCGGCAAGCTATCTTGATCTAGCTGATTGGCACGCAACTCAGCCGATGGCGGGCGGGTAATTATTCGATGTGGAATGACCACTGAAAGACTATTACGATAATTCGATAGCTGATAAACCAAGGTTTTTGGCACATCCTTTAGCAAAGCAAAACCACCTGCCATATCACCATATAGCGTGCAGTAGCCTACTGCCATTTCACTTTTATTACCAGTTGTGATCACAATACTGCCAAATTTATTCGACAACGCCATTAGCAACATGCCACGAATACGTGCTTGCAAGTTCTCTTCAGTGGCGTCCATTGCAAGCTCACCAAATAACGGCGCAAGTGTATTTAGGTAATTTTCAAACAAATTACCAATCGCAATTTCGCTATATTTAACACCAAGCATCTTGGCCATTTCACGCGCATCGTTCACGCTAATATCGGCGGTAAATTCTGACGGCATCATCACTGCATGCACATTTTCTGCCCCAAGTGCATCGATCGCAATAGCCATCGTCAAGGCAGAATCTATGCCCCCAGACAAGCCAAGCACTACCCCTGGAAAGCCATTTTTACGCACATAATCAGCAAGACCAAGTTTTAAAGCGTTATATACCGAAGCTTCTTGCGTTAAATGTGGCGTAATTTTCGCGATAATCGGTTGTGTGTGATTGAACTCTGCTACGACTAATTCTGGCTCAAATGCTGATAGTTGATGGGTTAGTATGCTTTTGGCATCCAGCACAAAAGAAGCACCGTCAAACACCAGCTCATCTTGCCCGCCTACCATGTTGGTATAGATAATAGGTAGCTGGGTTTCAAATACTCGCTGATGCAATATATCCAAACGTGTGCAGTGCTTATCCATGTGAAATGGCGAGGCATTTAACACAACAAGTAGTTCTGCACCAGCGACCTTTGCCATCAAAGCCGGCGCAGATTCCCACACATCAGCACAGATTAACACGCCAATTTTAACGCCTTGATGCTCAAAAATTAAGGCTTTTTCACCCTCGGTAAAGTAACGCTTTTCGTCAAAAACACTATGGTTTGGTAGCGCATGTTTGTGATAAGTAGCAAAAATTTCACCATTTTGCAAAATGGAGGCTGCATTAAAACAATTTTTACCCACTTGATGCGGGTGCCCAACAATGACGGTGATGCCAGATAATGCATGACTTAATTTATTTAAGGCAAGGTCACATGCTTCCAAAAAATCTGCGCGTAGCAACAAATCTTCTGGTGGGTAACCGCATAAGGAAAGTTCTGGCGTGATTAATAAAGTTGCGCCCTGCATTTTTGCTTGCGTAGCACTAGCTATAATCTTAGTAACATTACCTGCAATGTCCCCAACCACACAGTTGATTTGCGCAATAGCGATTTTCACTTAAGTAAGCCTGATGATATGATTAAAGTAATCTAAACAACTCAATATGAACCACCAGCATCTTTGATCAATTTAATGATTTCAGTACGTTTGCCTTTAAGTGCATACACCAAAGCCGTTAAACCATATTGGTCTTTTGCTTTTACTTTTGCATTGTTATCCAATAGCAATTGCACCATATTTGGCTTAGCATTATCTACGGCTATATGTAGCAAAGGAGTACCTTCTGAGTCTAAGTTATTGACATCAGCACCAGCTGCAATCAATATTTTTGCTGCATCATACTGACTTTTCTTAACAGCCCATGTCAGAGCGGTCCATTTTGAAAGGTCTTTTTGGTTGATTAAAACACCGCGATTTGCCAGCACTTCTACCGCGGACACATGACCTTCTCTAGAGGCGATCATTAACGCCGTTGTGCCTAACTTATCTTGCGCAAGTAAATCAGCCTTATTATCTAACAGTGCTTGAATGGTGGCAATGTCACCACCTTTTGCTGCATGCATCAACACGGTTCTACCATCGTCACTTTTTGTGTTCACATCCACGCCATGTTTAACCAGCGCATCAACAGTCTGAGAATATCCAGAAACTGCAGCAATACCAAATGCACTCCAGCCAGCGGCATCGCGCACTTTAGCATCCGCACCTTTTCCTAATAGACGCTTCACTGTCGCAACATTGTTTTTCTTGGCAGCAAACATCAGCGCGGTCCAACCACCATTATCTTTAGCATTGATTTCTGCGCCTTTACTTAATAATACATCAACCACAGCTACATTATCTTTACGGGCTGCATACATCAAAGCAGTGAGACCATCTTCATCTTTAGCATTGGCATTAGCGCCACTTTCTAGCATGGCATTGACAATATCAACATCACCTTTAGCCGTAGCTGTCAGTAGGTATGGAATATCTTCTGTCGCAACAGCTGATGACATGGCTAAGGACATTGCAATAAATGCTGCTAGAAAAGTAAGACTAAAGCGCTTAAGTAAAATATACATTTTTTTGATTTAAATAGTCTTTTAAAATATTATTTTTTACTATTGATAGCAGCTAATACGGCTTCACCAAGCCCGGCGGGCGAGCTTGCTACCACTGCGCCAGCTGATTCTAAAGCACGAATTTTGTCTGAAGCTTTACCGCTGCCGCCAGAAATAATCGCCCCGGCATGCCCCATACGCTTACCTGCTGGAGCAGTTTGCCCTGCAATATATGCCGCGACTGGTTTAGTAACATTGCTTTTAATATACTCAGCGGCCGCTTCTTCATCGGAGCCACCAATTTCACCGACCATAATAATAGCTTCAGTTTCATCATCCGCTTCAAACATTTGCAAGCATTCAATAAAATTAAGCCCTTTGATTGGATCGCCACCTATACCGACACATGTACTTTGACCTAATTTTAGCGCAGTAGTTTGATGCACCGCTTCATAAGTCAGCGTACCTGAACGCGACACAATACCAACTTTGCCGCGTAAGTGAATACTGCCAGGCATAATGCCGATTTTGCATTCGTCAGGCGTAATGACACCTGGGCAATTTGGGCCAATCAAGCGCGCACCATTGGCTTTTAAAGCGGCTTTTACATTCAGCATATCTAACACGGGTATTCCTTCGGTAATACAAATAATAAGGTCAATACCCGCATCACAAGCTTCTAAAATAGAATCTGCAGCAAATGCTGGTGGCACATAAATCACGCTAGCGCTAGCGCCAGTTTGGCGAACTGCTTCACGCATGGTATTAAACACGGCTAAGCCTAAATGTACTAATCCACCTTTACCCGGCGTTACGCCGCCGACCATTTTTGTGCCGTAAGCAAGCGCTTGTTCAGAGTGAAACGTGCCTTGTTTGCCAGTAAACCCTTGACAAAGCACTTTGGTATTTTTGTTGACTAATATACTCATGCTGCAACTGCTTTCACTGCCTGCACAGCAGCATCTGTTAATCCATCAGCTGAAATAATATTCAACCCGCTAGTTTGTAACATTGCTTTACCCAACTCTACGTTAGTGCCTTCTAAGCGCACGATGACTGGAATCTGCATACCAACATCTTTCACTGCTGTAATAATGCCTTCTGCAATAATGTCGCAGCGCATGATTCCGCCAAAAATATTCACTAAAATAGCTTTAACGTTACTGTCTTCCAAAATAATTTTGAAGGCTTTTGTTACTGTTTCAGCTGTTGCACCGCCGCCTACATCTAAAAAGTTCGCTGGCGCACCACCGTGTAGCTTAATCAGATCCATAGTGGCCATCGCTAGCCCAGCGCCATTGACCATACAGCCAATATTGCCGTTAAGCGCGATATAATTTAAGCCTGCATGATGCGCAGCAGCCTCTTTACTATCTTCTTGCGACCAATCGCGTTGCTCTGCCAAGGCTTTTTGGCGATAAAGAGCATTGTCATCTACACTAATTTTGCAATCTAATGCAACTAACCTGCCATCAGTGGTTACCACTAATGGGTTAATTTCAAGTAGTGCTAAATCATTTTCTTTGAATAAACGATACAAGCCTTTAAGTATTCTAGTAAAAGCACCCACTTGCTCACCAACTAAATCTAATTTAAACGCTAAATTACGTGCTTGATAATCCACCAAACCATTCAATGGACTACACACTTCCTGCAAGATTTTCTCAGGGCTTGTTTGTGCGATTTCTTCAATATCCATGCCGCCAGCACTAGAAGCGACTACAACTACGCGCTCTAAAGTTCTATCCACTAACATCGATAAATATAGCTCACGCGCAATTGGTAATGTTTCTTCGATCAATACTTGATTCACTGGCTGACCATCAGGTGCATTTTGATAAGTCACTAAAGTTTTACCTAATAGCTCACTTGCCATGTTTTGTGCTTCTTCAGTAGATTTAACCACCTTCACACCGCCCGCCTTACCACGTCCACCAGCATGTACTTGCGCTTTAACCACCCAAGCACCACTAGCAATTTCAGAAGTAACTGTAGGCGTTTGTTGAGCCACTGAGATTACTTGCCCACGCGGCACGGGAATCCCGTATTTTTGCAGCAAGGTTTTGGCTTGATATTCATGCAAATTCATAAAAATATTATTCTAAGTAAAGGGTATTCACATTTTCGCGCAATTTGACTAAATGCGCTAGCATTGGCTGACTTTTATACTGAGTTTACTTAAGCGCAAACATGCCAAGTGTATAATAATGTTTTTGTCGAAACTAAAAGTCATGCGTCTAGTTGTTCAAGGTTCTGCCATTACCTACTCACATTTAGCCCACATACATCAGTTATGTGCCACTAGCATTCAATTTGTACAAACCGCACAACATGCTTATTACTTAGCCAATCAATCAGTCGTACAGCCCGCCATTCAAGGTTTTTGTGCAGAGCAACATATTGATTGCGCTTACGTACAGGACTATCAAACCATCAAAAAATTTGGCTTATGCGTAATGGATATGGATTCGACACTCATCAGCATTGAATGTATTGATGAAATTGCGGATATGATTGGTATTAAACCCCAAGTTGCAGCCATTACTGAACGTGCGATGCAAGGTGAATTGGACTTTGCACAAAGCCTGCGTGAACGCGTAACATTACTGAAAGGCTTAAAAGAATCTGACTTAATGCGCGTACTTAATGAGCGCCTTACTTTAAACCCTGGTGCGGCTGAATGGATTGATACTTGCAAAAAAAATAACATCACAACGCTGCTGGTTTCTGGTGGCTTTACATTTTTTGCGGATCGCGTGAAAGCGATGTTGAACTTAGATTACGCGATTTCTAATACTTTAGAAATTACAGCGGGCCAACTAACCGGTAAGGTCTTAGGCAGCATCGTCGACGCTCAAACCAAGGCTGATGAATTAACTAAATTACGCGATAAATTAGGGCTAACAGCCGAACAAACTATTGCAATTGGTGACGGTGCAAATGACATAAAAATGATGACTGCTGCGGGTATAGGCATTGCTTACCATGCGAAACCAATCGTGCAATCACAGGCGACTTATGCGCTTAATTATGTGGGTTTAGATGGCGCAATCGGTTTGCTGACAACCTAATTAATGAATCTAAGCACAAGGAACGTCGATTTATTCTATTCCGTCATTCATGCGGGGCGGTAAAGCTCTCACGAGGATGACAAATAAATCAGAGCTTACCGCCCTGCAACAGTCACTACGATTAACTCGTGATTAACCTTGCCAGCTCTTCTTCAGTAAAGCCCGCCTCACGCCTCGCCTCTAAGTTAAATGGGCCGCGTAACTTTGGTGCCACATACTCATTGCATAATTTTACAAAGGCTGAAACAGCTTCAAAGCCTTTTTGTTCACAAAGATAATTAAACCAATAATTACCAATTGACACATGACCTATTTCATCGCGCAAGGTAATATCTAGAATTTCAGCAGCGAGCATATCACCGGCTTGTGCGAGCTTAGCACGTAAGGCTGGCAAAGCATCTAAGCCTCGTGCCTCCATAGTGCGCGGCACTAGAGCCATTCGGGCCAATACATCGCCTTTGGTTTTATCTACCATTTCCCACAAACTGTTATGCGCGTCAAAGTCACCATAATTAAAACCTAAATATTGCAGGTGTGCTTTTAACAAATTGAAGTGATGCGCTTCTTCGGCAGCCACTTTAAGCCAATCAGCATAGTATTGTGTAGGCATCTCGTTAAAACGCCATATTGCATCTAAGGCTAAATTAATGGCGTTAAATTCAATATGAGCAAGCGCATGTACCAAGGCAGCACGGCCTTCTACTGTATTCATGGCGCGACGCTTGACCAACAATGGTGCAATTAACGTCGGCTTTTCTGGTCGCCCAGGGATGTTATCAATTGCAAGGATAACGGTGGTCACATTTAAAGTGACTTCACCACTTAACCAAGCCAAAGCCAGTGCAGCAGTTGCACTCGACTTAACTACAGGGTTAGTTTCCGCCAATAAAGCTAATGCTGATTGGCGGAGCTCTGGAGCTGTTGTTGTTGATAACACTGATAAGCGATACTTTATTAATGTAGTCAGTTATTGCAATGGAATAAAGTCTAACTCACCCGCTTTCATGTCTGGCACCATGATGATTTTTTCATCTTTGGTCAGCGCAATATCAGCGGCTGCTTGATAGCCTGATTTAATTTCTTTCACCTCGCCTGCAAGATTAACGCTAAATACTTTACCATTTTTCCAATCACTGACAAACATGATGCCATTTGAGTGACGCACTAAACCATCTCCACCACCAAAACCTTGAGCAACATCATTGAGTACTTTGGTTTTCATGTTATAGCTATACAACACACCAGAAACAAAATCTACCGCCAGAATTACATCGCCAGAATCATCCATGAGCAAACCATTTGGCCCTAATATGCGTGAATCTTGTTTGTTATTAATTACCAGAGTGACTTTACCTTGTGGATTTATTTTATAGATTGCACCACCTACACCTTTAAGATCGCCACTATCACTTACATATAAATTACCAGCAATATCTGGCTCTAAGTCATTCAAAAATACAGGTACTTCAGGGAATGCAGTTGCCGCCGCAAATACTTGCACCTGACCTTTGTTTGCACCAGCTAATGCTATTTTCAGCACTCTTTTATTATCCGCTATATATAAATTCTGACCGATAATGGCTAAACCTTTGGGGTCGTCCAAGCCGGTGGCAAGTACACTGGTTTTGCCATTTTCAATCACAGTGATTTGACCATCACCATCTTTACCAAAACCATTAATTTCAGAGACGTAGATTTTTCCATCTTTAGCTTGCACTACAGATTCTGGCATTTTTAGGCCTGTAATTTTATGCGTTAAAACCTGGTTGCTTTTAAGCGTTTTTGCACAAGCTGTGCCTATTAACGCCATGATCAACACACTGACTAATATATTTTTTTGCATGATTTACTCTCTATGAATTTATTGGGTGACGGGCTTAATTTAGCTACTGACTTAAATATACACTAACTTAATCATTATTAGCTGCAATTATAAACAGTTGTAGGCAATCAAATTATATGGAATAATTTTTGAGCTTATTCAAAGCACGTATTTTTACTATATCTTTCTTAAATGCTTTAATTTTTCAAGTAATTCATCACGTAGTGCATAGAGTTCAGTAATTCGTTCAAGCGCTTCAAAATTGCGATGATTGTATTTTAGTTCAAGTAATTCTTCTGCCAGTGCATGCGCCTTTAAATGCACCGCATCTATGTCTTTATAGGCTAATGATGAGTTTCTTGGATCAAGGCGATTAGCGTCCAACCATTTACCGAATCGGCAATGATGAGAACTAAGTTGTGGTGGCAACTCACGCACATCTTTAATGTGCTCAATAACGGCTGATACCCAAGCACGGTGATCAACCGCCGCATAGATCAGCGACAAATCTTCGCGACTAACCATTATTTGTTCCACCCAGGTCGCATCAGGTTTCCACGTGGCAGACCAGCCAGGAAAATCCTGTGCAGGCATTGGGCGAGCAATACCATAACCTTGTCCAAGTTCGCAACCAAGCTGCAATAAAACCGTACCGTGCTCGATGGTTTCTACGCCCTCAGCAAGCACTTCTCTGCGAAGAGCGGCTGCCAGACCAATGACACTTTCAAGAATTGCGAGGTCATCTGGGTCATCTAACATGTCGCGTACAAAGCTCTGATCAATTTTAAGTAACGCTACTGGCAATTGTTTCAGGTAAGTTAGTGATGAATAACCAGTACCAAAATCGTCTAAGGCAAAATTCACCCCATATTCTCGACAAGCTTTAATGATTTTAGAGACTTGCGCAACATCTTGTAGCGCACTGGTTTCTAATATCTCCAGTGCTAAATCACCTGCATTTACATCTGGATGTTTATCAAGAATATCTCGAAGACGCTGAACAAAATTAGGCTGCTGTAGTTGCATTGCCCCAATATTAACGCTGACTGGAATGCTTAGCCCCGCTGCCTGCCAGCAAGCTATTTGAGTAAGGGCGTTATCAATCACCCACTCACCCACTTCAATAGCTAAGGTGTGTTCTTCAATCAAAGGTAAAAATACTACAGGCGGTAGTAAGCCTTTTTCTGGATATTGCCAGCGTATTAGTGCCTCAGCACCTATCACCGTACCGTTTCGCATATTCACTTTTGGCTGGTAGTACAGCACAAATTCATCATCAATCAGCGCGCGACGAATACGCTCTAAGCTGTCGTTGTAACCACGCACATTGCGATCTTGCTCTGCATCGAATATTTGATAACGGTTTTTGCCTTCTTGCTTAGCTCGATACATGGCTTGGTCGGCCTGACGTAATAGCTGATCTGCATCGACTTCATCTGCCTGCGGATAAAAGGTAACGCCAAGGCTGGCGGTCACTTGCAGCACTAGCCCATCAATATAAACAGGCTCCGCTGCAGCTTCAATCAATCGGCTTAGCATTGGCTCACTGGCATTAGTGTTATCCAAATCAAGCAAAACAGCTACAAACTCATCGCCACCAATACGGGCCAGCGTATCACCCTCTCGAAGCGCCATTTTCATACGATTTGCAACCGATTTTAACAGTTGATCGCCCGTAGCATGGCCGTGTGTATCATTGATTATTTTAAAGGCATCAAGGTCTAGAAAAACAACAGCTAGCCTTTGTTCGCGTCGCTGTGCTTGGGTCATGCCTTGGCGCAACCGGTCGGCTAGCAACACGCGGTTAGGCAAGCCAGTCAAAGTATCAAAGTGAGCAATATGCTCAAGCTGACTTTCATGCTCTTTAAGCGTAGTAATGTCTGAAAACAACGCCACATACTGCTGAGTAATACCCGCAGCATCCTGAACCGCACTAATTGTTAAAATTTCCGCATAGATTTCACCATTTTTACGACGGTTCCAAACTTCGCCGTACCAATGTCCGTTATCTAGCAAATCATTCCACATGGCAGTGTAAAAGTCTTTGCCTTGGCGTCCAGAATTCAGGATATTAGGCATTTTACCTAATGCTTCATCACGACTAAATCCAGTGATTCTAGTAAAAGAATCATTCACCTCAACTATTCTACTATCGGCATCGGTAATCATAATGCCTTCACGGGCATGGCTAAATACACTTGCTGAAAGCTGTAGTTTCTCTTCGGTTTGCTTGCGCTCTGTCAAGTCTGCGTTGGTACCAGATACCCTGATAGGTTTGCCACTAGCATCTCGTAGAATGAAACCTCGTGAAAGTACTGGTACATAATGACCATTTTTGTGCTGCAAACTAAACTCAATATCGTAAGTATCAAACGCAGATTTAATCACATTATCGAATGCCTGATTTACTCGTAACTCATCATCTGGGTGCACGATATGTTCCCACAGGCTGGTGCCGGTCGGCAATTCATTCGTAGCATAACCCAACATCGTCCACCAGCGCGGTGAGTAATACAGATCGCCGGTTTCAAGATTCCAGTCCCAAGGCGCATCGCCTGAGCCCCTTAACACCAATTGCAATCGCTCTTCAGATTGCCTTAGGATATTCTCTGCTTGTTTGCGTTCTGTAATATCACGTGATATGCCAAAAATGCCAATCACATTACCATCACCATCATGCATTGGTCCCTTAGTAGCAAGGTAGGTGCGCTCTCCATCAATGGTGGTAAGCATTTCTTCATGGGTATTAATCTGGTTCTCAGCAATCACTCGCAAGTCGTTTGCGCGGATTATCTCAGCCTGCACTAGTGGAAAGGTTGCTGTATCATCTTTCCCTAATAACTCTTCAGTAGTTTTAGCCAATACTCTTGAAGTTTCCCGATTGACCAACAAGTAACGGCCGTCAAGATCTTTAATATAAATCGCATCGCTAGAGTTGTCAGCAAGCGTGATAAGAAGCTCGTGATCTTTGCTTTTAAGTGTTTGTAATGCCATTTGTTGTGTTTTTCGCTGTTGCCGCCACAACAACACGAGCGCCAACATAATAGAAGACATCGCAGCAAACGCCATTAACCCTATCCAATATAAGGTATGCCAAAGTGCTGCCATCACTTCAGTTCGGTCAATCTTAGTCACAATATGCAAGTTTGTACCAGCAATAGTACGGTAGGCAGCCAACACTTCTACTCCGCGATAATCTTTACCATTCACAATCCCTAGACTAGTCGCATTCACCGCCACGGCGGCGGGTAAGGTTAAATTTTCGGCTGATAAGCTTAATGTAAGTGTAGCGTCATGATGTCTTAGTTCATTGAGGTATTCAACGTCATTACCATTACGTCGAATTAATAGCGTTTCGGCACTCGCACTTGCGGTCGGCCACGTTTGAATAAGCGGATATAAGAACTGATCTGCGACAACTCTCAATATAATGGCAGCAATGGCATGCTCACCTGCTGCATCTAAAACAACCACTGGCACTACCCAGTCTAATTGCACTCTGCCTTTTTCATCATGAAAAAGTTCACCGCGCTGCACTTGCTTACTACGCATGGATAGCGCGACTAAATCACGTACGTATGTCGTGACAGTCAACTGACTACCCTGACTTAGGATTACGCGACCTTTACCATCAATCAACCAGATAGCGTTATAGCCATAATTCTTTCGTAGATTGTGTAAGCGCACCAATATTTCATCAGTTTCTTGTTGGTCAGCTTTGCCTTTTATGTACTTAAGTAGGTGAGAGTCTAGGGCAGAGGTTGATTTTAACTGCTCACTATCGCCGCCTCGCTCTGTTAGCCAATTTTCAATTTTTTCGGCTTTTAATCGTGAAACAGCCTGTAGATTACTATATGTTTCACGTTCGACTTGTGGCGTTTGAATACTGACAAAAGCAACGCCAAACAATGGCACAATTAACGCCAATGCAATGAAAATGAGTAAAAATCGGCTGACTGGCGGCTTCGTAGCGTCAGCTATTTCGTTAGCCTGACTCCTTGAAACTTCAACATTTTGATTATCAAACAAACTTTTTAGTAAAAGATACAGTAGGCCACTAGTCACCGCTACAAAAAACCAAACTTTTAATCTACTGGCCAAAAGCAACTGAGCAGGAGCGCGAAACAGCGTCATGACTAATTTATCAGAGAATAGTGTCCACAGGATTGCTATCACACCGTAAAGCAGTGTGATAGTCGTAGGTATCAATCGTTTAAAAATCATTGATGTGAGGTGATAAAAACATCGGAAAAGAACACCCTAATTAAACCAAATGATTTTATTATGCCAGAATTAATGAAACATTATTAGCAAAAGTAAAGGGGATTTACCGCGCTATCTGGACCAGGGATTATGTGTCTATTTCAATAAAAATTGATTCTCATTTCATCTTGCGCACCAATCATGCCGCAGGGTAATTGCATTCCAGATTTAGTGCTATCTGGCAGATGATTAAGCTGTAGTTTAGTCATTAGCTGTTGCATGGCTAATGAATACGCTTTAGTTAAATTTAGCTTAGTCGCCACATCAACACTGCTGAAACCTTGCTGCTGCGCCTCACCCACATAACTACCCAATAAATTACCAGTGCCTGAATAAACCGTAGCTACTAACTTACTGTGATAAACCTGCAATTGCGGATTGTAAAATATGTGCGGCTTGATTTTTATAATCGTATCGGCCATTTCATTAGCTTTACACTGTTCGATATCACCGAATTTTGACTTTAGCGCTTCTAATGCAATAGGCGCAATCAATGGTCCTTGCTCGAACCAATAGTTATAGTACGGATGCAACAAATGGACACTGTAATTATAATCATTAGGGCTGATATAAAGCAACATATTGGGTTTAACCTCTGCCGCGTGCACCTTAGCGGATATAGCAAAGCTTGTAAGTAATAAATAGATCATGGCTTTAATCGTGTATTTCATGGTGAATTCCTAACTTATATTTAACTTGTTCATATTTTGAGGCGCTATGCCTCTAAAACTAGCGTATTGATCCATAAACCGTCTAAATCAGAAAGTTTACTTGGGCAAATTGTGCCTAAATGTTCCCAATACCGGCCAGATTCTATATAAAAAGCTAATTGTTGCTCTCGCTGCATGGCTTTATCAATATGGGTTAAATCAAACATTTGGCTAATACGACCTACGTGATTTTGATGATCTTGCTTATTAAACTGCTCAAGTTCAGCAATGGTCACTCTAGGGAAAACCATTCTAGATTTATCCGCAATTGATAAATTAATGCATAGACATTTCTGTTGTGCAGCTAGATAAAACAGCCTTGTAGACTTAGCTTCCAGTGATTGCAAAGTCACGTCGTCTCTAAGCGGATCTGCAACGCCTGTACCGTAAAAATGTGTGGCTTCACCCGTTGTCGGATACACCATATCACAACCAATAAATGCCAAAATATCTGGCTTTAAAGCGCCTAACGCCCAGTAAGCAGAGGTAAATGCCATCGTGCCACCAGCATACACAAAGCCGCCATAGGTGTTTTGAATCGGCACATAATCGTTGGCGGTAATAATAGTTTGCAAATCAGATAAAGTTTGCGGTCTATTTTCGAGCGGAAAGTCTTCAGGATGAATTAAATAACTCCAATCATCGCGTACTTTCCATGCGTTATTGATTGCCACTATTTTACTAAAAATGTCTTTATTCCAGCTACTCGCTCTTGTGGCATCTGGCGCACTTCCTATTATTAAAACAATTTTTGGCATGTGATAATTTTTAATCTAAGGATTTCTTGAATACACACCGACACACTAGGTTAGCGTATCCGCCCAAATGTTTTGCGCCCAAGCAACGGCATAGGCACCCTCTTTATCACTGGGGTTCATAGATACGCCACCACCTTCAGCAGATACCATGATTTTTTTAGTCTCGTCGTAGCGATATACGTTTGCCACGTGCATGGCCGATTTATCCGTAACATAGCTGTAACAGGTATTCGCAAATACTGGTGCAGCGTCTGGCGCTTGGCCTGTCATCAATTGCACAATCGCATTTGCACAGATTTTAGCTTGGTTAGTCGCCATGTGCGCAGACTTAGGCAATGCGGCAGAAACTGCATCACCAATCACATGCACATTAGCCGCTAATTTAGATTCATAGCTTAAAAAGTCAACTTCGCACCAACGTTTATCAACGTTATTAAGCCCAACAATTTGACCATTAAGACTCGTCATTTGCGCTGGTTTTCCAGCACGTTGTGGCGGGATAATATTCAGCACATCGGCGCGAACTGAATCGAATTCAGTCTTGACTGTTTTAGTCCAAACATCCACATCCACCAGCATATTATTTGGTCGATAATCAATGATGCCAGCGTACATTTCATTGAAGACTTTAGTGAACAAGCCTTTTTTAGAGGTGATTTCAGCATTAGCATCTAATATGACGACTTTAGATTTTGGCTTGTTATTTTTGATGTAATAAGCTACCTGTGTAGCGCGTTCATAGGGCCCTGGCGGACAACGATAAGGCGCTTTTGGGATACTCATCACAAATATACCGCCATCTGTCATCGCTTCTAATTGCTGATGCAAATTCACTGTTTGCCAACCGGCTTTCCAAGCATGCGGGATTTTTTTTTGCACCTCGGCACTAGCAAGCATAGGTAAATCATCGTAAATAAAATCAACGCCGGGCGCGATGATCAATCTATCGTAAGTTAAATCACCGCGTAACATAGTAACTTTCTTAGCCGTTACATCGATGGCAATAACTTCGTCTTGCACCCATTGAATACCATGATTGGCTTTTAGTGCATCATAGCCAAAAGTTAAGTCGTTAATGGTTTTGCTACCACCAAGCACTAAGTTACTTAATGGGCAAGAAACGAACTGCTTGTTTTTTTCTATCACAACAACTTCAATGCCACCCAAGCTCCACATGCGCAAGTATTTGGCCGCAACAGCACCGGCATATCCGCCGCCAATAACCACCACACGGCCAATGGGTGGTTTGCTAGCTCTTGCAAACAAAGGTACGCTGGCGCTAGCTAAACTTAATCCGACGCCATACCCAGCAAGCTTTACAAAATTTCGGCGATTAATTTGCATATTTAATTTTTAGTAAATTAATTTGTTGCTGTTGCAGACAATTTTTGCGGTACTAAAGAGGCTGATTGATGTGGTGTTTGTGTTGAAAAAAACTCGGCCAAATCAGCAATCTCTTGTGAGTTCAAGCCTTTTGCATGGCGATGCATAACCGTTGCAGTACGTTCGCCAGACTTAAATGCTAACATTTTTGTTACAAAATCTGCTTTATCTTTACCTGCAAGCTTGGCAGTATCGCCAACGCTATTACCATTGGTACCGTGGCAAGCAGCACATGAAGCTGCTAAGCTTCTGGTGTGCAGTTGTCTTGTTATAGTACTCTTTGATGACTCTTCAGCACTTACATTTACTGGGCTAATGAGCCCAATAAATGTAAAAATGGTCAATATCAAATAAATCATTTTTTTCAAAGTCAGATACTTTAAAAAATTATCTTAATTAGATTAAACTAAATTATTACAGACATTTCTCATCTTGGCAGCCATCATTTTTAACACCTAAAGATGTTAATAAATCCACCATTTTAGTGTTACCTGTATCACGTACCACACGAATAATATCAACGTCTGCACGCATTTTAATATTCACGTCAGCACCTTTTTCAGCCAAATACTTGACGATTTTATCAAAACCATCATAAGCTGCTAACTGAAAAGCCGTCATTTTTGTCATTGGATGTTGGTAATTAAGGTTTGCACCATGCTCAGTCAAATACTTAACAGCTTCAAATTGACCTTTGGTTGCTGCCATTTGAATTGGAGACCAAGCAAAGTATGTAGCATTAACATCAACGCCGCTTTCAATGTACTTTTTAATTAGTTTCATATCGCCTTTACCAACTGCATCGGTAAATTCAACAGATTGATCATCGGTAAGTTGTGTTGCAGCCATTGTATTGATAGAAAAACCTAACACCACAACTGCCAACAACATTTTAAAAAATTTAATGCTCATTATTTTCTGCCTCATTTATTAAATTTAATTTGTACTTCTTTAAGAACGATTTACTAAACAACTACTAGCCAATATAACTCCTTGCATTACGGAACATACGCATCCAAGCACTATCTTCATCGTTACCAGATGCTTGCCATGTATTTTGCACATTGCGAATCACCCGTTCAGGATGTGGCATCATAATACTAAAACGCCCATCTGTGCTGGTTAATCCAGTAACGCCTTGTGGTGAACCGTTTGGATTAAACGGATATATCATTGTTGGCGTTGACGCATTATCTATAAAACGCATAGTGACCAATTTTTTCGCTAGCAATTCATTGACCGCGCTTTGTGCAGAAGGTTCTTTTGTAAACTCAGCAAAACCTTCACCATGTGCAACAGCGATTGGCATTTTGCTGCCAGCCATACCGTTAAAAAACAATGAAGGTGATTCTAAAACTTCTACCATTGCCAATCTAGCTTCAAACTGCTCCGACTTGTTGCGTACAAAATGTGGCCAATGCGCCGCACCAGGGATGAGTTCGCGCAGATTACTCATCATTTGACAGCCGTTACAGACGCCTAATGCAAAGCTATCGTTGCGCGCAAAGAATGTTGAAAACTCATCACGAGCACGTGCATTAAATAAAATAGATTTAGCCCAACCTTCTCCAGCGCCTAAAACATCTCCGTAAGAGAATCCTCCGCAAGCTACAAAGCCCGTAAAGTCTTTAAGCGATACGCGTCCTGCAATGATGTCACTCATGTGCACGTCAAATGTAGCAAACCCAGCACGGTCAAATGAAGCGGCCATTTCTACGTGCCCATTCACGCCCTGCTCACGCAATATCGCGATTGTTGGACGCACGCCTGTATTGATATAAGGCGCAGCTATATTTTCACTAATATCAAAGCTAGGCGCAGAAAACAAACCACGATTGCTATCATCTAAAATACGATCGTATTCTTGTTGTGCACATACTGGGTTATCGCGTAGCTTCTGCATCTGGTAAGTAGTTTCTGACCACATACGATGCAGATTAATGCGTGTATCGCTAAATACTAAGCTACCATTTTGTTTGATTTCAATTTGGTTGCCCACAACAACATCCGCCACCACGTGTGCCAAGCCATTGAATTGCGCAGCAATTGCCACTGCATGTTGCGCTTCCACTTCAATCACTGCGCCCAGCTCTTCGTTATATAACACGCTGGCAATGTCAACTTGCTGTGTCAAACTAGAAATATCCACCTGTAAACCGCAATGACCCGCGAAACTCATTTCAAGCAAGGTTGTGAATAAACCACCATCAGATCTATCGTGATAAGCCAACAGCTTTCCTGATTTGTTCAGTTGCTGAATGGTCGTGAAAAAATGTTTTAATTGTTGAGCGTCGTCAACGTCAGGAGCAACATCGCCCACAGCACCATATACCTGCGCTAAACTTGAGCCACCCATGCGGTTTTTACCTGCACCAAGATCAATCAAAATCAGCTTGCTTGGGACATTAGTTTGTAATTGTGGCGTGAGTGTTTTACGCGCATCAGGTGTTTCTGCAAAGGCTGTGACGACCAATGAAATGGGTGATGTCACCGACTTATTGATACCATCTTCATTCCACACAGTTTTCATACTCATGGAATCTTTACCAACTGGAATACTAATACCCAATTGCGGGCAAAGCTCCATCCCTACGGCTTTTACCGTATCAAACAAAGCTGCATCTTCACCGGCATGGCCCGCTGGTGCCATCCAATTAGCAGATAGTTTTAAGTCGCTTAAATCATCAATCAAACAAGCAGCGATATTGGTAATCGACTCACCGATTGCCATACGGCCTGAAGCCGGTGCGTTTACCAGTGCTAGCGGCGCTTTTTCTCCAATTGCAAAGGCTTCACCTTTGTATGTTTCGTATCCCGCAAGGGTTACCGCGACATCTGCTACTGGAATTTGCCACGGCCCAACCATTTGCTCACGCGCTACTAAGCCGGTTACTGAGCGATCGCCAATAGTAATTAAGAATGTTTTATCCGCAACGCCTGGAAGCCTTAATACTCGCGCTGCAGCTTCTTTCAAATCAATATTACTGGTATCAAAAGCACATAATTGACGCGTTGTACTTTTAACATCGCGCGTCATTTTTGGCGGTTTACCAAGCAATACCGACAAATCCATATCAACTGGTTTATTATCAAAATGACTATCGGCCACGGTTAAATGGCGCGCTTCTGTTGCAACACCAACCACGGCAAACGGGCAACGCTCACGCTCGCATATCGCTTTGAAACGGGGTAAATCGGCTTGTGCAATCGCCATCACATAACGTTCTTGCGCTTCATTACTCCACAACTCGCGTGGTGACATGCCGGGCTCTTCATTGTGTACATCACGCAACTGAAAAGTCGCGCCCACAGCCGCATCATTCACCAGTTCTGGGAAAGCGTTAGAAATACCACCCGCACCTACATCGTGAATACTTAAAATCGGATTGTTATCACCAAGTTGCCAGCAACGGTCAATTACCTCCTGCGCACGTCGTTCTAGCTCTGGGTTACCGCGTTGTACTGAATCAAAATCTAAATTTTCAATGTTACTACCCGTATCCATACTGGATGCAGCACTGCCACCAAGACCAATCAACATGGCTGGGCCGCCCAACTGGACTAAAGCTGCGCCTGCTGGAATAGGATTCTTTTTTGAATGCTTGGCAGAGATATTACCCACACCACCTGCCAACATAATTGGCTTATGGTAGCCACGCACTTCACCTGCTGACTCAAGCTCAAAAGTTCGGAAATATCCGGCAATATTCGGGCGACCAAACTCATTGTTATAAGCCGCGCCACCTAGCGGCCCATCAATCATAATTTGCAATGGCGATGCAGTACGTGCCGGCTTGCCGTAAGACTGCTCCCACGGTTGTTCAAAGCCCGGCACATTCAAATTAGAGACTGAAAATCCTGTCAAGCCGGCTTTAGGTTTAGAGCCGCTACCTGTTGCGCCTTCATCACGAATCTCGCCACCAGCCCCGGTTGCTGCCCCTGCAAACGGAGAAATCGCAGTTGGGTGGTTATGTGTTTCTACCTTCATTAGGTAGTGCATTTCTTCTTCAATAAAGCCATAAGCACCATCGGCTTGCGGATAAAAACGTTTAGTTTTTTCACCCTGCACACCACTAGCAACAATAGAGGAATTATCTGAATAGGCAACCACAGTTTTACCTGGGTTCAATTTGTGCGTATTACGAATCATGCCGAACAATGATTGCGTTTGCGCTACGCCATCAATCACCCAGTCGGCATTAAAAATCTTATGGCGGCAATGCTCAGAGTTTGCCTGTGCGAACATCATCAATTCAACATCAGTTGGGTTACGACCAATTCGGGTAAAGTTCTCAACCAAATAATCCACTTCATCAGGTGATAAAGCCAAACCTAGCTCAGCATTTGCTTGGTTAAGCGCAGCCTGCGCGCCACTTAGCACATCTACCGAACTTAGCGGCATTGGTTCAGCTTGCTGATACAGCGCTGCTGCATCATTCAAGTTAGCGAAAACAGCTTCGGTCATACGATCATGAATCGCCGCTTTAACTGCTAATTTTTCAGCATCTGTTAAAGGTAGATTGTCTTTTTTGGTCACATAGTAAGCAATGCCACGTTCAATGCGTTGTAAACTTGGTAAGCCACAATGCTTGGCAATATCAGTAGCACGCGATGCCCATGGAGATATCGTACCAGGACGAGGAATGACTAAAAACAACTCACCCACTGCAGCTTCATCGGCCACTTTTGGGCCATAAGTCAGAATCTTTTGTAAAGTTTCTTGCTGGCTAGCGTTTAAATCGCTATCGCTCCAAGAAAAATGCCAAAAATCACCATGTAGATGGCTAATTTGCGGCGCTGAAGTTTTTAAAGTCGCAAGAATCTTTTCAAGACGAAAAGGAGAAAGCGCTGAGCTACCGCGAAGACTAATCATGAGTAATTTATGTACAGTTAAATTGACATTTTACCCGAATTTGCATGGAATATCCCCATAAGCATGCTACTAGCTTACAACTAGTATTTAACTAGCTGCTAAAGTAAAGCTATAAGCCATGTTTACATACATACGTTGACATTAAAAAATCAATAAAAAACCTAGTCTTACATTACGCTTTATGAAGCATCTCGAATATAAAAATATTACGTAAATCTAACTACCCAATGCACCAAACACTTTTTTTAATAAACTGCTAGCTTGTTTAACAGGGTCTTTACGAATTGCAGCTTCTTCTTTTGCCATCATTAAATAGACGCCGTCTAATGCTTTTTGCGTTACATATTGCTCAAGGTTCACTTGGTCTTTTTTAACCACGCCAAATTTACTGCCCATTTCTGCAAATTTATTGTATTGCTGCGCCAACTGAACATTCTCAGTGGCTTTTTTAACGATTGGTAAAAACTTACCGGCCATAAGGTCTGAAGTGGTTTTTTTGAAATACTGTGTTGCCGCATCATCTCCACCAGTCAAAATAGCTTTTGCATCGTCAACACTCATTTTTTTTACTGAATCTATCAATAATGCTTTTGCTTCTGGCACAGCAGCTTCTGCAGCACGGTTCATTTTAAGGACAAGTTCGTCGGCTTGCTTGCCCATACCAAACATGCGCATAGCTTTTTCAGCTTTTTTCATACTATCTGGCAATGCAATTTTAACTTCTGCATTACCAAAAAAACCATCTACCGCACTTAATTGACCCACCGCTTTTATCGCACCCTGAATCAATGCTGCTTTAAGACCGCCACTAGCCTCCGTATTGCTCAAATCGCTAATGCTGAGTGCATTAGCGTGTGTCGTGAATAAAACAAAAGTTAAAGCTGTTAATAAGAAGCGCATTTTTTCTCCAGAAGATGATGTATTTAAGTAAGCTTAACGTAAATTATTAGTGTTGAATTAAACCTAATAATTTACGTTAAGCCGCCATACACTCAAGATTACTTAACAGTCTTAGGTGATTTACTTGGGCTCACTTTCCAAATATTTTTGGCATACTCACTAATTGCACGATCACTTGAGAACTTAGCCATATTTGCCACATTCAAAATAGCTAAGCGCATCCACTCATCTTGATTTTTGTACGCTTTAGAGACTTTTTCCTGTGCTTCAATATAGCTAGCATAGTCTGCAAGCAACAGATATTGATCACCATTATTTAGCAAATTATCTACAATCGACTGATAACGATTAGGCTCATCTACCGAGAAGAAGCCGCTGGCAATCATATCCAGCACTTCTTTTAATGTAGGGTTAGCATTGTAATAATCACGCGGATTGTAGCCATTGGCTTTGGTTTCAGCCACTTGCGGTGTGGTTAGGCCAAAGATAAATATGTTTTCATCGCCCACTTCTTCTTTAATCTCAACGTTCGCACCATCTAAAGTACCAATGGTGAGCGCGCCATTGAGCGCCATTTTCATATTACCTGTTCCACTTGCCTCAGTCCCTGCAGTTGAAATTTGCTCAGATAAATCACTACCCGGGAACAAAATTTCCGCTGCTGAAACTTCATAGTTTGGGTAATACACCACTTTTAACTGATCGCCAACCGCAGGGTCGTTGTTCACAATCTGTGCAACATCGTGAATCAAACGAATAATCTGTTTTGCCATCCAATAACCAGGCGCTGCTTTACCGCCAAATATCACAGTGCGCGGGGTAATGCCTTGCTCGCCGCGACGAATGCGGTTGTACAAAGTAATGACATGTAGCACGTTAAGTAACTGGCGCTTGTATTCGTGAATACGCTTGATTTGCACATCAAACAAGCTATTGGTGTTAAGTTTAATGCCTGTTAACCGTTCTATCTTATCCGCTAATTTAACTTTATTACCTAGTTTTACCGCTGCAAAAGCTTTTCTAAAATCAGCATCATCTGCAAGTGGTGTGATTTTTTTGATTTGTGTGAGGTCTTTTTTAAAGCCAATGCCAATGGATTTTTCAATCAAACTGGTCAATCCAGGATTTGCTTGGTTCAACCAGCGACGCGGTGTAATACCATTGGTCACATTCGTTAATTTACCAGGATAAATACGGTTAAAATCAGCAAACAATGTTTGCTTTAATAGCTCACTATGTAATGCCGCGACGCCATTCACCGTGTGACTGCCCACAACCGCTAAATGCGCCATACGCACGCGTCGGCCATGTGCTTCATCAATAATAGAGACGCGGGTTAGTAAATCTGTATCACCCGGAAACTGGTGATAAACCATATTTAAAAATTCTTTGTTAATTTGATAAATAATTTCTAAATGGCGCGGTAACAAACGCTCAAACAAGGCTACTGACCATGTTTCTAAAGCTTCTGGCATTAACGTATGGTTAGTATAAGCAAAAATCTTAATCACTAAAGCCCAAGCCTTAGCCCAAGGCAATTGATGATTATCAACCAGTTGATACATCATTTCAGCTACGCCAATCGATGGATGCGTGTCATTTAGTTGAATCGCAATCTTTTCTGGCAAAAGATCCCAGTCAGATTGTTTTTTGATTTCATGGACACTTAAAAAGCGCCGCAAAATATCTTGAATGGAGGCTGAAACAAAGAAGTATTGTTGTTTTAAACGTAGTTCTTTACCCAATACTGAAGAGTCATTTGGATAGAGTACTTTAGAAATATTTTCAGTTTCATTACGCTCTTCTACGGCACGCTCGTAATTACCATCATTAAAGTGGCGCAAATCAAACTCGCGTGCGGCTTTGGCTGACCATAAACGTAATGTATTCACCGTATCTGTACCGTAACCTGGCACAGGTACATCATAAGCCATCGCCACCACATGTTCAGAATCTACCCAACGCTGAAACTCGCCGTCATCTGTTGAGTACTTCACTACATGGCCATGAAACTTAATGTTATAGGTTGATTCTGGGCGTTGAAACTCCCAAATATTGCCGTAGCGTAACCAGTTGTCAGGATTTTCAACCTGCTGACCATTTTCTATGCTCTGCTTAAACATGCCGTATTCATAACGGATACCATAACCAGTGGCAGGAATATCCATCGTAGCCATAGAGTCTAAGAAGCATGCAGCAAGGCGACCTAAACCGCCATTACCTAAGGCTGCATCAGTTTCCATCTCAACAGTATTTTCTAAATCACGGCCTAATGTAGCCAACCCATCTTTTAACTCATCTTTAATGCCCAAATTTAGTGCAGCATTGCTCAACATGCGCCCGATTAAGAACTCTAATGATAAATAGTAAACCCGTTTCGGATCATCACGATAATAAGAATCAGCCGTTTTAATCCAGCGTTCAACCACGTGGTCACGCACGGTATAACTCGCGGCATCGTACCAATCTCTAGGTGTTGCGGCTTCGCTTGTTTTGAAGCTAGAAAACACCAAATGATTTTGTAAGGCCTGATCAATTGGGCTGAGCTTAGGTGCAGTCACCAGCTTTGATTTAGCTATTTTCTTCGGCTTAGCTGTTGGGTCACTATCGAGTTTAATCTTTGCCGTCGCCCCAGTGATGGAATTAGTCGTGGTATTAGTGGTAGTTTTAACGGGAGTTTTAGGCGTAGTATTCATCGGTTTCTTTCGTGTTGCTAACATTAATTAACAGTCTGAGCCTCTATTCTAGCAAATTATGTACCCGCTTACGAATGACGGCTGATTATCTATGGTAAATATAGCAAAACCCGCCTAGCTCTCACTAGGCGGGTCTTATATTTAAACAAGATCTAAATTAAAAACGCTTAACTAATCAAGCTATTCATCCGTTTCACGAAACTTGCTGGATCATCTAAAGTGCCGCCTTCAGCCAACAAAGCTTGATCAAACAGCACCAGTGCTAAGTCACTAAAAACGGCATCAGCAGCTTCATTTTCAAGACGTTTCACCAGTTTATGCGCTGGATTAATCTCTAGAATAGGTTTAGCTTCTGGCGCACTTTGCCCTGCCGCTTTCAGCATACGCGCCAAGTTGCCAGATAAATCTTGCGTATCACTCACCAAACAAGCTGGCGAATCGGTTAATCGATGTGTCACACGCACATCTTTCACTTGGTCACCTAAAGCTTGTTTGATTCGTTCTACCAGCGTTTTAGCTTCTTCTTCAATTTTCTTATGAATTTCTTTTTCAGTGTCAGATTCAAGCTTGCCTAAATCCAAATCACCTTTGGCGATAGACTGTAGTTTTTTGCCTTCAAACTCAGTAAGACTACCCAATAACCATTCGTCTACGCGGTCAGACATTAACAATACTTCAATGCCTTTTTTGCGGAAAATCTCCAAATGTGGGCTATGTTGCGCTGCGGCAAAGCTATCTGCCGTAATGTAATAAATCACATCTTGCTCAGTTTGCATGCGCGCTACGTAGTCTTTGAAAGAAACTTCTTGCACATTATTATCAGCCTTGGTTGAGGCAAATCTTAATAAACCAGCAATTTTATCTTTATTGGCAAAATCTTCACCTGGGCCTTCTTTAAGCACACGACCAAACTCAGCATAGAACTTTGTGTAGTCTTCAGGTTTACTCTCTGCCATATCCTCTAGTAAACTCAATACTTTTTTCACTGAACCCGCTTTAATCGCATCTACATCACGACTAGATTGCAAAATCTCGCGTGATACATTCAACGGTAAATCAGACGTATCAATCACGCCACGTACAAAGCGTAGATATTGCGGCATCAACTTTTCAGCATCTTCCATAATAAATACACGTTTTACATATAACTTAATCCCATGACGGCGCTCTCTATCGTACAAGTCAAACGGCGCTTTACTTGGGATATAAAGCAATGAAATATATTCTTGCTTACCTTCTACACGGCTATGCGAATATGCGAGAGGATTTTCAAAGTCGTGTGAAACATGCTTGTAAAACTCTTGATATTCCTCTTCAGTAATATCATTTTTATTACGTGCCCACAAAGCAGAAGCTTTATTGACTGTTTCATCTTCATTAGTCGGCACTTCTGCGCCATCTTTCCACTCGCTTTTTTTCATCACGATAGGTAAAGTAATATGGTCTGAATACTTGCGAATAATGGTTTTAAGCTTCCAGTCACTTAAGAATTCATCTTCACCTTCGCGTAAATGTAAAACCACTTCTGTACCACGAGTGGCTTTATCAGTGGCTTCCAGCGTAAAGTCACCCTCACCTGCAGACTCCCAACGCACGGCATTTGTCGCCCCTGCACGGCGCGTCGTTAGCGTGACTTTATCTGCAATAATAAATGCTGAGTAAAAGCCAACTCCAAATTGTCCAATCAAATTAGCGTCTTTGGCTTGATCGCCAGAAAGCGCGTTAAAAAACTCTTTAGTCCCAGATTTTGCAATCGTACCAATGTTAGCAATCACCTCATCGCGGCTCATACCAATGCCGTTATCTGAAATTGAAACCGTCCGTGCTTCTTTATCAAAAGAAACACGAATCTTTAATTCGCTGTCATTTTCGTACAATGATCCATTCGCCAGCGCCTCAAAACGTAATTTATCCGACGCATCAGATCCGTTAGAAATCAACTCGCGCAACACAATTTCTTTGTTGCTATACAAAGAGTGAATCATTAATTGTAAAAGCTGCTTAACTTCGGCCTGGAAAGCCATTGATTCTTTTAGAGGAGCCTCTGGTGCTGGGCTATTTTTATCGGTTTGTTCTGCCATATTAAAATCCTTAGTAAATTGATAACACTAAATGTTAATGTGGCTTAAGCATCAAATTTACAAGTGATTAACTAAAATAGAATGGAAATAGACGTGCATCAACCCGACATCCTCGTTAAGCATTGCGCTTAACATTTTTGCATTTCCATATTACGTGATTGATGATGCAAGATAATTCTAAAATTAACTCAATGTCACTAAAATAGATGCTCTGGGAAGCCTGTCCCTATTGCCTTGCAGGGCATCTATTTTTAACATTTGCAGTTTAATTTTCATGTTTTTTAAATCTAAATATGTAATTTACATGCAGATTTTTTTGCTTTGTCATTAAACTTTCAAACTATAATTGCAAAATAAACAATATTATTGTTTCAATAGAAAGTAACAATTAAATTTGCATAAGAAGCTATGGAAAATAATACAAAAAACTCTAGTAAAAACCCTGTAGATAAAACTTTGTTAGCCGCCATTGATTTAGGTTCTAACAGCTTTAGGCTTGAAATAGGTCGTCTGGATAGCGGCCATATTCAGCGTGTCGAATATCTAAAAGAAGCTGTTAGACAAGGTGGCGATTTAGATGAAGATCGCAACTTGACGCCTGATGCCATTGAACGCGGCATACGCTGCTTGGCAAGGTTTGGTGAGCGGCTACAGGGGTTTGAGGCTACGCATGTGCGTGCGGTGGCAACACAAACCTTGCGCGAAGCAAACAATCGCGATGTGTTCATCAAACTGGCTAAAAAAGCGCTGGGCTTTGATGTAGAAGTGATTTCTGGTGTTGAAGAAGCGCGATTGATCTACCAAGGCGTCAGTCAGTTTTTGCCGCAATCTAATGAGCGACGCTTGGTAATAGACATTGGCGGACGCTCTACGGAGTTCATACTAGGCCAAGGATTTACATCGCACCATACGGCCTCTTTGCATGTTGGTTCAGTTGCTTGGTCACTTAAACATTTTGGTACTGGCGATTTAACTGAAAATGCGTTTACTCGCGCAGAGATTGCCGCTGAATCTATTTTTGATACTTTAGGCGTAAATTTTAGCCGTAAACATTGGGATGTAGCTTATGGCGCATCTGGCACCGTAGGCGCAATTGCCGATGTTTTAGTGCAATACGGCAGGCCAGTAGACACCATCACAAAAGAAGGCCTGCTATGGCTGCGCGACGAGTTGTTACGTGCAAAACACACCGATAAATTACGCTTACTTGGGCTAAAAGAAGAACGTAAAGCAGTAATTGCAGGTGGTTTATCTATCATGCTAGGTGCGTTTGATTTTTTAAAAATTGAAACCTTAAATGTTGCAAAAGGCGCGTTAAGACACGGTTTGCTGTACGACATGCTGACGCATGATCATGAAATGGTCGATTTAAGAAATACCTCAGTACAACGCTTGGCGCGTAAGTTCGATGTCGATGAAACCCATGCAACCACTGTGGCAGAAGTTGCTGAAAAGTTATTTGAAAAATTAAGTGAAGATATTCAATTTGCCCCAGGCGAGCAACAATCGCACGCGCGTAAATTACATTGGGCGGGCTTGTTGCATGAAGTTGGCGGCATGGTTTCACCCATTGATGTGAATTTGCATGGCGCCTACATACTTGAGCATGCAGAGCCACCCGGTTTTGCACAAAGTGAGTTACATTGCTTAAGCTTGTTGATATTAGGCCACAAAGGTAAATTGAAGCGCTTAGAAGCTGATTTTTCTAACCGCATTTTAGTCATGCAACTCGCTTGTTTACGACTCGCAGTGATTTTATGCCATGCCCGCATCATGCCGAATTTACGTGGTATTCAGTTGCACTATCGCCACAACACCATTCAGCTAACATTGCCAAAATCATGGCCTGAAAAATATCCGCAGTCTTTTTATCTATTAGGTGAAGAAAAACTGGCATGGCAAAAAACTAGCTGGCTATACGATGTAACTGTTTCTTAAGGTAATAAATTAAAAAATACCATATTGCAATTTAAAATAAACAGTATAAACTGTTTACACCGTTTATTAAGGAGTTTCTCATGTCAAAAATCAACCAAGTACAAACTGCGGCATTAGTTGCGCCTGCTGAAGCCGTTGCAACTAAACCAGCAGCAAAGCCAGTTGAAGAAAAGTCTGTTGCAGCTAAACCTGCCATTGCCAAAGCAACAACTATCGTAGCCTCAGCTAAAGCAACGCCTAAAAAAGCAGTTAAAGCTACCGTAGTAAAAACTAAACCCGTTAAAGTAGAAAAAGCGCCTAAATTAAAAATGGAGCGTGATAGCTTCACAATGCCTAAAGTTGAATATGCGCAATTTGCAGTGTTGAAAGAACGCTTAATTAAATTAGGTCAACCAGCGAAAAAAAGTGAATTATTACGTGCCGGAATTATGCAACTGACAGCAATGACTGATGTAGCCTTAAAAGCCGTGATGACTAAAGTGCCTACTATTAAAACTGGTAGACCAAACAAGAAGTAAAGCCAAATTAAGATTTATGGCTGAGTAATTAGTCATGTTTGTAAGATTTATTTGTAGGGCTTAATTATAGATCTAGCTATAAATTTGGGTGTTGCACCGCATACAAATAAGTTTGCGTTGCAACACTTGCGTCATTAGGCAAATAGCGCTGACGCAGCCACCACACTGCGCCTTTTTTTACGACCAATGTACTTTCTTTCATGCCAAGTAGTTCAGCAATCAATGTGCCTAAATTAGGCTGATGCCCAATAATCAAAATCGTTTTACTTGTGTCGTCATTACTAACTAGCTTAGCAATTTCATCGACTGAGCTATCTATGCTTAAAAAATCGACTACTTTTACTTCACGTTTATTTTTTGTTTTATCTAGTTTCTGCAAAGCCGCAACTGTCTCTAAGCAGCGTCGTGCAGGGCTACATAAAATCTCAGCATCTTTTGGCAAGTATTGATTAAGCCAATCCGCCATTTTAGCCGCGTCTTTATGGCCATGTTTGGTTAATGCTCTATCAGCATCTGCGCCGCTAGCACTTTGAACTTCGGTTTCAGCATGCCGCCATAACATTAAATTTGCCATAATTAATGTACTCTACAATCTAATCAGCGTATTTTTGAATAAGATATTGTTGCGCGCTAAAGGCTTGTACTTGATCATTGCCTTTAACCTTAGTTGAAGCTGCACGCTGCGCACTCAACACATAAACGCCATCGGCAGTAAGCAGCCAAGCATCTTTATTATCATCCAAACTCATTTGGCAGCATTCTTGCAAAATACGTGCCCGATTTTTATCGTCAACAATCGGCCAGGCAATTTCAACACGCCGCATCATATTACGATTCATCCAATCTGCACTGGCAAGCCACATATTTTCAACCTCATCTATTTTGAAGTAAAAGATGCGAGAATGCTCTAGCAAACGTCCAATAATCGAACGTACACGAATACGACCATCTAGGCCAGGCGCATCAACAGGTAATATACAGGCGCCGCGCAGAATCAAATCGATCTCAACGCCTGCTCTACCCGCCTTCACTAAAGCCAACACTAAAGCTTCATCGGTCAGTGCATTCATTTTTAAAATGATTTTTGCTTGTTTACCAGCTTTAGCCGCCAGCTCAGCGCTTCTAATTTTAGCCACCATTTGCCTATGCAAGTTAAACGGTGCAACTAATAGCTTTTGCATGCGCGGCAATTTAACCTGGCTGGCAATATGCCTGAATAAATACTCCATATCACGGGTAATCTGCGTGTCAGCAGTAAGCATACTTACATCGGTATAGAGTCGCGCAGTTCTAGGGTTATAATTTCCAGTAGAAACATGGCCATAATATTCTAAACTTGTACCTTCACGGCGCATCACCAACAACATCTTTGCATGTGTTTTTAAGCCGACAATACCATACACCACTTGTGCGCCAACTGACTCTAAATCTTCGGCCCAGTTAATGTTAGCTTCTTCATCGAACCGTGCTTTAAGCTCAACTACAGCCATCACTTCTTTACCACGGCGCACTGCTTCTTGAAGCAACTTCAGCATACGTGGGTCAGAACCTGTACGATAAATAGTCTGCTGAATCGATAAAACATCAGGATCATGGACAGCTTCACGTAAAAAATCGATGACAGATTCAAAGCTCTCGTAAGGCTGATGAATTAGGATGTCACGCTGTTTTAGCTGCGTAAAAAAAGATTGATTAGGTACTAATTGCTGACTTATTCTAGGCTCAAATGGCTTAAATTTGAGATGGTTTCCTTCGGCTAAGTCAGCTAATTGCATCAGGCGCGCCAAATTCACCAGCCCATTAACACGATAAAGTGATTGTTTAGGTAAATCGAACTGCTGTAATAAAAATTTAGCTAATTTTTCATCGCAAGCATGTGATACTTCTAAGCGAACCGCATCGCCAAAGTTACGCTGTACCAATCCTTTACGCAAAGCGGTACGCAAATTTTTCACATCGTCTTCATCTACCGCCAAATCAGAGTGTCTTGTTACCCTAAATTGAGAAAAACTAAGTACTTCACGCCCGGCAAACAGGCTAGCTAAATGGGCTCTAATGACACTGGACAACGATACAAATTTTTGCTGCTTATCGCTCAAGTTTTTTGGTAATTTAATTAATCGCGGCAATGCTCTCGGCACGCGAACAATCGCAATATTATTGCTACGACCGAACGCATCGTGACCACTTAGTGAAACGATAAAGTTAAGCGACTTATTTGCCGCTTGAGGAAAAGGATGCGACGGATCAAGTGCAACAGGCACTAGTAGTGGTCGTACATCTGTTTCAAAATATCGCGCCACCCAACGCCGTTGCTCAGGCGTACGATCACCGTGTGATACTAAATGCACACCTTGTGCGGCCAGCGCTGGCATCAATTCTGTATTAAAGATTTCATATTGCTTATCAACCAACACATGCGCAACTTCTGAAATAACTTCATAACTTTGCACATTAATATCGCTTTGTTGCTGGTCATCGCGCATTGCATCTACATGCGGCGCGGCACGCACTTCAAAAAACTCGTCTAAATTAGATGAGACGATACAAAGAAAGCGTAAGCGCTCAAGTAGCGGGTAATTTGGGTTTTGCGCAAGGCTCAACACACGCTCATTGAAGGCTAAAATACTGGTATCACGGTTAAGCAATTTTAAAGGCGGGAAAGTTGAACGCATAATATTTTCAATATTTATATAATTTTGATGTTATGCGTTAATTGTGACAAATTGATGACCATTTGATGAAAAGTGACCAATGCTAGCACCACATATACCACCAATAATAATTAGACTTGGATAGTTGTTAATTTGATTCATATATTTTTCACATTATATAAACGTCAAAGTAATAATCATTACATAAAATATTGCGTATAAATTTTTTAATATGGTTTAAATGATGGTTTATGAAAAATCTGCGCTTGGTTACAGTGAATTTATCAATGAAAATCGCACATTACATTTTAAAGAACGGCAAGTATTGTTATTGCTAAATGGTGTTAGAAAAATTGAAGAATTAGAACCGTTTTTTAAAAAAGAATTATTGTCCGAAATAATTCAAAAACTTGAATCAAATGGCTATATTCAGCGCCCCCAAGGCATTCTCACCGAGAGTAAACCGACCATCACTACACAGTCTATATTTAATACTGTTAGTGCCACAACACCAATTAGTCCAGCCAAGATTGGAGCAATTAAAACAATACTGGTTGCTGCTACAGATGACTATTTAGGTCTAATGGGACGCGGCATAAAAACGCGTATCGAGGTTTGTAACAATGAAATTGACCTAAGAAATTGCATTTCAAGCTGGCACATGGCAATGCGAGAGTCTAAACTAGGGCGTGAATCTATAAATTTTTTAATGAAGCAGATTCATCAAACACTAGAAAATAATATACTGGATGGCAGCGCAAATAGTCACTAAAAATGGAGTTAATTGGCCGTAAATATCTCTAGTTATGCAGCAAACGTTGCAATAATAGCCCTGATGCCGCAAATCCAAATGGTGCCGTCACACATACACTAGAGCCGTAACCTGCACAGTTTAAACCCGTAATTGCAACGCCTTCAGCATCATCCATTCTATCGGGTTTAATAACATATTCATCTGAGTAAACGCACTGAATACCAAATTTTGTAGGTTTATTTTTTGTAGCATTGGCTTTAGCAAAACCATAATCGCATCGTAATAAATTACGTACTCTGGCCAGCAGTTTATCGTGACTAACTTCGCTTAAATCGGCCTGCTTGATACGCGTGGCATCAAGCCGCCCGCCGGCTGCCCCAGTCATGATTAATGGAATGCTATTTACCTGACAGAACCCAGCAATCGCCGCCTTGGCTTTTGCATCGTCAATGCAATCAATCACGCCATCAAAGCCAAAATTTAACATTTCATTCACGTTTTCTATCGTGACAAACTCTTCAATCACAATCACCTTTGCAGTCGGATTAATAAGCTTGATGCGGTCTGACATCGCACTGACTTTGGCCTGACCAAAGACCCCATCTACTGCATGAAGCTGGCGATTCACATTGGACTCTGCAATGTTATCTAAATCAATTAGCGTTATTGTACCTACAGCGTTGCGCGCAAGTGCCTCTGCAGCCCAAGAGCCGACACCACCAATGCCAATTACACAGATATGCGTTGTTTGCAATTTAGCTAAACCATCAGCCCCATAAAGCCGTGCAACGCCACCAAAACGGCGGGCAAAATCTAATTCGTCATTCATGTTTCTAGCACTACAAATGCTGCAGCCAAATTCTTTTCGTCGCTAATGCTGATATGCGTTTGCGTGATGTGTTTAGATGCCAACAAAACTTGTAGCTCTGGTGCTAACACCAAAATTGGTTTGCCTAGCGCATCATGCGAAACTGCTATATTTTGAAATGTCGCTGGTGCACGCAACCCTGTACCCAGTGCTTTAGAAAAAGCTTCTTTTGCGGCAAAGCGCTTAGACAAAAAACGTGCTTTGATCTGTGATTGCATATAACTTGCTAGCTCGCTGTCTGCAAGTATTCGTTTAGCAAAATCATCACCAAACTGTGTGATTGACGCTTGAATACGTGTGACTTCAACAATGTCTGTACCTATACCAAAAATCATTTAGCTAAAATCTCTATGGTTGAGTATTAAGGTTTTTTGAACACTGGCCATCATCACTTGCAAGAAAACTCTTTGATTAAAGCCTTCATCTCACGCACTGCGTTATCCCAACCGACAAACAAGGCATGCGCAACAATCGCATGGCCAATATTAAGCTCGTCTATACCGGCAATTGAGGCAATTTCATGCACGTTATGGTAATGCAAGCCATGACCCGCATTGACCACTAAGCCCAATTGCAGGCCGTGATTTACAGCATCTTTTATACGCTGTAATTCTCTGGCCTTATCTTCTGGATTTTCAGCATCGGCAAATGTACCCGTATGCAGCTCAATAACAGGTGCACCAGCTTTTTTTGCAGCGTCAATCTGCGCGAAATCTGGACCAATAAATAATGACACGCGAATGCCGGCATCATTTAATTTTTTAACAGCATTTTGCACATTGGCAAAATTACCCGCTACATCGAGCCCGCCTTCTGTGGTGCGCTCTTCTCTTCTTTCTGGCACTAAGCAAACATCCTGCGGTGCAACATCTAATGCAATGTCTATCATTTCATCAGTAACCGCACACTCAAGATTCATGCGAGTTTGCAGCAAACTACGTAAAGCAAAAACATCAGCATCTTGCATGTGACGGCGATCTTCACGCAAATGCAGGGTAATGCTATCAGCACCTGATTGTTCGGCGCGTAAGGCCGCCTGCACAACGCTAGGGTACTTGGTACCGCGCGCTTGGCGAATGGTAGCAACGTGATCTATGTTTACACCTAATTTAATCATTCTACAAACCTTGTAAATCTATTAAAAGTTGTCTTGTATGTAATGGCTTATCACCCAAATAATGCGCCAGCAAAAAGCGCATCAATTGTTTACTTTGTTGCTGTGTTTGGAGGTTACTATAGTCATCATTAGCCATATCTATTAACGTTTTACCCGCTAATTGCATACCATTTACCGGACGGCTTGTGTCAAGCCTGATAACACCGTATTCCGCCTCATAACGGTAGTTAGTTTCGGCTAATATGGCCACATTGTTCACATCATGTTCTAATGGAATTGCATAGCCGAGCTCTTGTAATAGCTTCAATTCAAAACGACGTAATGTTGTGGCTAAATCTTGGCTGATTGCTAACGTTTTTAACGTTAAACTATAGTATTCAAAAAGCATACTATGTGAATCTTCACGAGGTAATAAGCGTAACAGCAATTCATTCAGGTAAAACCCGCACATCAGTGCCTCGCCCTTCAGTAACAATAAGCCGCCGCCCCAATCTAAGCTATGTAATGTTTTAAGCTCCAACTTACCAGACCAAGTGGCAATTAAAGGTTGAAACGATTGCAACATACCGCGCATGGCTGAGCGAGGGCGCCTTGCCCCTTTTGCAGTCGTTGCAACGCGGCCAAAGCCGTGTGTAAACAACTCAACAACCAAGCTCGTTTCTTTGAATGGATAAGTATGCAGCACATAAACTGCTTGATTATCTTGACGGTACGTACTGACTAAAGCCATAAAGTCTTTATAAAAAACACGTTAAATAAGACGATTCAATCTCTTAAGAACAGCCTTGCTTTAAAACTCAATTAGATAAAAAGTAGCTTAATAACCAAGTGATTTCAACGCGCGTTCGTCATCTGCCCAGCCACCTTTAACTTTAACCCAAGTTTCCAGATAGACTTTTCCACCAAACAGTTTTTCCATATCTTGTCTGGCTTCTGTTGAAATTTGCTTCATTTTGTCACCATTTTTACCAATCAACATTGGTTTTTGGCTATCTTTATCAACAATAATAGCGACAAAAATGCGGCGTAAGTTGCCAATCACTTCAAACTTTTCGATTTCCACGGCGACTGCGTAAGGCAGCTCATCACCGACTAATCTGAAAATTTTCTCACGCACGAGTTCTGCGGCTAAAAAGCGTTCATTTTTATCAGTCAATTCATCTTCAGAATAAATAGCAGCTTGCTCGGGTAAGTATTTGCGTATGGTTTGCAAAAGCTCGTCCAAGTTGAGACTTTTTTTCGCGCTGACTGGCACAATCTCTGAAAATGGAAATTCTAAATCAAAGTCTTGAATCAGCGGCAATATATTACCTTTATCACCCATTAAATCTAATTTATTAACAACCAAAAATGTTGGTGTTTTTTCTGAAAGTAAGGCTAATACTTTACGATCAGCCTCACCTAATTTCATAGGTTCAATGACGAACAACACAACATCAACTTCTGTTAGCACTTGAGTAACCGTTTTATTCAAACCTTTATTTAAGGCATTGAGATGCTTTTGCTGAAAACCTGGTGTATCTACAAACAAGAATTGTGTATCTTCTGTAGTATGAATCCCAAGCAAACGGTGCCGCGTTGTTTGGGCCTTACGCGAAGTGATGGCTAACTTCATACCTAAAATATGGTTAAGTAGTGTAGATTTACCTACGTTAGGCCGGCCAACAATAGCGACTGTGCCGCATTTAAATGCTGTTGGGGTCGATTCTAAATCTAAATCTATCGTTGAGTCTGTCATTTCTTTAGTTTTTCCAATGCAAGCTGCGCAGCTTGTTGTTCTGCAATTCGGCGGCTGCTGCCTTCACCAGCCGTACGTATATTTAATTTTTCTATCCAACATTCCACGATAAACACTTGGGCATGCGCCTCACCTTCCAAGTTTGTTACAGTATATTCTGGTACTGCTATTTTTTTTCCTTGCAATAACTCTTGCAAGAGTGATTTAGGGTCTTTGTCGATTACTTTTGGGTCAATCGTATCTAGTTTATTTGCAAAAAGATGTGCTACTAATGTTTCGGCAGCGGCAAAACCACCATCAAGATAAATTGCCCCGATTAGCGCTTCAACTGCATCGGCTAATATCGAGGGTCTACGCCAACCTTCACTTTTAAGCTCTCCTTCACCTAGCTTGAGCGCATTACCTAAATCGAGTGAAATTGCAATTTCACACAGGGTAGACTCTTTAACCAGTTGCGCCCTTAAACGGCTTAAGTCACCTTCAGCGATATTTGGGAAACGCTGATATAACTGATGGGCAATCATAAAGTTAAGGGCACCATCACCCAAGAACTCTAGCCGTTCATTGTTTTGAGCACTAAAACTGCGATGCGTTAATGCTTGCGTGAGTAATGTGGCGTTAACAAAACTATAAGCTAAGCGTTTTGATAAATCCTGCTGAGTCATTATATATATTATTTACCGTCACTTGATGTTGCAAAATCAAGCAAAACACTGACATTGCCAAACAGCGGTTTAACCACTTGATACTGAGCAGAAACAACAGTTTCACCCGCGCTATTTTTATCAATAGTCAAATCTGAACTTTGAATAACCGAAACGTAACTCGTATCAGCGCGTTTATCAAATGAGTTCATGATTTCTTTTTTGCTCATTTCGCTCAACTGCTCTTTATTCATCGCACGAATCACTGTTTTAACTGAATAAAACTCTTGATATGCAGGAAAAATTTTCATAGCAATCAGCGCTAAGAACACTATAGCGCCGCTTACAAACACCATGCCAATCAAGGTTGCCCCACGTTGTTGTTTTGAGTTATTAATATTCTGATTTATAAATTGAGGCATGATTATCTCCAACGTTTAAATAGTGATAAATACTAGGCTATTAATGAATTGTGCTTCCAATTCTAGAACCCTGATCAAAATTCATCCAGATAAAAAAGGCCTTTCCTACCAAATTTTGCTCAGGCACAAAGCCCCAAACACGACTATCCGAACTATTATCTCGATTATCACCCATCGCTAAATAATGTCCAGCAGGGACAATAATCTCTTCGTTATTGGCAAACTTTGAGCCAATCGCATCAGCATCATAATTGCCAACGATATTGTGAATCAAAATACTGTGTTGCACTGGGCCAAGCTGTTCTTTATATTGTTTGGCGGTCATAATATTGAGCCCAGACATAACATATTCATAGCTACCCAGATCTTGTACATCCAGAAGTTTACCATTGATTGTTAAGCGCTTATCTTGATAACTGATTCTATCACCAGGCAAGCCAACCACACGTTTAATGTAATCAATTGAAGGCTCTGGCGGGTAATGAAATACGAATACATCACCACGGCTAGGTTTATTAATGCTTATAAAAATATTGTTCAAAATGGGCACACGCAAGCCATAAGTGAATTTATTCACCAATATAAAGTCGCCTGCTAGCAAGGTTGGCATCATAGAGCCGGATGGAATTTTAAATGGCTCAACAATAAATGAGCGTACAAAAAACACCACCAAAATCACGGGGAAAAAACTTTTAGCATACTCCACTAATATTGGTTCATTAGCACCAACAACGCGCTTTTTACTTAATACCAAAATATCAAAAAGCCAAATCAGCCCAGTGACCAGCAGTATTACTATCATGAATAATGCAAACATCATTGCTTATGTATCCTATTAAATTTTATCAGTTTTATCTGAAGAGTTATTAATCTTCAATGCGTAAAATCGCCAAAAATGCTTCTTGTGGAATTTCAACATTACCCACTTGCTTCATTCGCTTTTTGCCTTCTTTTTGCTTGTCTAATAATTTACGTTTACGTGAAACGTCACCACCATAACATTTAGCAATCACGTTTTTACGCATAGCTTTAACGGTTTCACGGGAAATAATATTAGCGCCGATAGAAGCTTGAATGGCCACATCAAACATTTGACGTGGAATCAATTCGCGCATTTTAGCCGCCACTTCACGACCACGTCGCACACTGTTTGCTCTATGCACAATCATGCTCAGCGCATCCACGCGCTCGCCATTAACCATAATATCAAGCTTTACTAAATCTGCTGCACGAAATTCTAAAAACTCATAATCCATTGAAGCATAGCCGCGTGACACTGATTTTAATTTATCAAAAAAATCCAGCACTACTTCATTGAGCGGCATTTCATAGCTCAACATCACTTGTCTACCCATGTATTGCATATTTTTTTGTATGCCACGTTTGTTGTTACACAAAGTCATCACTGGCCCTACATAATCTTGTGGCATTAACAGATTCACATTAATCACCGGCTCACGGGTTTCTTCAATACGTGATGTTTCAGGTAAACGTGATGGGTTCTCTATCTGTACAACTTCGCCATCTTTAAGCAACAACTCATACACAACCGTCGGGGCGGTGGTAATTAAATCCATGTCGTACTCACGCTCTAAGCGCTCTTGTACGATTTCCATGTGTAGCAAACCCAAAAATCCGCATCTAAAACCAAAACCTAATGCGGTTGAATTTTCAGGTTCAAACAACAAACTTGCATCATTCAGGCTTAATTTTTCAAGTGCTGTACGTAGCGCTTCAAACTGGTTTGATTCTACCGGATATAGCCCCGCAAACACTTGCGGCTTCACCTCTTTAAAGCCAGCCAACGCTTCTGTTGCCGGCTTGTTTACCAAAGTAACGGTATCGCCTACTTTAGCGCTAGCTAGTTCTTTAATACCTGCAATCACAAAACCCACTTCACCGGCTGAAAGTGAAGTTTTTTGCACAGATTTTGGCGTAAATACACCCACCTGCTCACATAAAAATTCCGCTCGCGTGGCCATTAAACGAATTTTATCTTTTGGTTTTAGTACGCCGTCTATCACGCGCACCAACATCACCACGCCAACATAGTTATCGAACCAAGCATCAATCACTAATGCCTTGAGAGGCCCATCAATATTGCCTTTAGGTGCTGGCACTTTGGCAATCACCGCTTCTAATACATCACGCACACCTAAACCGGTTTTGGCTGAGCAACGCACTGCATCGCTGGCATCAATGCCAATCACGTCTTCAATTTCCTGCTTCACGCGGTCAGGATCTGCTGAAGGCAAGTCTATTTTATTTAGCACAGCTGTAACTTCTACACCTAAATCCAGAGCTGTATAGCAATTAGCCACACTTTGCGCTTCTACGCCTTGGCTGGCATCTACTACCAACAATGCGCCTTCGCAGGCAGAAAGTGAACGAGACACTTCATAGCTAAAATCTACATGGCCCGGTGTGTCAATCAAATTAAGATGATAGATTTGGCCATCGTCCGCTTTGTATTCCAAAGCCGCTGTTTGCGCCTTAATGGTAATGCCACGCTCACGCTCAATATCCATTGAATCAAGCACTTGCGCTTCCATTTCACGGTCTTCTAAGCCGCCGCATAGATGAATGATACGATCTGCTAAGGTTGATTTACCGTGATCAATGTGGGCAATAATGGAGAAGTTACGAATATTTTTCATTTAGTCTTTAAGCTTTTTACGACTTTTAAATCTACTTTTATAAAAAGATAAGGCGCCATAAGCGCCTTTTCACAATAGCCATGATTTTACAACAAATGCTTGATTATTTTGTAATTAATTGCTTAAAAAGCCTATTGTTGTATCATCAAGCTTATGTTTAATTCAATCAGGCAAGTAAAGTTTGCATAATACCTTACGCATCGCAACATTTAACATACATAAAGGTGTAACACACTTTAACGCACGATTCGCCTTGCATCATCAACGTGATATGCTCAGAAAGTTACAAGCTGATGTGGTTTTTTTGCAGGAAGTACGCGATGAGCATGCGCAACATAGCCAACGTTTTAAAGCATGGCCTGAGTTCGGACAATCAGAATTTTTGGCCAATGCGGTATGGCCAGACTACGCCTATGGTAAAAATTCAGTGTACCCAGCGGGCCATCATGGCAATGCGCTACTATCAAAATTTCCGATTATCAAGACCACAAATCAAGACATTTCTGCACATACTTCAGAGCAACGCGGTATGTTGCATTGTGAAATCAATGTAGCCAACTGGGATCAACCATTACATGCAGTTTGTGTGCATCTTGGCTTGTTTGCACAATGGCGTCGCAAGCAATTACTGAGCGTTTCTGAGTATATTGAGCAACATGTACCAGTAGGTGCACCCTTGATTATTGCCGGAGATTTTAATGATTGGGGCATGCGTACTGGTCGCGTTTTTGCTGAGCGATTAAATATGCATGAAGTGTTTGAGCATCACGCTGGCAAGCCAGCACGAAGCTTTCCTTCTTGGCTACCGGTATTAAGACTAGATCGCATCTATGTGCGCGGCTTTCAGGTTAAGCATGTTGAAGTACATTCTGGGCCACAATTTATCAAAGTGTCTGATCATGCAATTCTTACTGCTACGCTAAATAGAATATGACACACTTTATTGGTGGTAATCAGCTCAAGTTATTACGTAATGGCACTGAATACTTTCCTGCGCTTGAGTTCGCCATTCAGTCTGCCGAGCATGAGATTTACCTGCAAACCTATATATACCAGGCAGACGATGTTGGCATTCGTATCGGCAATATGCTCAAGCAAGCTGCGCTTCGTGGTGTTATGGTAAATGTACTGCTTGATGGATTTGGTTCTAAAAACTTACCAAAATCGTTTATGAATGAATTATCAATAGCTGGCGTACAGATTATGTTCTATCGCCCAAAAATATCGCCTTGGACGCTTAAAAAAAGGCGCTTACGGCGCTTGCACCATAAGCTTGTTGTAATCGATGGCAAGATTGGGTTTATTGGCGGCATTAATATCATTGATGATTTTGACATATCCATTCATACGCCCAACAACGTGCCACCGCGCATTGATTATGCCGTGCGCATCGAAGGAAACTTACTGCCAGCGATGGTATTGACGGTACACAAGCTTTGGCGTCGAATTTCGTGGGCACACCTTCGTGCAGCGAACACAAGTCGAATGGAAACTACCAAGCACAATCGCCCTCAAAACATTAAATCGCAAGTTATTAGCAAAGATACGAAAGCAGCGCTAGTATTTCGAGACAATATGTTGCATAGGCGCGATATTGAAGAGGCTTATTTAACAGAAATCGCGCAAGCGAAGTCAGAGATCATTATCGCAAACGCTTACTTTGTACCAGGCCAAAGATTTAGACAAGCATTGCTGGAAGCAGCTAAACGTGGTGTAAACGTTAAGCTACTATTACAAGGCCGTATGGAATATTTTTTAATGTTTGCTACCCACGCTTTTTATAGCGAATTTTTAAAAAACGGCATTGAGATTTACGAATATCGCAAAAGCTTTATGCATAGCAAAGTTGCCGTAATAGATAGCCATTGGGCAACGGTGGGGTCTTCCAACATCGATCCATTTAGCTTGTTTTTAGCTAGAGAAGCCAATCTACTGGTAAAGGATGATGCATTTGCTACTGAATTACGGGTCGATCTTCTAGCCGCGATTCAAGCGGGTGCGAATCAAATTTCACCACAAAAATGGGCTAAAATTAACATCATGAAGCGCTTCACATCTTGGATTGCGTATGGATTAGTGCGATGGTTTTTGGGTTTGATTGGTCATTCGAACGAACAGTAGACATATTGTGTTGTAGTTGTTGATTAAAGCTGCACATTTGCCTGAATCGGTTAATGCATAACAACTATGTGAAGCATCTATATCACCAGTATTCTTTTGTATGAACAAATATACATTGGTGCCTAGACTTAATGTTTATAGCTGTTATGATGAAAAGCTAATCTTACCTATTAATCTTAATTAATAAATAAAACTTATCAATTTAATTTAATAAATAAAATATACAAATAATCATCATCTGATTGGTATACACACGTGTTAAGCAAAGAATAACACCTGCAATTAATTCTAATTCATAAGAAAAGAATCTAAAAATAGTTTCAACTGTACCTATATGTCGTATTTAAAACCCGCGTTCGTGATGAGAGTATTGGCGGCGAAAATCCATTCCGCTGGCAAGATGTCACTACTGCAGATATTTTCAAAGGTAAGAAAATTGTAATCGTAGCCCTGCCAGGTGCGTTTACGCCTACTTGCTCTAGTACGCATCTTCCAGGCTTTGATGCAAAGTATCAAGAATTTAAAGATCAAGGCATTGATGAGGTTTACTGCTTAAGCTTAAATGACGCCTTTACTATATTCCAATGGAGCAAAAACCTTGATATTAAACACGTAAAAATGTTACCAGATGGTAATGGTGACTTTAGCCGTTTAATGGGTATGCTCGTTAAAAAAGAAAATCTTGACTTTGGCAATCGCACATGGCGCTACTCAATGCTTGTTGATGATCAGAAAATCGTCAATATATTTGAAGAACCAGGCAAAGCAGACAATCATCCTGAAAATCCTTTTGTGATGAGTGATGTAGACACTATCTTAAATTTCATTAAACAGAAATAAAAAGAAGTCTAAACTTTGTGGGTGATGCAAAACGTTACATCACCCACGACATAGTAGTTATTAACCAAAATTAAAATAAAAGTCTTTAACATGGACCGTATTAAAATATCTGTAAAACGAGATCTACAATTGACTACCTATGACTATGACTTATTTGTGATCGGCGCAGGCTCTGGTGGTGTTCGTGCAACGCGCATGGCAGCCAGCCATGGTGTACGAGTGGCCATTGCTGAAGATCGCTATTTTGGTGGCACCTGTGTGAATGTAGGTTGTGTCCCCAAAAAACTATATGTTTATGCTTCTCAATTTAATGAGAGCTTTGCTGGGTCAACTGGTTTTGGCTGGAAATCTGACAAACCTGAATGTGACTGGTCGGTGCTAGTCGCCAATAAAGATAAAGAAATTCAAAGATTACAAGGTGTGTATGACCGTTTATTGAGAGATAGTGGCGTTACAGTTATCAATGGCAAAGCACGCCTATTGGACCCCCATACAGTAATTGTAGGGGATAAACAATATACCGCAGAGCGTATTATTGTAGCTACTGGCGGCTGGCCTTTTGTACCTGAGGTAGTCGGTAAAGAATACATCACCACATCTAATGAGATTTTCAATTTAAAAGTATTGCCTAAAAACATCGTAATTGTTGGAGGTGGTTATATTGCCGTAGAATTTGCGGGAATATTACATGGATTAGGTGTAAACGTTGTTATATTTGAGCGCGGTGAAAAAGTACTGCGTGGTTTTGATGAAGATGTACGCGATTTCTTAATACAAGAAATGACTAATAAAGGCATTGAATTTCACTTCAACACCAATGTTGATCGTATCGAGCAGCATGACAATAGCTATGTTGTGCACACCACAGATGATACAACAGTAGAAACTGACCTAGTCATGTATGCCACAGGCAGAGTGCCCAACACTACTGGAATTGGGCTTGAAGCACTAGGTGTAGCGATGGACAATGTCGGAGCGATTAAGGTCAATGACGATTATCAAACTAATATTCCATCAATCTACGCATTGGGTGACGTGACTAACCGCGTCAACTTAACACCCGTAGCCACGACCGAAGGCATGGCACTAATCAATAAACTATACGCCAACAAGATTGGCGTGGTAGATTATGAAAACATTCCTACTGCGGTATTTAGTCAACCTAGCATTGCCACGGTCGGTCTAAATGAAACAGAAGCCCGCGCTAAATACCCAGAAGATATCGACGTATATAAGTCAATTTTCAAGCCTATGAAAAATACGCTATCAGGTATTAATGAAAAAACGCTTATGAAAATGATCGTAGTCAGAAGTACAGACAAGGTAATTGGACTGCATATGGTTGGGCCAGATGCTGGCGAAATTATTCAAGGCATGGCCGTTGCTATTAGAGTCGGGGCAACAAAAACTATTTTTGATACCACCATCGGAATTCACCCAACTGCGGCTGAAGAGTTTGTAACCATGCGCAAGCCGGTGGCATAATACATTCACAAGTAGATATTAAATATTGGAGAACATTATGGTAGCTGCAAAACAGAAGAACATTATTAAAATAAATATTGGTATTTCTGATAGTGATCGACTAAAAATTTCTGAGGGACTGTCAGGATTTCTCGCTGATAGCTACACTCTTTATTTGATGACCCACAACTTTCATTGGAACGTAACTGGGCCTATGTTCAATACACTTCACTTAATGTTTATGGGTCAGTATACCGAGCAGTGGAATGCTCTTGATCTGATTGCAGAGCGAATTCGCGCACTAGGGCACCCAGCGCCAGCTACCTACAAAGAATTTGTCAAACTTGCGTCAATAAAAGAAATTGCAGGCGTGCCTAAAGCTACTGAGATGATTCGTCATTTGGTATCTGCACAGGAGTTAACTGCACGTACAGCCAGACGTCTATTTGAAGTCGTGAGTAAAGCAAATGACCAGCCAACGGCAGATCTATTAACCCAGCGCCTTGAAGTGCATGAGAAAACCGCGTGGATGCTGCGTAGTTTATTAGAGGAATAATTGCCTATTTCAATCCGAATTGATTAAAAAGACTTTATATCTTCAGTTATTACTGTCAAAGGTGTTGAGCATAAATCTGCTCAACAATAACTAATTTAATTGCCACATACTTAAAAGTGTAGAAAATTACCACAGGTTAGTTTTGGATTTACAATCGCTAACGGCCCAATATGGCGCTGGGCGGCACATGGCCCAAAGTAAAAGTTAGTTTTGGCAGCTTAGTTTACACTTTTAGCTACCGTTAGTAATTGGGGACTACCCACTTTTAAAACCAAGAAACATTCACGCCCGCCAGTATTCTTGGTGATCGTTGCTGTAACTCATTTGGATTATTATCTAATGGATAGGCAAATGTAAGCCTTGTAGATATACGACTACCGAAGTCCATCATCAATCCAACGCCAGCACCAGTGAGGTAGTCGTTTTTAGTAATACTTTGCCCAGGTCTATAAGGCAATGCAGCTCCATGATCTAAAAATATTAAGGCCTGAACAAGTGGCGGAAATCCAGTTAGCGAGCCTTGTAGGGGAGCATTGAGAGCTCCACGCAACTCGATACTGGCAAAGTAGCCATTTCTTCCAGAGAGTAATCCTTCAGAAAAACCTCTTACCGAGTAAAGACCACCCACTTGAAACTGTTCTCCAGATGGAATGACTTGCGAGAAGGAATACTGCAATCCAGCTTTGGTCAATAACTGAAGTCTGTCTGTAAGTCGGTCAACGCGACTGGCATTTGCACGGTAATAGCTAAATCGTTCATCACCACCAAGTGATTTTGTACCAAAATTAAGGTTGTTATCTAGTGACCAAGCATAGGTATCGTAGTGAGCCTCTCCACTCAAACCAAATGCAATAACCTCCAAGCCAAGATCCTGCTGAATAAATCCACTGAACCGGCTAATAGAGTTTCTTGATGAGAGTCGACTATAAGCAGCCCATTGACGATTTACACCTACTGAAAATGGTTGTGTAAGACCAACAGTCAAATCCCTGGAGTTACCTGTAATATCAAGTGGTACGAAAGGCCCATTGACTACTTTAATCTTACCGTAGTTATAGGAAACATCTAGACGCATATCATTGCGAGATACTGGAATTGAGTAACTAAATCCATAACTTTTAGAGCCAGTTGTACCAGTCGCAACCACTTGAATACTATCGTTAACACCGAGCATGTTATTGACTTTATAAATAGCGCCGACCCGGCCTTCACCTACAGTATTACGACCTGCATTATCGGCAAAAGTGGTCAAGTGATACTTTTCTGGCTCTTGCACTTCAATGGTAATATCCGTCTTACCTACTTCAGCACCAGCTCGAACATCGGCACGCAGCTTAGGTTCGTACAGTGCATTGAACCGTATAAGATCATTTTCTAACTGCGAAACTGAAATTAAATCCCCAGACTTCATATGAATACGGTCTGCAACAAAATCACTTCTAACACTCTTTGATCCTGTGATGTTTATTCCACCCAGTCTGGCTTCAATAAGTTGGATTTTAACAATACCATCTTTAATTTCCTGAGGTGGAAGTATGGCGCGTGCAGTTTTGATGTTTTTGGCATCGTACAGTTGGTTTAGTTTAGCTACCGCTTCAAATAGCTCTTTAAGGCTAACATCGCGCCCCTGATATGGCGTTAATACAAGTTTGATTTCATCATCACTAATCAAGTCGGAGTGATCAACATCAAATCGGCTTACTGTGATGTTTTTAACATCAGATGCCCCTTTGGTCGCAGACTCTTGCTCAGGCAAGGTAATCACTGGCGTGATTGGTACAGCTTTCTGAAGATTCTCCTCCTGCTGATAACGGTCTAATCGATCTTGGTCAAGCCTTTGCACTGCGGCTGGATCAGTGCCAGGCAATACGGCAGCCTGCGCGGCTAAGCTTAAGCTAGCTAATAAACCAGAAACGTAATATTTGTTAAATTTTTTCAATTGATTAAATCTCTTTTTTATCTTCAGAAGCGGCTGGAACTAACTGGCTAGTTGTGCCTAACCAGGCTGGGCTGACTTTAACTAAAGTACCATCATCAGCTTCACATGATGAAGCAAGACCAAAGTATTCAATTTGCAATGGGTTGTTACCATGTACACCAAATTCTCGAGTTTTCAAAACTTCTTCAACTTTATTCTCAACGAAACCTGGGGGATTACCTGCCACTTGTAGATTTGGATTTTTAAGCAAAATAAATGCATCAAGTGATACAGAGTTTACCAATGCATTTAAGCTGAACCCCCCATCTAGAGTAAATGCATTTACATCGTATCCAGGGTGTGCTGAGCGACTCAATGTGTCTACGCGTGTTGAATAGCTAGGCATATTAAACACCGCATAGTTGGTGATATTGCCATTAGGCACTTGTAGATTTGGCGTATTGGCGGTGATGTCTGCTATACCCACATTGAAAGTATCAAATGTCACCTGACTGTTAGAGTTTACATTCATCACCACATTGGCTGCTGGCCTACCGGCAATATCTGAAACAGATAACGATAGTAGATTAGAGAGCGGTGTCGTTGATACATCGACATTAATATTGGCTGAAAGTAATGCTGCGCGACTTGACACTTTAGCAACCAAGGGTGAACCTGCGCCAATGCTGTCTGGTGCTTGTAAGGTCAATGCCCCTAGTGAAACAATATCGACACCACTAGTCGCACTGCCGAAGATGTTACCAGAACCATCTGTACCAGCAACAATCGTTACGGCGTTGTTACTGGTCACGCTACCACCAGTAAATACCACATCATTTGGCGTGCTAAGTGCAACACCTGCACCACCAAAAATATCGCCGCCAATGGTCAATTTATCGTTAGATACAATGTTAACCATGCCACCTGTACTAAGCGTACCGCCTGTCATATTAACTGTGCCACTTACTGCTGTTAGTACCAAACCAACATCGGCGTGAGTATTACCATTAATATTAATGTTATCAGCCGCTTTGATGGCTAAACTTGCTAATGTGTAAATTGCATTCCCGCCGTTGGTCGCTGCGCTAATATCGACAGAACCAGTGCCATCAGTGCCGGCCGTTAGGCTTATTTGATCATCGCTAATTAAACTACCACCAGTTAATTGAATGTCGTCACCGGCTTTGAGTGTGCTGTTGCCTAAGGCACGAATACGACCTTTGACTATAATGTCATTTGCGGCAGTCATCTCTAATGTAGAGGCTGTATTAATCGCATAACCACTTGTGGTTTCAGCACCGATATTGACTGAACCTGTGCCATCAGTGCCAGCTGTTAAACTAATAGCGTTATTACTAACAATACTTCCACCTACAAGTTTAACGTTGTCTTTAGTAAGCAGTGTATTCTTGCCTAAAGCATGAATAGCACCTACGATTACGATGTCATTTGCTGCCGTAATATCAAGGCTCAGTGTGGTATCTATTGCATTGATACCAACAGTTGCGGGGTCAATTTTCACCAAGCCAGTGCCATCAGTGCCAGCGGTTAAGCTGACCGCACCTTGGCTGATTAAACTACCACCAGTCAATTGAATGTCGTCACCGGCTTTGAGTGTGCTGTTGCCTAGGGCACGAATAAGACCTTTGACTATAATGTTATTTGCGGCAGTCATCTCTAATGTAGAGGCTGTATTAATCGCATAACCACCTGTGGTTTCAGCACCGATATTTATTAGGCCTGTACCATCAGTGCCCGCAGCAATCACAATTGCGCCTGGTGAGGTAATACTGCCTCCATGAAGTAACACGTCATCATCCGCTTTAAGGTTCACACTATTATCGCTATGTACTAAACCATTAACAGTTAACCCACCCTTTGAAGTAATGCCTACCGTGCCATTGGCATTAAGAACGTCTTGTATTACAACACCTGCAGTGCCAGCAACAAGCGTTGCTTTACCTCCAACAACAGCATTAAGCACATCTATGCCTACTGCAGTCATCGTCAAGTCCCCATTTGCAGCATTAATGTTTGTAGTTGCGTGTTGAGCGATTGTGCCGCCAGATGCCTCTAAACTCACGTCACTTGATCCAGTTAGCGATGCAAGCACCATGTCATAACCAGTTTTGATAGTTACATTACCTGCAACTGATATTGATGAACCAGCATCCATTCTTAGGCCATAGCGTGTTAAATCTATTGGAATCAAGGGGTCAGTAGAACTGTTTAGCCAATAGCCTGAGCTACTTAATGCAACATTACCGTTCGAACTTGCAATGCTTCCAGTGGCATCGAACAAAATTGCTTCGCCTGCATTAATGGTTACACCATTTTTCCCAGTAACGTGACCAATAATGCCAAAACTATTCGAAAATGAAGTCATATTCACTTCACCATTGCTGGCCTCAACTGTGCGTAGATTAAGGATTCGTGATGGACTATACACATAAATACCGTCTGGAGCCGTCATATCAACCCAACCGAGCTTATCGCTGCCCATGTCTAAGTATTTAAGCCCAGTAACATCCGCCTCGCCAATAGTGGTGGCGGCGGTCAACCAAATATGTGAAGCTTGAATGTCAGTTTGAAAATTATGATTATTCGGGTCTTCAATAATAGAGCCAACTGATGTTAATTTCGCCAGATTGGTCGCATATACTTGTTCCAAACGCATATTGCCTACAGTGTTATTTACATATAAATCACCGTTTGCACGCGCTGTTAATGTACCTGCAGCATTAATCAAGAACGGTGTTGCGCTTGAACCTAAGTTGGCACCTCCAGCCTCAATAGTAATATCATGGCCAGTTACCGCAGCACCAGAAGTCGCAACGTTAATTAATGCAGCGCCTGTTTTAATTCTTACGTCAAAATTAACGGGTGCTGCCACTTGTTTAACGCGAACGTCTGCCTCAGACCCAATGTAGATATCAGACCCAGCAGTTGCAACCAGTTGCCCGGCATTTTGCAAGGTAATATTGATATCATCCTTTTGGCGAATAGTGATAGTTTTAGCAGCATAATCAATCGCAGTATCTTTACGATCAGCCGCAGCTAAAGCAAGACGCTCTTCATCTGTCCAAGTGTTAGGATTCACAAAACTAATGGTCTTGGATGCTATTTCAGCTCCGATACCACCACTATTCGCTGTTAAGGTAATATTGTGACCAATGACATTAGCATCTTCTATCAGTACTTGCGTATCGGCAGTATCTTTAAATATACCCGCTGCTACACGATTGGTGATCTGCTCATCGTTCCATGTGCTACCAGCAATTAATTGTTGATAGGTTGTAACGTCCTGAGTTTTAACATCATAAGCAAATGTAGCACTAAAAGCCTGTGTACCAAATGACTGATTCGCTTTGTGATACATAGCCGTTTGTCGTGCCTCATATTGACTGACTTGCAAACTAGTCCAATTCTGGCTGGATTTAAGTTCAGTCACGTCTGATGCACTTAAGTGATATGTATAATTGGTTGAATATGCGTCCGCGACATAAGCACCATGACTATCTTTATGCAGATTGCGCATTTGCCAATAGCGTGCATATTCCTGTTGTTTGGCAAGATTGTAGCCTTTAACAGTATTTTGCTCACTTTCTGCAGCGCTTGCACCACGCAGACCAGCACGGTCAGCTACCGCAAGTAATGCTGCTTTTGCCTCAATATCCACTTTAAAAATACTATTATCATCAATAATATTTCCAGCAATTGCTTTAAGGTTTACATCACCGCCTATAGACGTCACGCTATCAAGGCGTAAGTCACCCACATTCTCAGTGATAGCAATTGATTTAGCTGCAAACGCGGATAAATTACCAGTCACCGAGGTGGTATCGACCAACATCGCTGTACCAGAGCCAATAGCACCGTTATTAGAGGTAAGTCGAATACTGCTGCCAGAAAGCGCAACGCCACTAGCCACATTGACTAAATCACCATCGGCTTTAATATTAACGATGCCGCCAGCATGAGCGCGCTGAATAGCCATTTGTCCATCTTGTTCCCACAATGCAATGCCCCCTGTAGCCGTAGCATTAAGCTTACCGTCAGTTTGCAGATTTGTTTTGATATAACTTGATGCATCATTCGTAAGAGAAGCGTTACCAATACTGCCAGCAGTTGCTGTCAAGTTAAGGTCTTTTGCAGTCACAATTACCGTATCTGCCGCATTAATACTTGCTGCAGTTAGTGCTGTAGTGCCTGTTAGATTACGCACAGCACCTTGCAACTGCAGGTCTTTAGATGCATTGTTTACCGTCAGTTCACCGGTTTTAAAACCTGAAAACTCAATAGAAATTGGCTTAGAAGCATTTAAGCTATGCACATAGTAGTTACTCTCTGTCCAGTCCCAAGTTCTTTTTGTTATATAGTTTTCGTAGTCACTGACACAGATTTTTGCAAAACAATGTTCCGTCCAATAGTGATCACTTATAAATGCCGCAGCCACTACTGGTGAGATAACTTTAGTGTAGCTCACCTTATAATCTGGGCGCGCTGCACCAGTGTAGTTGTAGTCAGCTAACCATTCTCCATTCGGACGTATTTGAGTTGTATGAGAACTGGCTCCCCCAGTACTTGTTCCGGGGTCATTACTCAGCAAATCTCCCAACGCCCAACCACAGCCAAAATAACAAGATTGATGATAAGTTTCCCATTGATTATTGGTATAAATATCCGCATCCATCCAATTTAACCGTCGATCAGCGCGCGTGTTGTATGCGCCTGTTCGACTACTACCAAACGAAATGCCATCCGGGTGCCGGTAATCAGCAAGGTTCTCATTTTCATAGCGATATTTAACCACATCGTTTTCTAGCGTAATGGTTGTAATTAAAGGTTTACCGTTATATTTTGTACTAGTATCAGTAATCTTGATCATTCCAGCCACGCCAGGCCCGGTATCTAACCTATTAGCCGCCAAGTTTTTATCAGACGTGTTATTAACAACAATTCTACCGTAACCATCAAGCACCTTTAAACGGCCATTGCCTGTACTAAATATATCGCCATAAAGTTGAATATATCCGCCACCCACTGCTAGACTTTGTAACTCAATTTGACCATTTACGTAGCGTACTTTAGGGCTAAATAAATCTGCAACAGCCTCGCCGTTTTCTTGCATAGCAACAGGTATCCATATTCCCGCATTCGCTACAGCAGCATTTGCAACTGTCTGCGTAATATTCACATTAAAGCTTGGAAGACCACTTTGAATCAAGCCGTTGATATTGAGTTTTTCACCGCTAATAAATACGTTATTACCAGCGATTACAGAAGATAACCGAACAGGCGGTGTTACAGTGTCTGACCTAGTCTCTATTATAATTCCTGACGTAGGATGTTCAGTATTGTTGGGATATAGCCCTTTTAAAAGATTTTCATAGTATAAATCTAAGGTGTACGGATACACATGTCCATCTGTGCCAGTATAGGTAAGAGGGGCGTAACTCTGGGGTAAATTTAGCGTAGGGTCTCCACCTTGATGTGTAAATCCCGTGGTAAAGGTTTTAATAAAGTCGCCTTTGGTGTTAATCACGATAGTTTTGGCGACAATATTGGAGCTCACCTGAACACTACCAGGGCTATCTATTTTAACTAGCCCCCTAGTATTGCTAATATCTCCATCAATATGAATCTCAGGATTAAGCGCATTCAGGTTTTTTGGATCTTCAAACGTATTCTGTATTAAAATTGTAGGGTCGTCTGAAGTTTGACGGTCAAGAATCTTACTGAAACTTGATAATTTTCCATCTTGATTAATGGCATTTATTTCACTGTTTTTACTGACTCGCACGCCGTTAAGTGTAATGACACCACCTAGGTCGCCTGAGATAAATAGGCTGTTATCAAAGCCAGCATACTTCCCAATATCAAGAAATTTGTTTGATTTATTGATAATTTCAATTTTTGCATCGCCAGGTGCCAATAACTCTCCTGTACCTGTTAAAGAATCACCATTAACAAAAATATAACCAGTATAGGCAGCGGCTGGATGAATATCCATGAAATTTGCCATAGCACCGACACCTAACCTTGCTTTTTTAGCATTTAAGGTATCAATATCTGCCTGAAAGCCATTAGCTATATCAGGATTATCATTTTTGTACTCATTAACCAAAGCCTGCAGTGAATTAATTCTAGCTTGAATATCTCGCGCCAAATCCACATTATTTCTATAGGTTGGGTCGGCCATGCCTTCGGATTGTTTACCAATGCTTCCATCTTGTTCTACTTGAAGGATTTGATGGAAATGCGTCCCTGCAAATGCCGTACCATTCATAGCAACGCTAGACTTAGAATCATCAGACGTTGATCCGCCAGTGATGTCTAAACTAATATTAGCGCCGAATAATTTAACAAATGCCGCTATTAGTTCACGATAAAGGTCAGTGCCACGGCCGTAGCCGCGCGTTGTATGCGTACCTTCGCCGGCTTGTAAATAAATATCCTTTACTGAGGCAATGGCAGCTCGGCCTATTTGATCTTCAGAATTTGCACCCTGTGGTGCAGA
>JAYWDO010000135.1:0-9605 GCA_043779795.1 Pseudomonadota bacterium
AAGTACAGCTTTAACTGGGTTAGGTAAACTACCCGCATTTTTAAAGTCTATGTTATTAAAATCATCCAACCTCATGATTATATTCCACTCTTTATTGAAGTTTTAGGGGTTTCAATATCTTCAACTTTAGGCACTTTAATATTTACAGTTAAAGTAAATGCATTTTGCTTCAAACTATTCACAATAATAGATTTAATTTCAATCAAATTCGGCGCTTCAAGCCAGCTGGAACTTGATAGATTACGCACAAGGGTTGCAACTCTGGCATTAGTGTCTGCTACTCCCTCAATGCTAATTACATTGCCTACTTGTTTGATGCTTTTAAGGTACATACCTTCTGGCAACCTCCTACTCAACTCGTCAAGAATAACTACCGCTTGACTGCGATTAGTTTGCAAGTTCTCAACCACCTGTTTGCGTTCTAACATAATACCAATTTGGTCTTTTAAGTCTTTAATATCGGCAATTTCCTTATCTAACGTTATTATTGCAACATTTAAACGTGCATTTCGCGCGATCTGCGCATCTGTTTGGCTATTAATATATGTCCAGCCTAAAAAAACAATAAATGCTGCAGCTATAGCAGAAAACCCTGCCATTAAGCCAAATTCACGTTGACGTAACTCGCGCCTTTCTTGACGATGGGGTAAGAGATTAACGCGTATCATATTGATAGACCCCGCATTGCAAGACCACATGCAATGAGTAGTGCGGGCGCATCTATAGCCGCCTGCTGTTGCTTAAACCTAGTACTGATGACCATATTATGGAATGGATTTGCCACTAAAGTATTTACTTGTGTGCGATCTTGTACCATCACATCAATTGCTGGAATTGCAGCGCAACCGCCTGCCAACACGATGTGATCAACACGGTTGTATTGCGTCGAGCTAGTAAAGAACTGTAACGCTCTTGACACCTCCATAGCGAGTGTCTGCACAAACGGTTGCAGTACTTCAGCATCAAAACTTTCAGGAAGTCCGCCTTTACGCTTGGCAATTTCAGCCTCTTCCAAAGATAATCCAAAACGACGTTGAATCTCTTGAGTGAGTTGACCACCACCAAAGCTTTGCTCACGGATATACACTGATTTATTGTTATGCAACACATTGATATGCATCATAGATGCGCCAATATCGACGATCATGACAGTTTGCTCTCGTCCAGAGTTTGGTAGTTGACTAGCAATTAAGCTATAAGCTGCCTCAGTTGCATAGCTTTCAACGTCCATCACTGTCACTTTAAGGCCTGCGCCTTCTGCCGAGGCAACACGGTCTTCAATTTTTTCTTTACGTGAAGCGACAATAAGCACCTCTACTTCATCCGGGCTGTTTGGTGCCGAGCCTATCACTTGAAAATCAATATTAACTTCATCGAGTGAGAATGGGATGTATTGATTAGCTTCGGCTTCAACCTGTGCTTCCATATCCTCTTCACGCAAGCCTGCGCTCATCAACACTTTTTTGCTAATCACAGCGGCCGCCGGCAAGGCAAGCGCAGCGCGTCTTTCACGCGAACCAAGCAATGTCCAAGCAAGCTTCATGGCATCCGCTACTTTTTCAAGATCGCTTATATTACCATCCACAATAACGTCTTTAGCTAAGGGAGACATTGAATATCCCTCTAGCTTATAACCACCACGACCATCGTCTGCCAGCTCCACCATTTTTACAGCGGTTGAGCTGATATCAATACCAATCAGTGCAGGCGTTGTCTCTTTAAAAAAGCTGAATTTCAAATTGAAATTCCCCTTCAGGATTCGTTAGTTACGTAAGATTCTAATAAGTTACATTAAATCGTAGCAACAAGTTTAATCCCTGTAAAGCAATTTATTATTTCTTACGCATACTAAAATCATTATTTATGGCTTTATTTTGCCTATTCTTCGCAAGAGTTATCATAGCAATTTATAATAGGTCAATATCTTTCTACAAACGAATGACGACATTTCATGACTCTGAATAAATGGTGGCACTATCTTTTATTAGCAATCGTCGTAGGAAGCTTGTCTATAATCGCGCTTGTCGGTATTGCTGCTGCGGTTATTTACCCAGCTTTACCTCCACTAGATGCACTCACTGACTATCATCCTAAGCAACCTTTACGCGTCTATTCTGAAGATAAGTATTTAATTGGCGAGTTTGGTGAGGAACGCCGCGCTTATATCAAGATTGAAAACGTGCCGCAAAACATGAAAGATGCGGTATTGGCGATTGAAGACAGGCGCTTTTATCAACATAACGGCATTGATATTAAGGGGATATTGCGTGCCATAAAAAATAATCTTACCGGCCAAGGCCATGAAGGTGCCAGCACCATTACTATGCAAGTCGCAAAAAACTTTTTCACGACGCCCAATGGTAAACGTACTTTAGTCACTAAAATCAACGAGGCTTTACTTGCCATTAAAATTGAGCACAGCCTAAATAAAGATAAAATTCTTGAGCTTTACCTCAACCAAATATACTTAGGACAACGTTCATATGGATTCGCAGCAGCCTCGCAAGTTTATTACGGTAAGCCACTCGATAAAATTAATTTGGCTGAAAGTGCCTTACTTGCGGGGTTACCAAAAGCGCCTTCTAACTACAACCCATTCGTCAATCCCAAACGCGCAATAGGACGTCAGCGTGAAGTTTTACATGACATGTTTCGATTTGGATTTATTAAAGAAGATATTTATCAAGAGGCATTAAAGCAACCATTACGATTTAAGGCATCTAAACAATCACGCGACTTAGCAGCAGATTACGTGGCTGAAATTGTGCGTGAAAGCTTATTTACAAAGTATCAAGAAGATATCTACAGCAGCGGTTTATCTGTATACACAACGATACGTAAATCGAGTCAAGAAGCCGCAAATACAGCCGTGAGAGAAGGTATATTAGAATACGATCTACGTCATGGCTATCGCGGCCCAGAAAAATTATTGGATATTGAATCATTACCATCTACCGATAAAAAAAGTGCTCTAGACAGCGCTTTAGACGAAATAGATGAGTTCAATGGGTTTATGCCAGCTATTATTACCAAAATTTCGCCTAATGCTATTCAAACCCATGCAAAGAATGGTGAAGCAATTGAAGTCACTGGCAAAGGTTTAGCGTTTGTAGAAAAAACCCTGCTCGAAAAAGATCCGGCTAAACGTTTGTTAAAAGTTGGCGCGGTTGTCCGTTTAATTAAAACCGGCGGCACTTGGAAAATCGTGCAATTACCTCAAGTACAGGCTGCGCTGGTTGCGCTTGACCCTGAAAATGGTGCGATTCGTGCGTTGGTTGGTGGCTTTGACTTCAATCAATCTAAATTTAACCATGTAACACAAGCTTGGCGTCAGCCTGGTTCAAGCTTTAAACCTTTTATTTACTCAGCCGCCTTAGAAAAAGGCTACTCGCCAGCAACGATTGTAGAAGATGCGCCGTTGAATTTTTCAGCCGCTGAAACGGGTAATAAAGATTGGTCGCCGCAAAACTATGAAAATGGCTATGAAGGACCCATTCGCTTAAGACAAGCCTTAGCTAAATCTGTTAATACCGTAGCGATTCGGGTATTGCAAGCGATTGGGCCAGAATACGCGCAAGACTACATTACCCGATTTGGTTTTGCCGCTAAAGATCACCCTGCTTATCTAACTATGGCCTTAGGCGCTGGCTCTGCGACGCCGTATCAAATGGCAACGGCATACGCTGTATTTGCAAATGGCGGTTATCGTGTGAAACCAAATCTAATCGCTAAAATCGTCGATCAAAAAGGTAGTGTGATCTTAACCACCAAATTTGATGAAGTAGATAACGGCGCACCTCGCGTGATTGATGCACGTAACGCATTTATAATGAACTCTATGCTTCAAAGCGTTATACGTGGCGGCACCGCAGCCAAAGCATTACAATTAGGCAGAAGCGATATTGCAGGAAAAACAGGCACTACTAACGACCACATGGACGCTTGGTTTGCAGGTTACAGCCCTAAACAAGTGGCTGTGGCATGGATAGGTTTTGATAAACCGCAAACCTTAGGCAGAAGTGAAACTGGCGCTGCTGCTGCCTTGCCAATTTGGATTAAATACATGGCAGGCGCATTAAAAGGTATTCCTGAAATGAGCATGGTAATGCCTGATGGCGTCATGGCTGTAAACATTGACCCAACCACTGGCATACGAGATGAAAGTGGTATTACCGAGTATTTTTATCATGAAAATCCACCGCCTGTAGTCGATTCATATTCGTCACCAGCGTTGGACGACGCAGGTAATGTGATTACACCGGCCACCAATCAGGCACAGCAAGTTTTGCAACCTGAAATTATTTCATCGCCCACCACACCCAATGCAACGGGGCCCAATTCTCCGGCAAGGAATTTTAAATATGACGCTCAAAATTCAGGCCAAAATGCTGCCGCTAAAATATTAAATTCAAATTAACTTATTCGGCGGATTATTCAAACAAATCAATAAATAATCAAATCTATAAAAAGGAGCAAACCATTAGAGTACTACACCATGTTACGCGTTGGTGATTTACAGCGTTCGATTAATTTTTATAACGATGTGCTGGGCATGAAATTACTACGCACCAGCGATTACCCAGACGGAGAATTTACTTTAGCGTTTGTCGGCTATGGCAATGAGTACGATAACACCGTGCTGGAGCTTACCTACAACTATGGCGAAACCAGCTACGAGATGGGCTGTGCGTATGGCCACATGGCGCTAGAGGTGGATGATGCCTACAAAGCTTGTGACTTGGTAAAAGCCAAAGGTGGCATCGTGCTACGCGAAGCAGGGCCAATGAAGCACGGCACGTTAGTGATTGCGTTTATAGAAGACCCGGATGGTTACAAAATGAGTTTATTCAAAAAGGTAGCATTGAATATCCACGTTAGTTTAAACTCAAAAATAGTAAAGCTAATTTAAAAAGGGATAAAAGCATGACAACAAAACTAAAAGTATTCACATCCCCTTCCGCCTTCCCTAACCCGCAACGTTTGCGTTTGTTTCAGTTTGAAAAAGGCATTAACCAACATATCGAAGAAGTCATCTACGATATGGCGCCAGGCGGCGATCAGCGTAAATGGCCGCACCTTAAAATGAACCCATGGGGTGAAACACCCACCATGCAGCTAGAAGATGGTAGTTTTATGAGTGAGTCGGTGGCGATTTCGATGTATTTGGATAATTTATTTGAAGGCCGTAAATTGTTTGGCGAAACACCCAAAGAACAAGGCTTAATTGGCATGTGGGATAGCCGCATTTGGGTACAAATTTTGTACCGCATTACCACTTATTTTCATGTGCAGCACCAAGGTTTAGGGCCAAAAATTGAGCTCACCAGCAACCCACAATGGGGCGAACATTGCCGCAAAGAAGCATTAAGCCACGCCAGTATGGTGAATCAACATTTGTCCGATGGTCGCGAGTGGTTAATTGGTGGCAAAGAGCCTACTTTTGCCGACATCACCTTGTGCACCTCAATCGCCTTCTCAAAATTTGGCCCTGTACAAATGCCACTAGATGAGCGTTTTGAGCATTTGCATCACTTTTGGCAGCGCTGGCAAACCCGTGACAGCTTTAAACAGGCCTATGCGGATGGTGCAGGCTTGGCAGAGTTGGCGCATTTAATTAAAAAATTGCAAGCGTAGCCTTGATGGAGCAAAGCGGAATTAAGGGATACGTAGCATGTATTACCCTAGATTCCATTTCATTGCATTTAGGCTACGCTTGCTCTGTAAGCAAGCACTGATGGGGATTCTGGCGGCATTGTTTAATCAGCGCTTTTATTAATCTGCTACTTTTAGTTTTCCAATTTAATTTATATGTGATAAATTTAACTTATCAAATAAATTAGAAAGATTGATTTTATTTTTATTAGATTTATCGCTATGATGCTCCATGTTTTAAAAAATATGTTGTTAAAAAAACAAAGCAACCTGTTTAAAAAGCAAAATCCATTTTTAACTGAATAAGGAAATAAAAGAATGACTACAGTTTCTACCGTTCCAAATGTTGTGTTTAAAACCCGTGTACGTGATGAAAGTCTTGGTGGTGATAACCCTTTCCGTTGGCACGATGTTTCATCGGCTGATATTTTTGCAGGCAAAAAAGTGATTGTGGTGGCATTGCCTGGTGCGTTTACGCCAACTTGCTCTAGCACGCATTTACCTGGCTTTGAGGCTAAATATGAAGAATTTAAAGCCCTTGGCGTAGATGAAATTTACTGCTTAAGCGTAAATGATGCGTTTACGATGTTTCAATGGGGCAAAAATTTAGGCGTATCAAATATTAAAATGTTGCCAGATGGCAATGCTGACTTTACCAGTGGTATGGGCATGTTGGTTAAAAAAGAGAATCTTGGCTTTGGCGATCGCTCATGGCGCTATGCGATGTTGGTAGATGACCATAAAATTACGCAATTATTTGCCGAAGCTGGCAAAGCAGATAATCATGAAGAAGATCCGTTCTTAGTGAGCGACGTTGAAACCATGTTAAATCACTTAAAAAGCAATCAGTAATTAAAAATAAGCAGTAGTTGTTTACGTGTTAAATGGGCGGTGCGCAAAATGTATTATGGCGCGCCGCTTTTTTTATAAAAATTACACATTATAAATTAAAGAGAATTCAATTGGTCACTCCACACATGCATACCCCAACCACACAATATGATTATGATTTATTCGTGATCGGCGCAGGCTCAGGCGGCGTACGTGCAGCCCGCATGGCGGCTGGGCATGGCGCAAATGTGGCGATTGTAGAAGACTTATATTTCGGCGGCACCTGCGTTAATGTAGGTTGTGTGCCTAAAAAGCTCTATGTTTATGCCTCACAATATAGCGAAAGCTTTACAGGCGCGACTGGGTTTGGCTGGAATGTTGATTCAGCGCCCAAGTTTGATTGGCCAACATTGGTCGCCAATAAAGATGTGGAAATTAAAAGATTACAAAGCGTATACGACAACATGCTCAAGAATAGTGGCGTGCATGTGGTGAATGGTCGCGGCAAAATAATCGATGCGCACACGGTAAAAGTGGGTGAAAAAACTTATACTGCAGAACGCATTATTATTGCCACTGGTGGCTGGCCTTTTGTGCCAGATGTGGTTGGCCGTGAGCACATTGTTACCTCAAACGAGATTTTTAACCTATCTGCATTACCAAAGCAGATGGTCATTGTTGGTGGCGGCTACATCGCGGTTGAGTTCGCTGGCATCATGCACGGCTTGGGGGTAGATGTCACTATTTTTGAACGTAGTGCTAAAATTTTACGTGGTTTTGATGAAGATATACGCGACTTTTTGATGTCAGAAATGATTAAAAAAGGCATAAAATTTATGCCTAACACCAATGTTGATCGTATTGAGCAGGTAGGCACAGGCTTTACTGTGCACACCACAGCAGGCGATACTGTTGCTACAGATTTAGTGATGTATGCCACTGGTCGCGTGCCAAATACTAAAAATTTAGGCTTAGAAAATGTAAGTGTGGTGGTTGATAGCACAGGTGCAATTATTGTAAACGATGATTATCAAACTAATGTGCCATCTATATACGCGCTGGGCGATGTCACTAATCGCGTCAACTTAACACCTGTAGCCACAGCAGAAGGCATGTTTTTAGTCAATAAGCTTTACGCCAATAAAGCTAGCATTGTAGATTACGAAAACATCCCCACGGCCGTATTTAGCCAGCCTAGCGTCGGTACCGTGGGTTTAAACGAAGCCCAGGCACGCGAAAAATATGCCGATATTGATGTGTATAAATCTGAATTCAAAGCCATGAAAAATACCTTATCAGGCAGCAGCGAGCGCACATTGATGAAAATGCTAGTCATGCGTAGCACCGATAAAGTTGTCGGCATGCACATGGTAGGGCCAGATGCAGGTGAGATTATTCAAGGCTTTGCGGTTGCCATGCGCGCAGGTGCTACTAAAGCGATATTCGACAGCACAATCGGCATTCACCCCACCGCAGCGGAAGAGTTTGTGACCATGCGAAAACCTGTTGCTTAGGGCTATAATCTGGGCATTAATACGATAATTTACAAAGGCGCTTTTATATGGGCCTAAGTAATATTCACCTCGGCGGTAAAATATTTTAGAATTACTACTCCAAACAGTAGCATCTAAAGGGTAATGCTGGAGAGTTTCAGTAAGTATATTCCAATCCAGAAATGAGTCTGAACGTAGTCGGTTTGAATTTAAGTATTTGAGCGTTGTTCTAACTCGGTCTGGTTAATAAAGGTTGCTTTGGGTTTGCCTTGCTGTTTTCAATCAAGCCTGTTTTTTCGTAGAACTTGAGATTGCTTGAAACAGTTTTTTCTTGCATTGTTCAATGCCAAGGCACAGTCATTATCACTCATTCTTGCTGCTTGCACATCCAGTTGTTCAAAGGTAATACCTGTTTTGAGATATTCACTGGCGTTGGGGATTGATTTGAACTTATCAAACGGAGTCATCATATCCTTGTAACGATATTTTTTGCGCTCTTCCCTTGGTTGTCTGTGATTGTTTCTGGATAGAAACACGGACGATGGTAATTGACGTAAGGGTTGAGAAATTCAGCGCAGAAAGTATTCACCAAGCTGGCGCAGTGTTGCGGGATATGCGCGTAGCCTAGATGCTTACGCACCACCGCGCCATTCTTGGATTCCGCCAAGGGGTTATCGTTGGACTGCCGTGGGCGTGATTTGGTAAATTCGATCAGTAGCTTTTCCAACATCTTCGCCACTTGATAGTTGATGTACTCTGAACCGTTATCCAAATGAAATCCGAGAATGACGAACGGAAATCCATCTAGCAACTGTCCAATCACCGGCAGTAAAAATGCCTCGCTGATCTTTTCGCAAGTGGCGACCAGTTGGCATTGTGTCACACAGAGTCCACTGCGTTGATGTGATACACGCCTTTGACACCATCCTGATCACCTTGATGCACACTGTCGATGCGAATATAGCCTGGTGAACCGTTGGGTTGCGGTGCGCGGCGTTGGCCGATGGGAATAGAGGTGGGACGCGTCTTGGTCCAGTACCGCCTTTTGATTTGGTACTGTTTATCGTCACGTAGATTATATAGATGGGAAACGGAGATGCTCGCCAGTCGCTCAAACTGCGCATCGTCAAACACAAGGAATGCGCGCTCCATCAATTTCTTGGTAGCAGGTCCTGACAAAGTGCTGTGTAAGGCGTCCATCTCAGCGAGCAAGGCTACGTCGATGGCAGTGAAACGGCGAACAAAACCATGCTTGGGCGCGGCTTGTCGTTTTGATAACTTACCGTCATTGCGGTACTGTCGTACTAATCGTGTGACCTGTTGGCGTGATAAACCTGTCATACGCTCAATATAGCGCAACAATACGCCACGACCAAAACGATCATGGCAGGCGTAGCCAATCCGTTTTAGGACGCGTTCAATAAATGTATTGCGTTCTGCTTTTGGCAGGCGAAAGGCGACCTCTGTCGTCCCGTCTAAAAACGCCTTGATCTGCGCCAATGTCTGCAATTTTGCTTCTTCCATATTGATCACCATGCTTTGCATCATGACCGATTTAGAACTTCAGCTATTCAATGCAGACGCATACCTTTGTGGAAATACGTAGCACCTTCAGACTCATTTCATATT
>JAYWDO010000136.1:0-100243 GCA_043779795.1 Pseudomonadota bacterium
ATCTGTACAGTTTTAGGTTGTGCTGACATCGGTACTATCAAAGGTGTAATTGATGTTGCTAACAAATACGGCAAAAAAGCTCAAGTTGATTTAATCAACGTTGCTGATAAAGCTGCTAAAACTAAAGAAGTTGTTGCTGCTGGCGCGCACATCATCGGCGTTCACACTGGTTTAGATCAACAAGCTGCTGGCCAAACACCATTTGCTGACTTAGCTTTAGTAGCTGCTTTAGGTCTTGGCGTTGAAATCTCAGTTGCTGGTGGCGTTAAAGCTTCTACAGCTGCTCAAGTACGTGATGCTGGCGCAACTATCATTGTTGCTGGTGCTGCTATCTACGGCGCTACTGATCCAGCTGCTTCTGCTGCTGAAATCACAGCTATTGCTCACGCTTAATTTAAGCATTGGTTTTAATTAACCAAGCCCAATAAGTAATTATTGAGATGAGTAATTGAAAAATCCTGACTCAGTAATGAGTCAGGATTTTTTTTAATATAATTGAACAAGCTGTATCATGTAGTTGTTGTAATGCATACTAGGAAAAATATCATGGATAATCAAAAATTAATTTTAGATAGAGTCACCACTATCTTGTCAGAAACAGATAATAGCAACACTACAAAACTATTAAAACTGGTTGACGAAGCTGGACGTATTTTTATTGGCGGTGCTGGTCGTTCTTTACTAGTGTCACGTTTTTTTGCGATGCGTTTAGTGCATTCTGGCTACAACGTTAGCATGATAGGTGAAGTAGTTACACCGGCGATTAAAGCTGGTGATTTATTAATCTTGGTTTCAGGTTCTGGAGGTACGGAAACATTGCTACCTTTTGTAAAAAAAGCTAAATCAGTAGGTGCTAAGTTAGTAGTGGTGTCGATGAAATCTAAATCTGCAATGGCTGATGTTGCAGATTTAACTGTTCAAGTTGGTAATGACAATAGCTTCCCGCTAACACAGGGTATGCCTATGGGTAGCCAGTTTGAGCTCTCAACTTTAGTATTTTTAGAAGCAGCAATTGCTGAATTAATCGCAGCAAAAGGCTTAACTGAAGAAGGTATGCGCGCTATTCACGCAAATCTTGAGTAATTAGATTTAAAGTTTGACCTTTAAAACCCCTAATAGGCTAATTAATTGGCTTGTTAAGGGTTTTTTGTTATTAAAGCGAATTTTTGATGCCTGTATTTGTGAAGTTTAGATTTTCAATTTTAGATTTTAGATTTTAGATATCTAGATTTTTATTATGTAGCGCAGTTGCTACCAATGCACCTGCTATATTTAATCTTTGTAGCGTTTTTATATCATCATTATTTCTAACACCACCTGCCGCATAAATCTGACGATCTTCTGCCATATTTTTTATTGACGTTAATTTTTCAATATCAGCGCCAAGCTGACTTCCAACTTGGCATAATGTCATGGCAATGACTTTTTTAGGCCAATATTCGGCATTAGTTTGTAATTCATTACAGCCTAAAAATCCAGCTTGATTGAAGTCTAATGACAACACAAAATTGCTATTTAGCGCTTGATGTATATTCACTAAATCATGTATTGAATTAAGGTTCTCAGATCCAATTACATGCATCAGATTTAATTTCTTCCAGTCAGCCAATGCATCAACAGCTGATAAACCTGCATCTAACCAGATTTCTATGCTGGGATGTTGCTTTTGAATATCCTTAATCAGGTTTGAATGATGACCTTGCTTTGTAATAGCGTCTAGATCGGCAATGTATAAGCGTTCAAATGAGTATAATTCAACTAGTGCATTTACAATATCAATCGGTATGCTAGAGCGACATAACAAAGATTGAATCGGCTGGTAGTGCTGGCGTTGACCAAGTTTTGCATGCACTATTTGGCCGTGCATTAAGTCGATTACAGGGATAATTTCCATTTTTTAAGTATTGAGTGTGAGCAATTTTTGAAGATATTATTATTAGAATATATCACAGCTGGTGGTTTATGCGACCAGCCATTACCAGATTACTTGCTTGGTGAAGGCCTGTTAATGCGCGATGCATTATTCGCTGATTTTAGTGAGATTGCAGATGTTGAAATATTAACTACGTATGATGTTAGAGTAGGTTTACCAAAGCATGCAAATGTTGCATTGCCTCTAGATGATGCTTCTAAGGCAATGGATGTTTGGCAAACTCTTTTACAAAGTTGCGATTATGCATTAATCATTGCGCCAGAATTTGATGGGATATTAAGTACATTAACTCAGCTTGTAGAGCGTCTAGGTGTGAAAAACTTAGGTGCTAGGCTGCTAGCAGTAGAATTATTTAGCAATAAATATTCTACTTATTATTCACTTAAACAGGCAAATATATTAACTATTCCAACTTACAGCGCAAGTGAGTTTTTGTCTCCAGACTTTTTCAAACGCCATGCTTCACACATAGACGAATTTAATAATGGCTGTGTTGCTAAGCCTATTGATGGTGCTGGTTGTGGCGATACCTATTATTTTAGTAACGCAGCAGCATTGCAATCATGGTTAAGCGCGCCCACACAGTTGGTGTCGCAATCACGCTATATTATTCAGCCTTACCAAGCAGGTATTCCTGCAAGTATCTCGATGTTGTGTAAAGCTGGCGCCGCTTGGGTATTAAGTTGCAACCAGCAATTGGTTGAGATCAACCGCACAGATTGTGATGAACTAAATGTGTTTCATGCACCTATTCAATATAAAGGTTTTTTAGTTAATGGGTTAATCTCGCAATATGATATTTTTGAGGCCGTAGCTAAAAAAATTGCGGCTACATTTTCTGAATTAAACGGCTATATTGGTGTTGATGTGATTATTAATAACGATGAAATTTTTGTAGTTGAGATTAATCCTAGAATAACAACGTCATACATTGCGTTGCGTGAATCGCTCAATTGTAATCCAGCTAAACTGATATTAGATTTGACCTTAACTGAATCACCTAACGCTACATTTAAATTGCCAGAAAATTTGACGACAAATACGGTATCAATACATATAAATGAATAATCACCTGATAGGCTGGGATGTAGGCGGCGCGCATCTTAAGGCGGCTCTGCTTGATGTGAATGGTAACTTGCAGCAAGTGTTGCAAGTACCATGTGCGCTTTGGCGCGGCTTACACGAGTTTGATGCCGCAATTGATCTTGTATTGAATGCATTTGGTGGAGGTTCAGCCACTCATGCCGTAACAATGACAGGTGAGCTGGTTGATTTATTTGCGAATAGAAAAGAAGGCGTTCAATCGATTAGTCGTATGATGCAGGCTAAGTTGATCGGGAATGTTAAATTTTACACAGGTACTTTACACCCAGATACTCTACACAACGATACTTTACACCCAAATATTTTGCACCCAGATTTATCTACAAAATCTGTTTTTTCAGGTTTTGTTTTATTTAATGATGTTGAAGATTATTGGCAATACATAGCTTCTGCTAATTGGCAGGCTAGTGCTTGCTTTGTTGCTACAAAAATTAAATGCGGTTTGATGATTGATATTGGTAGCACAACTGCTGATTTTGTACTGATTGGAAACAACCAAGCTGCATGCTTAGGCTTTACCGATGCTACACGCATGCAGTCAGAAGAGTTGGTCTACACGGGTGTAGTGCGTACACCGCTGATGGCTGTGGCGCAAAAAATACAATTTAAACAGGAAATTACCTCAGTTGCGGCTGAATTTTTTGCGACTACTGCAGACGTCTATCGCTTAACAGAAGATCTGCTAGCCATAGATGATATGGCTGAAACAGCCGACGCTAAAGACAAAAGCCATCTTGCAACTGCTCGTCGAATTGCCCGTATGATAGGCCGCGATGTAGAGGATGCGTCAATGATCGAGTGGGTAGGGCTTGCATACAAATTCAAATTACAACAACTGGAGCGATTACAAAATGTTGCTTCTACCCATATTTCTCGCCAAACTAATCATAAAAATATTCAACAGCCAATATGTTTGGTTGGTGCTGGGGCCGGGAGTTTTTTAGCCAGAGAGGTTGCTAAGCTTATCGCTATTCCGTATATTGATGTAGTCGATTTAATTTCATTAAATGCGAATGAAAATGCTACAAATGCACAAGATGACGCCACTGATATTCGCCGTTGGGCTAGCGTATGTCTTCCCGCTTATGCGGTCGCTTACTTAGCCTATCATCAGCCATAAATTAAAACTCACAGCGCATGCCCTTACTTCATTACCCATTAAGATACCATTCTAATATCACTCAGTTATTTGATCGAATCAGTCATAAACCATGGGCGATGCTGCTTGATAGCGGGCAGCCTCAAAGCCAGTATGGCCGATACGATATTCTAGTCGCAGATCCATTCATCACTATCAGCTCATTTGACGATGGTGTTGAAAATAAGACTGATTCTAGTCACAAAATACGGACTGAAATCATCCAGAATGGAACTGTAACGAATAGTCGCGAAGATCCATTTATTATCCTAAATAAGTTGCTAGCATCGTATAAGGCCGAACAAGATTCGCTACCATTTAGTGGAGGCGCTGTTGGATATTTTGCTTATGATTTAGCTAGACGAGTTGAATACTTACCAAATCTTGCCTTAAAAGATGATGCGATACCACATATGCTGGTGGGCATTTATGATTGGGCAGTTGTCGTTGATCATAGAGAAAAAAGCGCTTGTTTAGTCTCACATGGTTTTCAACAATCTACGCATGATAACTGGCAGGCTTTATGTGCCTTATTTGATGCACAATTGGAGATGCACTTACCAGCCTTTGCTTTAACTACGCCGGTGACGAATAATACGACTTTTGAGCAATATGCCAAGGCATTTAATACGGTTAAAAAGTATATTACTGAAGGGGATTGTTACCAAGTGAATCTAGCGCAGTGTTTCTCGGCTAAAGCGCAAGGTTGTGGCTGGACAGCATATAACAAACTTAGAGAAATTAGTCCCGCGCCATTCATGGCATACTTGAACTTTGGTGGTTTACAGGTGCTTTCTGGTTCACCAGAACGATTTTTACAAATTGTGAGTAAACACGTTGAAACACGTCCTATTAAAGGCACTAGGCCGCGCGCTGACGATATAGAGCAAGATCAGCAGCTTGCAAAAGACTTGCAAGAAAGCATCAAAGATCAGGCTGAAAATTTGATGATTGTTGATTTGTTACGCAATGATATTAGCAAGAATTGTGAAATTGGTTCGGTGAAGGCTGATCAACTATTTCAGCTACAAAGCTTTGCTAATGTGCATCATTTAGTCAGTATTGTTACGGGCACACTAGCAAAAAGTAAAACAGCCATTGATTTATTACGCGGCTGTTTTCCTGGAGGCTCCATTACTGGCGCACCTAAGTTAAGAGCCATGCAAATTATAGAGGTGCTAGAACCTAATCGCCGTGGCGTATATTGTGGTGCGATTGGTTATATTGGTTTTGATGGCAATATGGATACGAATATTGCAATTCGTACCGCTGTTTATTCTAGTTATGAAAGCACTTGTGGTACTGATAATGAAGGCGAAATAAGCTTCTATGCAGGAGGCGGTATCGTAGCGGATTCTGTTTTAGAAAAAGAATATGACGAAACGTTAGATAAAGCTTCTAGCATGCTTAAAACCATGCATTTCTTTAAATGTATAGATACACCAGTTAATTAAACCTTTGCTTAATATGACGCTGAGGTCATAAATTTGTAGGATACGCTGATGTGGGTCGTGAAATTGGGTGGTAGCTTACTGGGTTCGCCCGAGTTGGTACATTGGTTAGAACTTGTCGTTAAATTTGGCGATGGAAAAGTTGTGATTGTGCCTGGCGGTGGCTTGTTCGCTAATTCAGTTAGAGAAGCTCAGAAAATTTCAAATACTAATGATGCCGTGGCGCATGAGCTTGCATTATTGGCGATGGATCAATTTGGTATATTGCTAGCAGGTATGGTTACTGGACTTGCAACGGCAAGTAGTGAGTTGGAAATCGCAGAGCGTGGCTGGCAACATCGCGGCATAGTGTGGTTACCAAGTAAAATGGTGCTGGTTGATGATAGCATTCCTAAAAACTGGGAAGTGACATCCGATAGCTTGAGTGCTTGGTTAGCCAATAAACTTGGCGCAGAACAACTAATAATAGTTAAATCAAAACCACTGCTTACTTATCTAACAGAAGCGCTAACGCCGTTGCAAAGTTTAATTGATGATGAACTGATTGATCTTCAATTTGCAGCGTTTATTAGCCGTGAAAAACAAGGCGTAGGCTATCAAGCGTGGGCGTTATATAAAACTGATTACACTTTATTTGAGCAAGGTTTTAGTTTAAAAAAACTGGCAAAACATGGCTTACGCTTAGGTGCTTAGCTTTTATTTTTAGTGCGATATCACAATAAGTGAGATGGTAAATGGAGATTAATGATGGTGACAAGTAAAGCATATTCAGAGCAAGAAGTTGAAGATAAATTAAAAGCTGATTTGCCAAATTGGTTTTTTGAAAATGGCTGGATACGCCGAAAATATAAAACCAGTGGCTGGAAAGCTACGCTGATGGTCGTGAATACGATAGGGCATTTGGCAGAAGCTGCTTGGCATCATCCGGATTTAACGGTGTCTTACGCATTTGTGATTGTTAAATTATGTACGCACGATGTAAAAGGCATTAGTGATAAAGACTTTGAGCTTGCTGCTAAAATTGAAGCGGTAATTGGCTGGCAGCCAGCCCTAGAGGGAGGTGCGCTAGAAGGCACGCCCAATGGCGACGTGCGATTCAAATATATTAAATATGATTAAGCATTAAAAATAAGCGATAGTTACCCGTATCTCCAACGGCTTTTAAGTTTTTTAATTGCTCTTTTAATGGTGCTAATTCATCTTTTTTTATAGCAATATATGTTGGAGTGCCTTTTGCATATAAGCTCACTTCTTCCAATGTATTTACTTTCAACGCTTTGCCATTATTGTAAAACATGGCTGAATATGGGCGATCATTTAAGAATATGAGAGGCGTAATACTTTTTTTCACTACATTCTGCGCTTCATATAATTGAGTAATTGATTTGGCGGATTTTAAATCTGCGGCATGACCAATCGTTAATATGCTTAATACAAGCACAAAAACTAGCGCACTTGCAGCAGTGCCAAAAAACAGGATTTTTTTAGCAGTGTTTTGTTCAATATTACCTAATAAATGGGCTAGTAGTAAGGCCAGTGGTGGCATGCCAGGTAATACATAAGTCCACAAGATATTGCCAGACATTGTAAAAAATAAGCATGGCGAAATAGTAGCAAGCAATAAATAAAGGCTCAATTGATGTTGTTTAATAGTCTTTATGGTGACAAGTTTGTTTCTATAAACTAATGCCGCTATTGGTAAAATTAAGCTCCATGGTAGGGTTGCGTATATAAATTGCAACCAAATTGTGCCGCGCTGGGTAGCGTGCGCTGAGCCGTATAAATCGCCTTTCCAGCCTGAAACGGTAAAGCGTTGCCAATGTTCACCAACAAAAAAGTAGTTTAAAAATCCAGGGGTATGTTGTTCTGCAAGTAAATACCATGGAATAGCGGCTAATATTGCGATTAAGCAGCCAGTAATCCAAGCTAATCCTTGCCATGTTTCCTTAATAGAATTGCTTAATAGTGCCCACAAACCTATCGGTAAAAACACCAGAACCCAACCAACAGGGCCTTTAGCTAGCAACATGATGCTTAAGCCTATAAAGAATAGCCACTGCTCACGTTTTCGGTCAGACTCATTACCACGTAAACTTAACCAAAATGCTCTCAGTGACAATGTGCTACCCACACAGAGCGCCATATCTGTCATCACTGCACCTGAAGATACTAAAAATATAAATGAGCTGCTTAGTATGACAATGACGTAAAAAGGATTGATTAGGCTGCGTTTTGCCCAGTCGTAACAGATGACCACCACAATGAGTGCTGCTATAAAATGTGGAAATCTAACCGCAAATTCGTTGATGCCAAATAATTTAATGCCTAATGCGGACATCCAAAATGATAGTGGTGGCTTACCCCAAAATGGCACGCTAATGTCATACCAAGGCGTAACCCAATCGTTCATTTCAGCCATTTTTCTAGCAACTTCACCATAACGGCCTTCTGTCATATCCATTAGCGGATAAAGCGTTAGTGAGATAAGGCGCATTACAACAAGCATTACAAAAATGACAGCAGTATGCTTTCCAAGCTTGTATTTAGCCTCTAGCCAAAAAAGTGATAATTGATTCATAAGTTTAAAGCTTAAAAAAGATTATTTTGCTGGGTAGAATGTTTCGATTAAATACACAGGGCGTTGTTTTACTTCTGTATAGATACGCGCAAGATACTCGCCTAATATTCCAATGCAGAATAATTGTAAGCCTCCCAGAAATAAAATAACAATGATGAGGGTCGGGAAACCATGTACGGTATCCGGAGTTATTATGCTTTTAACTAAAAAATAGCTTGCGTATAAAAATGCGCTGCCAGCACTGGCTAAGCCCAACCAAGTGGCCATTTGTAGCGGTGCGGCTGAAAAAGCGGTAATGCCTTGCCAAGCAAGCCCAACTAGTTTAAAAAACGGCCATTTTGTATCGCCAGCGGCTCGTGGGTCACGTTCGTATTCTATGGTGGCTTGCGGATAGCCGACCCAAGCATACAAGCCTTTCATAAAGCGGCCACGTTCATTGAGTTGGTTAATAGCATCAATAGCGCGGCGACTGAATAGCCTGAAGTCGCCCACATTATGCGGGATGGCGACCTCACTGATTTTGCCAATGAGGTGGTAAAATATGCTTGCCGTTGTTTTCTTCCACAAAGGCTCGCCATAGCGTTCAGAGCGCTTCATATTCACAATATCTGCGCCATTATGCCAAGCATCTAGCATGGCTGGGATATGCGTTGGTGAATCTTGCAAATCAGCGTCTATCATGATGGCGCATTCACCACGACACAATTTAAAGCCTGCGGTCATTGCGGCTTCTTTACCAAAGTTTCGACTAAATTTTGCGTAAGCAATTTCTGGGCACTGTTTTTTTAAATCAAGAATAATGGCTTCTGTGTTGTCTTGGCTGCCATCGTTCACGTAAACGATTTCATAAGTAATATTGAGCGGTTTGATGACTTCAAGAATCTTTTGATGGAACATCGGCAATACCGCTTCTTCGTTATAAGCTGGCACAATAATGCTGAGTTGTATTTTTGGTTCAGTAGTTATGGCGGTCATGCAAATGTCCAAATACGATTAATGATGAAGGTCATTATAAGCCCGAAGCCTGTGGCTATTATTTGTGCAAGCATATAATGTAAATGCCAATGTTGGCTGAGAAGAGCCACAATCAAGGTTTGCATTATAACGCCTAAGCCAGCAGTGATTAAAAATTTAGGCAGGATTCTTCTGTGTGCCATTTTGCTTGAAAAGGTGAAGTGATAATTGAGCATGTAAGCTGTTAGTGCGCCAATCGTGGCACCTGCTAAGGTGGCTTGCCAAGCTGGCCATAGTAGCGTTTTGATGACGAGTAAAAACACCATGTAATGAATCATGGTAGAAAAGCCACCTGCAGTGCAGTATGTAATAAACTGTTTACGCATTGTTTAATTGAAAATTCTTAATGGTAAGGATTAAAGTTTTATTAGAATTTCTTTTGCTTGGTAAAACGTCCAAAGTGCAACATGATTGTAGGCAAAATCAATAAGTTAAGTATGGTTGAAGTGACTAATCCACCGACGATAATTGTTGCCATTGGCCCTTCAATTTCACGCCCTGGCTGACCACTACCTGCTGCTAGCGGTAAAAGTCCAAGCGCTGTGACTATAGCGGTCATTAATATAGACGGCAGACGCTCGGAAGCGCCGCGGATGCAGGTTTCTAAGCCCCAAACACAATGTTCTTCATCAATTAAGTGCTGGTAGTGCGATACCATCATGATGGAGTTGCGTAGTGTGATGCCGAATAACGTGACGAATCCGACTAATGAACCAAGTGAAATCCAGCCGCCTGTAAATAACACTGCCAGTACGCCACCAATAAGCGCAAAAGGTAGGTTTGCAAACGTGAGTAGTAGATTACGTAAACGCCCAAACGCAATATATAACATTAAGAATACTGCCACCGCAGCTAAGAATGATTGCAGAATGAGTACTTCACGTGATTTTGCGTTGGCTTCAGCTGCCCCCGTAAATTCTAAATATGCACCTTGGGATAAGGTCACATCACTTTTTATTTTAGCTTTAAGTTCATCGGTAAAGGCATCAATATCGCGCCCGCTAACATTGGCAGTGACAGTTTGTATGCGTTTTGCACCTGCATGTAGTATTTTTGAACGACCATTTTCTTGCACAATATCAGCTACATCATGTAATCGTAACAACTTACCTTCAGGGTTGAATAATGGTAGATTGCCAGCGTCTTGCACATCATTGCGCGATTCTAAATCCAGCATCACACTTACACCAATCACACGATTACCTTGATATACCTGCGTGATAGGGACACTTTCAAAGGCTACACGAATGTTGTCTAACACGTCGGTAGGTTGCAAACCCCAAATGGCTAGTTTTTCTGGCCGTAAGCGTATGACTAATTGCGGTGTGCCCGCAGGTGATTGCACCAGTACATCTGTGGCACCTTTAATGTGGCTAATCACGCTTGCAACAGCCTGTGCATCACGGTCTAGCGCGTCTAAATCGTTACCGTAGATGTTGATGACAGTTGAGGCTGCGTAACCTGAAATTGTTTCTTCAATGCGCTCCGTTAAAAAAGTATTGATGGCAAAATTAACACCAACAAAGCCAGGCTCTACTTTCCCGTCATGGTTAGTGTCTTCGGTCTCGCCAGCCATTGCCTCGCGTATGCTATTTAAAATTCTATTTTGCTCATCGCCAGAAATTGCACCAACTTCAATTTCAAACTCACTGTAATGGGTGCCAAAGGTGTCGGCACCATTTGGCGCGCGTCCTACCCACTGGGTAACGGATTTAACGCCTTTGATTTCCCTAATAAGGGCTGATGCCTTTTTACCGATTCTTAACGACTCTTGCTCAGATGTACCTGGCACCGCTGTCATGTGCATAATATAGTGGCCTTCATACAGGGCTGGTATAAATTGACTTTTAAATAAAGGTAAAACACCTAGTCCAAGGGCGATGAATATGAAGCTAATTGCCATTACCGCTTTGTAGTGTTTTTCAATTTTATACAACACTTGCACATACCATTTTTTGATGATGCGTATCATCGGTGGGTCTTCTGCATCTAATTTGGCATTACCTAACAGCAAATAACAAAGCGCAGGCGTGAGCGTGAGCGCAACCAACAACGACGCTAAAATAGCGGCAATATAAGCAAACCCCAGCGGGGCGAATAGTTTACCTGCTACGCCACCTAGTGTTAGCAATGGCATGAATACTAATGCCACAATAATAGTGGCATACACAACAGAGCTACGCACCTCCATTGATGCGTTAAACACCACGTGATGTGTAGGCAAAGGCTGCGTCAACAATCTGTTTTCACGAAGTCGTCTAAAGATATTTTCTGTATCAATAATGGCATCATCTACCACTTCACCCAGTGCGATAGCTAAGCCACCAAGCACCATGATATTCAGTCCAATTTTAAAGTGGCTCATTACAACGATTGCGCTAAGCAATGAAAGCGGAATGGCAGTGGCTGAAATAAAGGCCGTGCGAGCATTGAATAAAAATAAAAATAGTACGGTGATGACTAAAATAGAACCGATTAAAATGTCAGCACGCACACCTTTAATGGCCACTTCAATAAAGTTATCTGGTCTGAATAAGCCTTCATGCAGCACTACTTGCTCGGCAGTTAAGCTTGGTTTTATTTCGTCGAGCGCATCTTCAATGGCTTGAGTTACCGCATGAGTGTTGGCGCCCAGCTGACCTTGCACAGATAAATACACGCCAGTTTCTTCATTGATGGATGCAGCACTAATCGATGGTGCTGAACCTTCAACTACTTGACCTATGTCAGCTAGCCTAACGGTTTGGCCATTTTTGTGCAGTAGCGTAGCAAGCCCTAGTTTTTCTGGTGTTATTGATTGGCCTTCTGTATTGATAACGATACGCTGATTTTTATTCTCAATAAAGCCATTACCTCGCACCCCGGTCGCTTTTTTTACAGCTTCTTCAATTTGCGTGAGCGAGATGCCATAGTGGATCATTTTTTCTGGATCAACTTGCACTTGAAACTGTCGAACTTTACCGCCAAATACGTTAACGTCTGCCACACCAGGGATTGCCAGCAAATGTGGCACGATGGTCCAATCTACAATAGTACGTAATTCGGTGAGACTGCGTGTTTTTGAAGTTAAGCCCACACCCAGCACAGTACTTGCAGAAGATGTAAGTGGCGTGATATTAGGTGTGATGCCACGAGGCAAACGATTGCTAAGCGTGGCTAGGCGTTCTGCCACCACTTGCCTGTTTCTGTAAATGTCGGTATTTTCATTAAAAATCACCGTTACAATTGATAATCCGGGGATGGACTGTGAACGTAAGCTGATGATGCCCACTGTGCCTGCAATACTTGTTTCAACTGGCTGGCTGACTAGGCTTTCAACCAGTTCTGCAGATAAGCCAGGCGATTCAGTCTGGATAATAATCTGCATAGGAGAGAACTCCGGAAAAACATCTAAATTGCTGTGCTTAAGGCTGTAGATACCATAAATCATCGTTAGCGCAGCTAAGCCAATAATCACGCCACTAAAGCGAATTGAAAAACGGACTAATGCCGACATCATCGCGCTTTAATCCTCATTTTCATTGGTGATTTGCGATTTAAATTCTTCAGAAAGCAATAATTGCGCACCACTGGTAACTACTTGCTCGCCACGAGTTAAATCACCTTGGTAAAACCAGCCATTTTCTACTTCAGTATTAGTATTGATAGGTAATCGGCTAAATTGATCTACACTTATTTTTCGATATACCCACGGTTTTCCACCATACCAAACAACTGCATTGTTAGGAATTACAACCCCCGCAGTCTTTTTAGCGTTACTCAAGCTAAGCACTTTAATTTGCATACCGGCACGCAAAGAGTCGCTATTAGCGTGATAAAAATAAGTTTTGCCTTGAACCGTGGCATTGCTCATTGGTGAGTGAGCAAGGTATGTTGCCGTTATGGTGGATGACGATGATGTTGTAGGTGTAATCATCACCTGGCTATTGGCTGCTGGCTCGGCAGTATCAAACGGCAATGTGATTTGAATCAACACTTCTTTATAGTCGAGCAGATTTTGTAATAAAGGCGTTGTATTTTTATCAGTTGCCAGCTTGCTTAGCGAATCGCCCCAAGCTTGTCGCATACTATCGGCAATACTTTTAGCGCTAGTTTCAGCAGCAAGTATTTTTGCTTCATCAGACTTTGTATCGGCTAGCGCAGCGGCTAATACTTTATCAGATACATTTCTATCATCTAGATTGAGTTCGTGCAAACGTGTAAATTCATTTTTATTGCGCGCTAATGACGTGCTTATGACTTGAGCATCAGCTTTTGCAGCAAGGTAGCGTGTGCGTAGCTCAATTAAGCTATCGATGCCAATAACATTGCCATAGCTACTGATACCGCCTTGGTGCGTACTGGCATTTAGTGCATTGGTTTGAATGCCACTGAGTGCCTGGGCGGCCGAGTTTACAGTGATAATAGCCAAACCTTGTTTGCTAGTTACACGACTTGGCGCTTCTATTTTATCGTCAGATCTATGTGTAGATGCTTCATATTCATCTTTGCCATAAAAAACTAACACCCAAAAAAGCATAACAATTAATAATGCTTGCAAGCCGATGATAGTAGCTAATTTACGATTCATTATTTATTTTATCCCATCATGCTTTCATTCTTTTAATGAATACTCGTTTGGTCAATTTATTTTTTAAAACTTAAATCTTCAATACTTAGCTTGTTTTTAATCTTATTTTGCATAGCAGATAATGGCTCTTGCAATGCATTTTCAAGCTGAATCAGCGCGGACTTAACTTGAAATTGCGCTAAAGCAACATTTTTATCAGCAGCGATATTCTCTAAGGCATTCAGCGATAACTCCAGCCTGTCAATCTCGCCAGCTTTAAACTTTCTTTCAATACGCTGAGCATTTGACTGTTGTAGCATTCGTAATTGTTGCTGGTTGCTCAATGCTTGATTTGCCTGTAAAAGTGCAGCATTAGCGGTGTTAGCTTCTGCAATGACCTTCGCCTGTAAGGCTTCAAAGTGCGTAGCTTCTACTTCTCGTAGTTGTGTCGCTTTTTTAATACTTAATTTATTTTTGTTTAACAGCGTTAATAGGCCAGACAAACCAAGTGACCATACATTGTTGCCAAACTCGTAGGCATAGCCCGGGCTAATTACCAGATCAGGATACTGCTTGGCTATTTCTAACTTTAATTTAGTTTCAGTCACGGCGTATTGTTCTAGCGCGATACGAATATCTAAACGGTTGAGTAGGGCAGCGGTTTGTATATTGCTCGCTTTAATCTCAGAGTTTTGAGCATCTTTTTGAATATCAGAATCAATTGTAAAATGCATCGTTTCAACTTTAGCTAAGGGCAAACCCGAGGCATTGGCTAGCCTAGACAGCAAAACTAATTTATTGTGATTTTTGGCATTAAGTTCTGAAGTGGCTGTTTGTAACAGTAGTTTTACAGTGCTTAATTCAACATTAGACGCAGCACCTACATCAACACGTTTTTGATAAACAGCTACAATTTGTTGGCGACGCGATGCCTCATCGGCGAATAGTTTTATTTGTTGCTGGTTAAATTGATATTCATTCAGTGCTTGCGCTACTTGATCTCTTAGCTGCCAAGCTGTTTGTGCGACTTCAAGTTTAGCCACTTGCGATAAATGTCGTGCATTTTCAATACGAATATCTCGTTTACTTGCAGTTTCAATGGGAATATCAATACTCAAACCAAATGCGTAAGGACTGATTTCATTACTTGCATTATTACTGTTAGCTAAATGCCCATTTAATATAGGTAGAAGCCGTTCAGCTGAACTTGCTTCGCTATATTCCGCCAAGCGCCATTGAGCGCGAGCAACATCTAAACTCGGATGAAAGTAAATAGCGCAATAAGTTAGGTCGTCGACATTCCATTGTTGTAGTGGCAAGCTGTTTTCGGCATAGCCGTTATTGATTAAATATTGATTGAACTGAGCATCCGTAGGATCTTTTTGCTTAATCTTAGCGGTATTGGCAACAGGATCTATGGTTTTAGGTATGTATTGCTGAAAGCTGCAAGCTGAAAAGAAGGCTAGTAGACATGCTGCTAATGTTACAAATGAAGCTTTGTTAGAAATAATTCTAGTGCAAATAATCAAAACAGTAGGTGTTAGTTAGACAGCATTGAATGGCAGTATTTAATGACTATTGGTAGCGTTAATCAATAATTTCTGCATTCACAGCACTAAGCGCATCTTGCAACGATTCTTCACTCAAGCTGTTGATGGTCGTCGCCAATAAATCTGCCGCCTCTATCGTTCTCACTGGTAAATCATGGCTATCCATTTCTGCAATCAAACCAGCAGCAGCACCAGTAACGCGTAATAAAGAATCGCGCTCACGCATTAAAAGTTCTAATTCAGTGCGTAGCATGTTGATTTCATTTTGATTAATAGTATTTTGCATTTTCTTACGCTTTATATTGTGAATAATTATCCATCATTCTCGCACAATCGAAGCCTTTACCGCTATAAATTCTAGCGTGCAATGTACATGAGTTGCATGGATTACTTATTATATGCAGTAGGTATATTGCATCACCTCGCGTACTATAGATTTTCAGAATTTTGTAATAACGGTTATAAGGTGCATTAAGCTAAGTCATCAGCTTAGAATACGCTTATTAAATGTACCGCGCTAAATAAATATTAATATTTTTGTTATTTTAGCTTTTCTCAATAGCATTACTTAAGCTACAATAGCGGCTTGCTGAAACGGCTGTTATTGATAAGTCTTTCATCACTACCTGCGAGAGTGGCGGAATTGGTAGACGCACTGGATTTAGGTTCCAGCGCCTTCGGGTGTAAGAGTTCGAGTCTCTTCTTTCGCACCAAGATATAAAAACCCTTAAAAAATTGGTTATAAGTTTTTAAGGGTTTTTTTTCGTCAAAAATTATGATTACTATTAATAGGTTTTACCCACTTTATCCTGAATATTCTTTTAGCTTGATTTTGGTCTGTTTTTGAATGAGTGCGAGTAGCGCTTTAATAACTCAACGCTGCAAGCACAGTTAATTAAATTAAAATAATGGGCTAGGCAATATATGGGCTATTGATCTAGGACAGCCCCTAAATGCTTATTTAGTGCCATTGTTAGCATTACGTTTAACGCCAAAGCTTTCGGTAATTCTGTCTAACATGATGGCTAGCAATACCACACCCAGACCACTTTCAAAGCCCAAGCCAATATCTAAGCGCGAAATGCTTGAAAGTACATCGTTTCCCAAGCCGCCAGCACCAACCATTGAGGCGATAATCACCATGGATAATGCCATCATAATGGTTTGATTGATGCCTGCGAATAAAGCAGCCATCGCACTGGGAATTTGTACTTTCATGAGTAGTTGCGTTGGCGTACAACCGAAAGCGATACCAGCTTCTACTTGCTCTTTGTTGACTTGGCGTATGCCTAGTGAGGTTAGTCGCACCACTGGAGGCATAGCAAATATCACGGTTGCAATTACACCCGGTACCCGGCCTAAACCAAAGAACATTGCGGCTGGAATTAGGTAAACAAAAGCTGGCATGGTTTGCATGAAGTCTAGCACTGGCCTAATAATTGCTTCGGCCTTATCGCTTCTGCCAGCCCATATTCCTAGTGGAATACCTACGGTTAAGCTGATTAAGGTGGCGGATATAATAAGTGCAAGTGTGACTAATGTTTGCTCTGTGAAGCCCATGTTGTTGATTAGCCAAAGTGAAGCGGCACAAAATAATGCTAACTTCCAACCGCGTCGCCAATAGCCAATGCCAATGAATACGGCTGCGAACAACCAAAATGGAATCGCCAGTAATGCATTTTCAATCGCTGCAGTTGAGGTATCAATTACCACGCCCATGTTGTTGAACAAGCCATGATCGTTGACTTCAAGCCAAGCAACAGCACTCGCTACCCATTCACCTAGAGGAAGTTTGTAACTCATGCTTTTTTCTCCTTATACAGTTTGCGTAACAAGACAGTTTTGGTAATGGCACCGATATATTCGCCATGTTCATTGACGATAGGTAATGGGCATGGGTATTCAACCACTTTTTGCAATACTTCATTCAGTGGCGTATTGCCAGAAATTGCAATTTTGCCAGGTAATAGCGCATCTCTAAGAGTTTTTCCTGGTTGATTAATGCAGTTTGTTAATGATTCGGCAGAAACTACACCTACCACTTTTTGCTGTTCATCTAATACAAAGGCGTAAATACGGTTATAAAGTTGCATGCGTGCTAATGCCGCGCTAAAGCCAGCCACTGAGTCATCTGCACGATCAAAAATGGTGACTTCTTCTTTTTGTGCAACATCTTTGGCTGTGAGGTATTTATTGGTATCAACCCCTGTAAAAAAAGCTTTCACATAATCATCAGCAGGGCGCTGTAAAATATCTTCAGAAGTGCCAACCTGTATCACTCGGCCGCCTTCCATGATGCAAATGCGGTTGCCAATTCTGAGTGCTTCATCAAGATCGTGAGACACAAATACGATGGTACGTTTTTGTTCTTGTTGCAGTTTGATAAGCACATCTTGCATTTCGGTACGGCGTAGTGGGTCTAGTGCAGAGAAAGCTTCATCCATCAGCATCAGCGACGGGTTGACTGTAAGCGCACGAGCAAGGCCAACACGTTGCTGCATGCCACCAGAGAGTTGAGCAGGCAAATGCTTAGCAAAGGTGTGCAGCCCGACTTGTTCTAATACTTCCATGGCGCGACGTTCACGTTCTGCAACGTTTACACCTGCGACTTCTAGCCCAAATGCCGCATTTTCAATCACAGTGCGGTGCGGTAGCAAGGCAAATGACTGAAATACCATGCTCATGTCTTTGCGGCGCAAGTTGAGCAATTTGTCTTTACTCATTGCTGCTACGTCTTCGCCATCTACAATGATATTGCCTGCGGTTGGTTCAATGAGTCGGTTGAGTAATCGAATGAGTGTAGATTTACCCGAGCCAGAAAGCCCCATAATGACGAATATTTCGCCTTTATTGATTTGAAAAGAGGCATCTTGCACACCTACCACTTGCCCTGTCCGCTTGAGAACCTCATCTTTATGCAGACCATCTTTTAACATCTGCATGGCAAGTTCTGGTTTGTTGCCAAATACTTTATGCAGATTCCGCACGATTACTTTTGCTTCTGCGGCTGGCGCATTTACCGATTGTGCTACATACATCTTAATATCCCCTTTACTTCAAAAATGAAGCTATTCTCCAAAGCACAGCTCATCATAATCGATACTCTTGATGACATTTAATAGCGGTGCTATTTAACCTGTGACTATTTAACTTGTGACTATGTGAGGTAGTGCTATCGTTCTATGACTAAGTCGCTTAAGGGCTTGGCGCAGCACGGTAAAAACATGCCTTGATCAATTTCACGCTGACGAATGCCGCCACCGTGCTTCATCTCTACCTGACCAGAAATCAATTTGCTTTTACAGGTGCCACATAAACCTTTACTGCAAGATGATGGTAAGCGTAATCCCGCAGATTTTGCTGCATTTAACACAAACTGATCTGGCGCGCATTGAACAGTCACACCACTTTTGCTTAACAATACTGAAAATGACGCGCTGGTTTCAACACCTAGTACAACTTCATTCACATCACTATTTTCTTCAGCAATCACTTCTGTTTGAATTTCAGAGGGCAATGCGTCAAACGAGAAGCTTTCTTCATGATAGTGCTGCATATCAAAGCCCACAGCTGACAGCATATTACGAACAGCCGCCATATAAGGTGCTGGTCCGCAGGTAAAAACTTCGCGCTCCAAAAAGTCTGGCGCACTTAATTTTAGGTTTTCTAATGTCAGAAATCCTTCAGTGATAAATTCAGGCTGTAATCGCCAGCTTGGTTTTTTATTCACTTTTCCGCAAATAAAGAATGGTTTGAAATGCGCTTGATTGAACGCCATTAAATCTAATTCATGTTTAAATATAATGTCATCTGGTGTTCTGGCGCTATGAACAAATATAATGTCGGCATCTTCTGCAAGCCCGTAAAATGATCGTGCCATAGACATTAACGGCGTAATACCCGAGCCGCCTGATAGGAATAAATATTGTTTTGCAGGATGGTTTACACAAGTAAAATCGCCTGTTGGACCTAGCGCCGATATTTGCATGCCGATTTGCATATTGTCATGCAGCCAGTTTGAAACAATGCCGCCAGGCTTACGCTTAACCGTGATTGAAATCACCTGTGTATGGGTAGGTGATGACGATATGGTGTAACTACGGTTGATTATCACACTGCCAATTGGCAGTTCTAACGTAATGAATTGGCCTGGTAAAAAAGCGAATATGCCAGCTTGACGAGGCCTAAAGAAGAAGCTTTTAACGTCAGCAGTTTCTTGCCTTATTTGACAGCAAATAAGACCATTATCCTTGTCGCTATCCCATAAGGGCGGTATCGATTGCCAAAACTGAGAAGTATTGCGTGACTCCATTACCGACATATCTTAATTGGCGTTTTTTTAGACATGGCATTCGCTTGTTTTGCAATAAACTCTGGCTTTTGCAAAGTGGCTTCTAAGCGTTGAATATACCAATTGGCAAATTTTTCTACTAAATCTTCAGTGTAAGGCGAGTAAGGGCCTGGCTCGTACCATTCGCTAGTCGTGCCGCGCTGAGTGCGTTCAACCAAGGTAGAGTCTTGCCGATTGGTTGCCTGCCAAACCTCTGTAATGCGTTTAATATCGTAATCTACACCTTCAACAGCATCTTTATTCACTAGCCATTTAGTGCGCAACATGGTGTGATTTGCATCAATCGGCATAGCGCTAATAGTGACAATATGATCACTCATAAAGTGATGCCAAGAGTTAGGCTGTGTCCAGAATGAAAGACCGCCAAGGTTACGTTGTGTTAATTCACCCAGTAGCTTATTGCAGGCCACTTTACTATCCATTGTTTGTGATTCGCCAGCTCTATCTAAAGGCAAGCGCTGCGTTCTATAAGCAGTTGCACATGAATCTAGCAGATCAATTTCCGCAGAAGGCAGGCCGCAGGATTCCCAGCGGATACCTTCAGTTTTGATCAGGTCACGAAATTCATTAACTTTATCTGCATTTTCTGCTGAAGGTTGGTAACCAAAACCGTACTCATAAATAGAAATTGTCAGTTCCGGGTGGTTGGCAACACAGTGATAACACTCGCGATTATTTTCCATGGTCAACTTCCAATTACCATTTTCCACAATATCTTCTTGCCAAATAATCTTGCAATCGGCCACGCGGTGCGGTGCAATGTAAGGTTCCATTACTTTGCGCATTGCTTCAAAATCTTCAGGCGGTTCGTCAGCCAAGCAGATGAAAATCAGACCTGCAACATTGCCTACATGCACTGATTTTAGATTGTGGTCATTCGGATTAAATGTTTCGCCCATGTGTTCTGTATAAATCAGCTTGCCTGTCAGGTCATAAGTCCATTGATGATAAGGGCATACCAGATTGCCAACGCTACCTTTTTTATCATCACATAATTGTGAGCCACGATGGCGACATACATTGTGAAATGCTTTTATGTTCATATCATCGTCACGTACGATAATCACTGAATTTTTGCCAACATCTACGGTAATATAATCGCCTGGCTCAGCAATATCTGGCTCTACTGCAACGTAGATCCAGTGTTGGCTAAAAATGGCGGAAATATCTAAATCAAAAATCTCAGGGCTCGAATAAAAAGGTGCATCTAGCGAGTAGCCTTTGCGACGGTTAGTAATCATTTTTTGGATTTCAGTTGAAATAGTCATGATGTTTCCTGGCGTAAATTTGGTTCAAATATATTAAAAGTTGATAAGACGATGTTCACGTAAATAGCCCAGAATAACTTGTGCTTTTTCGACAGAATTTCCATCGTTTACGACAGCACCACCTTTGTTTTCACTCACAGTGGCCGACAACATACGGTCATGTCCAGACTTATTCTCGCGTGCTTTTAGCTTGTTTGGTTTACGCATTGTGGCTTGTGTTTGCCATTGCAATTCATTGGTAATATTAGCGGCTATTACTGCCCCTGATACTGGCTGTTGACTGACTTTACCCATGACTTGCTGTGCATAAGCAAAGCGCAATTCAACTGGTGCCAGAGGGTGTATCACCACTATCGCTGGCAGTTGTACAGTAACGCTACGGCGTTTACCTTTGGGTAAAAACTGCAACACTTCGATACCTTTGGCTGTTGGCATTATTACCAGCGCATTGGCCACTAATGGAATTTTTAGTTTTTCGGCTAACAAATAGGGCAGTAGACCGCTATCTTTGCCACTTTCTGCGCGACTACCCGTTAGAATTAAATCAATATTTGCTAGTTTAGTAGCAAGGCTATCTACAATGTCCTCATCAGTCGCAATTGGAATTACATCAATCTGATTAGCACCCAGCGCTAAATAATCAGCTAAGGCTTCATTGCCTGTATTACCCGCATGCAGCACCTGAACTTTGGTTGCATTGCTACTGACTTTATTCAGGCTCTTTGTTAATTCCAAAGCTATCGTCATAGCCAGGCTATCGTTACGGCAATGACGTGCTTCGCCACTTATTGGGTGTCGCCCTACAGATATGAGTGCAGCTATATGCTTAATAGTCATGCTGCCTCCTGTGTGGCGGTCTTTGCTTCTGCGATAGCGATAATCAATTGTTGCATGATTTCTTCGGCATCACCAATCACAGACAAATCTGCACGTTTTACAATCGGCGCGCTGTGGTCACGGTTAATCACAATTACATGGCGACAATCTTTAATGCCTTGCAAATGTTGTACAGCACCCGAAATACCAATCGCTAAATAAGTGCTAGCGGTCACTGTTTTACCGGTTGCGCCAATTTGTTTGTCACGAGTAAACTTTCCGTCATCCACCGCTACACGGCTTGCGCCAATAGCTGCATCTAATGATGAGGCTAATGTTTGCAAGGTCGGTACGTTGTTCACACCGTTACCGGCAGAAACAATAAAGTCAGCTTCTTCTAAGGCAATTTGTGCGGCGGAGATAGTTTGCATGCCTAAATTAGCATAAATGCTTTTTCCTGCATTAGATGTTTTTTTATTGACCAATGTGCTATCAAGCTGCAGTGCTGATGCGGTAAATGGTAAGCGTGCATCTGCGGTGTCAGGCGCTAACAAAACAATCTTAGGCAAACTAGAAAACGCTAAACTAGTGCCCCCTATTTGATAGTTTGCAATATGTTCAGCATTCATTTCAATGACATGCGTTGCAGCAGATTTTTCTGGCTGGCTAGCGATTAGTCTGCGCCCTAAATCGCCATCACCAATCAAATTGTCCGGCATAAAAATACGCGTAGGCTGAATGGTATCAATGATAGTTTTGACACACTCTAGCTCTACATCAGGCTGAAACGATTGATAATCCAACTCAGCAATCACGATCACTTCGTCTGCGCCAGCGTTGGCCAGATTTTCACGTAATTCACCCAGTACTAGGGCCACTACCGCGGTATTCGCCTCGGCTAAAATAGCGGCGGCAGCAAGGGTTTGTTTTGCATGGTCATCCAACATGCCGCGATCACTATGGGCAATGACTAAAACGCGTGCTTTAGCTGAAGCTGGCGTACGCACCGGCTTGGTTGAGCCGTGTTGGGTTGTTGCTTGATGCGCTATAAAATCAGTCGTGGCCCCCAATACAATACGTTTTATACCATCCGCCATGATCTGATAAGCACGGCGCGGATTAATACGTTTGACGCTGCTTCCATCACTCATCATGCAAGCTCCATGGCCGATGCCACTAATTCGGCAATATCTAATACATCTGGGCGATTACCGACAACGCCTTCAAGCATTGAGGTACATTGCGGACAGCCTACCGCGACCAGTTCGGCACCAATGGTGCGTGCATCTTGTATACGGATGTCTGGAATGCGTTGTTTACCTGGAATGTCCGTGAGTGGTGCGCCACCGCCGCCACCGCAACAGCGTCCACGTAAACCTGAACGTTCCATCTCGTTTACTTGCAGACCAATACTTTTCAGCAATGCCCTAGGTGCTTCAATCTCACCGTTATAGCGGCCTAAATAGCATGGGTCATGGTAAGTTAACTTACGGGTTTCGCTAGACTTGCCTAATTTTAATTGGCCGTTGCTTGCCAGCTGCGCAAGTAAAGTCGTGTGGTGTAGCACCTCGTAATGCCCACCAAATGCCGGATATTCATTTTTAAGACTATGCATCACATGGGGGTCAGCTGTGACAATACGCTTAAATGTCAGCTTGCTGAATGTTTCAATATTCTTCTTAGCTAACATTTGAAATGTAGCTTCATCACCAAGGCGTCGTGCAGTGTCGCCAGTGTCGCGTTCTAAAGCGCCCATTACAGCAAAGTCCATATTCGCGGCTTTAAGCAGCTTGACCAATGCACGTAAAGTGCGTTGATAGCGCATATCAAAAGCACCTTCGCCGGCGACCAGTAATAGATCAACAGACATATTGGGCTGGATGGTCTTTACATCTAAATCTACCGCCCAGTGGTAGCGTGCATTGCGGTCATAACCACCAGTCGTTGCCGTTTGGCGCAAATTTTCTAAAGTTTGTGGAGCTTTACCCGGCGCAGCGCCTTGGGTTAATGTGAGGTTCCGACGTAATCCAACAATGGCATCTACATGCTCAATAAGCATAGGACATTCCTGTACGCAGGCTCTACAAGTCGTACATGACCATATGGTTTCGGTTGCAATGAGTAATGGCACAATAGGTGCATGCATACTGCCAGAGTGCTCACCAATCGCCATACCTGGGTATGGGCTACCGGCAAAACTGGCGTCAGTGCCACCAGATTTTTCATCATTAGACAAGCCTACGACTAAATCCTGAATGAGCTTTTTCGGGTTAAGCGGCTGTCCTGCAGCAAAGGCTGGGCATGCAAGCTCACATTTTCCACATTGTACGCAGGCATCAAAACCTAATAATTGATTCCATTTAAAATCTGAAGGTTTACTAATGCCATATTCTTTATTCTCTAGAAACAATGGTTTTAGCGCAGTTGATAATTTGCCACTAAAACGCTCTTGGCGTGGGTGGAAAGCTAAATGTAGTAAGCCTGCAAGGGCGTGCTTCATTGGGCCGCCTAGTCCTATGCCTAAAGCCAGCTCTGCTGAACCTGCTAACAGTAGCAATAAAGCGAATACCGCGACGCTAGCAGAAAGTACCGGCACTGGCAGGCTGATAATGAGTAATCCAAGTGCAAATGCAGCGAGTGAGTAGGGTAAGCGACTCCATGTACCAAGGGATAAACGTGCGGGTGAGTTACGGCGACGCAGCCATACGAATAAAACACCAACCAACATAATGGCTGTTGCTCCTAATATCGCCCAATTAAGCGCTGATGAATACAGCATCAAACCGTAATTAAGTGCAACTAGGCCTAGTGCGGCTACAGCGCCACCAGCGGTGGCTGCATGGGTGCGGGCAATATAAGGCTCACGCGCAACCACATGATGCAAGTCTACAAAATAGCGTTTAGGAATGGCTAGTAAATTAAGCCATGCAACTTTGGCCGGCTGGCCAGCGCGCCATAACTGAGTCCGTCGCCATAAACCTAGCAACAGCGCTGCCGTTGCTAGCCAAAATAACGCTGTGATTAGATGGTTCATCAACATCATTAAAAGTCTTTACACAAACGAAGTGCGTCGTAAATTGCGCCATGAATATTGTGCATAGAAATACAATCACCCACGCGGTATAGCAAAAATTCACCCTCTTTTAATGGCATTGATAATGCTGGTTGAGGCTCAGACGCGAATAATGTGTTGATGTCTGTTTGACCGTGATTGGCAGATTGTTCTTTAAGTGCCCAATACAAAGCATCATTTGGCGTCGTACCATTTTCAATGACGACTTGATCCACTTCACGCTCTTCAAGCGCTTCTGTGTATTCATTGCGAATGACTGCAATTTTTTTATCACCTTCAGCATACACGCGGTCTAACCAGTAATTAGGCGTAGGAATAATGCCAAGCGCGTATAGGCGACGGTAGAAAATAGGGAAAGTTGTCCCGCCAACATCATCAGCAACTTTTACATCAGGCGTCACAAGCTCAACATTGCTGCCACGGCTAGCAATAAAGTCAGCCGTACCAAAACCTGCGTGTGTACTCATTGAGTCGTAAATCAATACATTTTTGCCTGGTGCTACACGTTCTGACAAAATATCCCATGCGCTAACGGCTAAGCCTTCCGCCACGCCCCATGCTGCAACTTGATGGATGTGGCTACTGCCACCTGTGGCTAATACCACGATATCTGGTTTTTCCGCAAGAATCATTGCGGCGTCAGCATCGACCCCAAATCTGCGATCTATACCTAAGCGTTTGGTTTCCATATCAAACCAGCGGATGATGCCGGCCATTTGTTCGCGCTGCGGTACTTTTGACGCTAAATTGACTTGGCCACCAACACTGTTATTGCGTTCAAACAGCACTACATCATGTCCGCGTTCAGCGGCTACACGAGCGGCTTCCAAGCCAGCTGGACCAGCGCCGATGACAACTACTTTGCGTTTAGGGCCTGTGCTTTTGGTAATAATGTGCGGCATTGTTGCTTCACGCGACGTAGCTGCATTTTGTATACACAATACATCTTGACCAAGATATTGGCGATCTATGCAATAGTTAGCGCCAACACATTGCTTGATTTCATCTTCGCGGCCATCACGTATCTTTGTCACCAAATGCGGGTCAGCCAAGTGAGCACGTGTCATACCGACTAAATCTACCCAACCATTTTCTAAGATACGCTCGGCTTGTGTGGCATCACGTATGCTTTGTGCATGCATGAGTGGAATTTTAATCACAGATTTGATGCCAGCCGCCAGATGCACAAAAGGCTCCGGCGGTAAGGCCATAGGCGGCATGCAGTTAGCAATAGTGTTATGCGTATCTGCGCCAGAACCAACCACGCTGATGAAGTCAATCAAGCCAGTTTCAGACATGTATTGGGCGATTTCTTTTAGTGTTTCGTGATCTAAACCATCTTCATGAAACTCATCGCCGCACATACGCATGCCTACGCAAAAATCTGCGCCTACAGCTTCACGTACCGCGGTGAGCACTTCAACACCAAAGCGCATACGGTTAGTTAAACTGCCACCAAATTCATCTGTGCGAAAGTTGCTGCGTGGACTCCAAAATTGATCGATTAAATGCTGATGTGCCGCGGATATTTCAATGCCATCCATACCTGCAGCTTGTACGCGTTTAGCCGCTAACGCAAAGTCTTTGATAATGCGGCGAATCTCTTCAGCCTCAATTGTTTTTGCATTACCACGATGCACTGGTTCACGCACACCGCTTGGGGTAAGCAAGTGTGGCCAATGTTCGCCGTAATAGGCTGAACGACGACCCATGTGGGTGGCCTGAATCATAATTTTGGCGCCGTGCCTGTGCATGGCTTCTGCCAAATTAGACAATGGTTCAATAACCTTATCGGTAGATAGATTCACAGATTTCCACCAGCCTTGTGGGCTATCAATGGATACTGGACTAGAGCCACCGCAAATAGCTAAGCCTAAGCCACCCTTAGCTTTTTCTTCATAATAACGAATGTAGCGTTCACCAGGTAACCCGCCTGGTTCTGCATACACTTCAGCGTGCGCTGTGCTGACGATACGATTTCTAAGCGTTAGCTTATTGAGCGTAAAAGGTGAAAAGAGGTGAGGGTAACGCATGATTTTTCCAATCTGACTGGTTATGCTTTTGCCGGTAATGGCGTGACTGTAAATATGCAGTGAGTATGCCCATTTCCACCGCACTGAGATTCAGCACAATAGGTTTCCGCACAACTGACTTCGCCACAATTAGTGTGAGCGGCGTGCCCCTTTTCTTTTGTTACCCAGTCCATTGCACCTGCAAACCAACCTGCGAACATATAACAAAGTTTGCCTGGTTTATCTGGTTGCGCGAGCACAAATGAAGAGTATTCCAACTTAATTTCAGCGTTACCCGTCGTTGGATCTACAGATTCAAAACTGAACAGACCCCAACCGCGTTGAGATAAGCGCTTTAAATAATGATCAAAAACTGCCATGCCTGTTAACTGATGTTTTTCAGCTTCATTTACACACCAGAAATAGGCAGACTTGTAGCCCGCATCGTAAAGAATCTCAGCATATTTTTGCTGCCCCAACGCGTCTTCAACCGCTAAGTGATTATTCGTAAAAAAGTGGCGCGGCACATATAGCATTGGTAGGCCGTCCGTCGTCCAAACCCCTGTTTTTTCGTCAACTTCAATCGGTACAAGTGGTTGCATATCATTCTCCTTAAATCTTTGTAGGGTAGCCGGTAATGATTTTATAAATACTTTACTTGGTCGTCCAAACTTCACCAAAAACGCGCAGCCAGTTCTCGCCCAACACTTTACGAATGCGGCTTTCGCTCCAACCAGCACGCTCCATGGCTGTGGTTAAATTAGGAAAGTCACCAATCGTGCGGAAGCCTTCTGGGTTCACCACGGTACCAAAATCGGTTAAGCGACGGTGGCGACCTTTGTCGTGAGTGAGCCATTCAAAGAATGGTTTTCCGTAACCTTGAGTAAAGTCCGTACCGATGCCCACACAGTCATCACCAACTAAATTGATGATGTAATCAAAAGCCTCAACGTAGTCATCTACGGTGGCATTGCTACCGCGTTTAAGAAACGGTGGGAACATGGTGACGCCAATAAAACCGCCATGATCTGCGATAAATTTTAGTTGTTCGTCGTCTTTGTTGCGAGGGTGCTGTTTTAAGCCAGTTGGAAGGCAATGTGAGTAACAGACTGGTTTGCTTGAAGCTAAAATCGCTTCAGTAGAGGTGTTGCCGCCTACATGCGACAAATCCACCATGATGCCTACGCAGTTCATCTCGGCAATGACTTCATGACCAAAACCGGATAAACCACCGTCACGTTCATAGCAACCAGTGCCAATCAGGTTTTGTGTGTTGTAGCAAAGTTGCACCACACGCACACCTAAGTCGGCAAATATCTCGATGTAACCTAGATTGTCTTCAAACGCATGGGCATTTTGAAAGCCCAAAATAATGCCAGTTTTGCCTTCTGCTTTAGCGCGGCGAATATCGTCCACGCCGCTTACCAAGCTTAATAAATCACTGCTTTCGCGAATAAGATTTTTCATGTCGATCACGTTACCGACAGTGCCCTGAAAGCCTTCCCATACTGAAATGGTGCAATTAACTGCGGTGAGCCCGCCTTTTTTCATATCTTCAAAAACGGGACGCTCCCATTTTGAGATGTTAAGACCATCAATAACAATGCTGTCTTGGTGTATCGTCGAGGTGTGTGATGTAGACATCATGCTTCCTTAAAACAAAATTATTTTTTGATTGATTAAAAAAACTAGTAAATTGGAAAACGTTGGCATAAGGCGAAAATTTCGCCACGCACACGTTTTTCAACCGTAGCATCGCCGTCTGGGTTGTTCTTTAAGCCTTCAAATACTTGCAAAATAAGTTCACCCATTTGGCGGAACTCAAGCTCACCAAAGCCACGTGTAGTACCAGCAGGTGTGCCTAAACGTACACCGGATGTGACGGTTGGTTTTTCATCATCAAACGGGATGCCATTTTTGTTACAGGTAATACCAGCACGTTCAAGTGCGTGTTCTACTTGGTTACCTTTTAAGCCTTTAGGTCGCAAATCTACCAATACCAAATGATTATCTGTACCGCCTGTTACTAAATCAACGCCACCTGCAACCAGCACTTCGCCTAATACTTTAGCGTTGGCTAATACGCGGTCAATATATTGCTTGAACTCAGGTTGTAATGCTTCGCCAAACGCCACAGCCTTAGCTGCAATCACATGCATTAGTGGGCCACCTTGTAAACCCGGGAACACAGCCGAGTTGATTTTTTTAATCAAATCTTCGTCATTCGTTAAAATAACGCCACCTCTAGGGCCGCGTAATGTTTTATGCGTGGTTGATGTCACAATATGTGCGTGATCTACTGGGTTTTGGTGGCGACCTGCTGCAACAATGCCAGCAAAGTGCGCCATGTCGACCATCAGTGTCGCACCTACGCTATCTGCAATTTCACGGAAGCGCGCAAAATCAACAGCACGCGGATAAGCTGAGTAACCCGCGATTATCACTTTTGGCTTGTGTTCGTTAGCGAGCGCCTCAACTTGGTCATAATCTAAGCGGTAATCTTCACGTCGTACGCCATATTGCACTGCATTAAACCATTTTCCGGAAAGCGCTGGTCTAGCACCATGTGTTAAGTGACCACCAGCATCCAGCGACATGCCTAAAATTGTGTCACCCGGTTTTGCAATGGCTAACATTACCGCACCATTAGCTTGTGCGCCAGAATGTGGTTGCACGTTGGCAAACTTTGCCCCAAATAATTGTTTTAATCGGTCTATAGCAAGCGTTTCAACCTTATCTACAAACTCACATCCGCCGTAATAGCGTTTGCCTGGGTAGCCTTCGGCATATTTATTGGTCAGAACAGTACCTTGCGCTTCAAGCACTGCGCGTGAAACAATATTCTCAGAAGCGATTAACTCGATTTGCGACTGTTGACGGTAGAGTTCTTCGTTGACAGCCGATTGTATTGTTGGGTCAACATCGGCCAATGATGCTGAGAAAAATGCGGCGTTCGTCTGTTTCATGAGCTAAGTTTCTCTTTACGTTAAGACACAATTTTGGCAGTAGATTTAACTCAGAAACTACTAACAAGCGACAACATTAATCGCTAATCCGCCAAGTGCGGTTTCTTTATACTTTGATTGCATATCCACACCGGTTTGGCGCATGGTTTCAATCACGGCATCCAGTGAAACAATATGCCCACCTTCATGCATCATGGCTAAACGTGCAGCATTAATCGCTTTAACTGCACCCATGCTATTGCGTTCGATACATGGAATTTGCACCAGTCCACCAATCGGGTCGCAACTCATACCAAGGTTATGTTCCATGGCGATTTCGGCCGCATTTTCAATTTGCTCGTTATTTGCGCCTAGTACTGCTGCTAAGCCTGCGGCAGCCATTGAGCAAGAAACACCGATTTCACCTTGGCAACCCATTTCTGCGGCAGAGATTGAAGCATTTTTTTTGTAAAGCATGCCGATACCAGCCGCAGTGAGTAGAAATTTAATGATGTTATCTTCGATTTCTTTTTGTGTTCTTTGTTGCTGGCAAAAGCGTGTAAAGTAACTTAACACCGCTGGTATCACACCAGCAGAACCGTTAGTTGGCGCTGTGACGACACGTCCGCCACAGGCGTTTTCTTCATTCACAGCAATCGCAAACGCACTGACCATATCCATTGCCTGAAAATCTGATGATAGTTTTCCGCCAACGGTACTGGCTTGCTTGTAAAGTAAATACGCGCGGCGTTTTACTTTTAGTCCGCCAGGTAGCATGCCTTCTGTAGATAAGCCACGATCAATGCTCGCATTCATCACCTCCCAAACACGTAGTAACTTAGTGCGTGTAGCGCTTGCGTCTTGATACTTCAATTCGTTTTGCCATACCATCTCTGCAATAGAAATGGCTTGTTCATTGCCCATACGCAATAAGTCTGCCGCACTACCAAACCAATACGGGGCTGAACGTAGGTCTTTCACTACGTTGTCCACTTTAGCTTTTGCGCTTGATGTGATTTCTTGTTGGTCTAGCACTGCGCCGCCGCCAATTGAGAAATAAGTATTACGATATATTGAATCGCCGTCTTCAAAAAATGCTTGTATTACCATGCCGTTTGGGTGCTGCGGCAGTGTTTCATCACGGTGAAACACTAAATTTTTGTTGTAATCAAACTTAATTTCTTGCTTGCCCATCAGCATCAATAGGCTAGTTTGTTTGATAGACTCAACAAGCGGTGCGATATTTGCCGGATCAATACTGTCTGGTAGCGAGCCCACTAAGCCCGCCAAAACTGCTTGATCTGTACCGTGACCTATGCCAGTCAATGCCAATGAGCCATAGAGATGCACTTGCACCTGTGCGACTTGCTGCAATAATGCACGCTTTTCAATTTCTACCAGAAAGCGGTTTACTGCAATCATCGGGCCAACCGTATGAGAGCTTGATGGGCCAATGCCGATGCGAAAAACTTCGAATACGCTGTAGTTCATGCTTTTACTGCCCGTTATTCAATTGTGCGATGCCAAAGCCATAGGGCAGGGCACTATGTTCAAGAAAACGCCAGATATAATCCGCAAAACTACGACGGAACACCAAGCTGTAACCATCTTGTTGTTTGTGTAAAAACAAACTTACTTTGCCAAAAGTAGTGCCGACTACTTTACCCGCATTAAGCGCGCTGAGGTCATACACGGTACAGTGATGCAATACATCACTGGCATTTTTACCTTGCAGCGATACCGTTGTAAAACCGCCAGAGTTATCAAATACTTGGCTATGAATACCAACGAGTGCGGTTTCTAGTAATTGTTGTATAGATGCGCGCTGGTCGCGTTTGCAAATAAGCAGCCATTCATCAGTAGAAAGCCAAAGAATGGAGCCCCATGCGGTGTATATCATTCTACATGGTTGCGTTGGTAATGCGATGCTGAGCGCGGTATTTACCGCTTGTATAAAAGCATCATTCTGGGGATTGCCACGCAGGCTAATGTAGCCTGATAGTGCAATTTCATTGGCCCAAACGCCTTTACTATCGTTTACTTGCTCTTGTTTTGCAACTAAACCAAAAGCGTGTAGTGGCGATTGCATCACAGGGCTAAATTGATTTGAATTAAACATTATGTCGGGCTCCTTCTGCATCAACAAACACGTAGGAAACTATTTTCACTTTCACGGCTTTACCATCTGCCCAAGCGTAAACAATATTATTGCCGTCTTCATTGCGGCGCTTAATGCCATCAATCACAAAGCCCATGGCGATAGAACGACCAAGGAATGCGCTGTGATAACTAGACGTTACATGGCCTAACATGTGTACTGGTGGCGTAATGTCTGGTGAATTAATGAGTTGTGCACCTTCTTTTAATACCACGTTCGGATCTTCAGGGAGCAAGCCAACCAATTGTTTACGGTCAGTACGGTTGGTGTCGGTACGCGCAAGCGAGCGTTTACCTAAGAAGCTGTAAGGTTTTTTCATGCCCACAGCCCATGCCATATCTAGGTCAAATGGCGTTACAGAACCATCGGTATCTTGCCCAACGATAATGAAGCCTTTTTCTGCACGTAATACATGCATGGTTTCCGTACCGTAAGGCGTAATATCGAATTCTTTGCCGGCTTTCATCAATTCATTCCACACGTAATCGCCGTAGCTGGCATCTACGTTAATTTCGTAGGCAAGCTCACCAGAAAAACTAATGCGGAATACCCGTGCTGGCACGCCAGCAACAGTGCCATCGCGCCAATCCATGAACTTGAACGCATCTTTTGACAAATCAATATCAGTACAAAGTTTAGCTAATACTTCACGGCTTTTTGGGCCGACTAAAGCGGCTGTCGTCCAGTGGTCAGTTACAGATGTCATATACACTTCTAGCTCGGGCCATTCAGTTTGATGCCATTTTTCTAGCCATGTCATCACGCGTGCTGCGCCGCCTGATGTAGTGGTCATTAAAAAATGTGTGTCTGAAATACAGGCGGTTACGCCATCATCCATTACCATGCCAGCTTCATCTAGCATTAAGCCATAACGACATTTACCTACGGCAAGTTGTGTCCATGCGTTGGCATAGATGCGGTTTAAAAACTCACGCACATCTTTACCGCGAATATCGATTTTACCTAAGGTTGAAGCATCTAACATCCCTACGCTATTGCGTGTGGCTAAACATTCACGATTAACCGCAGCGTGAATATCTTCACCTGGTTTAGCAAAGTACCAAGGGCGCATCCATTGACCTACAGGTTCAAATTCAGCACCATGGCGCTCATGTGTTGCCTGCATTGCGGTATAGCGGCGAGGCTCAAATGTAACACCCACATGCGCACCAGCAAGTGCGCCAAATGAAACGGGTGTATAGGCCGGGCGATATGTGGTGGTGCCGACTTCTGGAATCGTTTTACCTAAGGCTTCGGCAGCAATTGCAAAGCCGTTCACGTTAGATAACTTACCTTGATCTGTACCGAAACCTAGGGCGGTATAACGTTTGATATGCTCAATTGAGCGGTAATTTTCGCGTATTGCTAAGTGAATATCAGTGACCGCAACATCATTCTGAAAATCTACAAATGCTTTTGCACCTTGCCCACCTTTGCCATCAGGTACATGGAATATATGGCGTGCTGGCGTGACAGAAATTTCATCTGTTGATAACACTAAGCCAGAGGCATTGATTGTTTTACCTAAGCTGGTTAAAAGTTCAGCTAAGGTATCATGTGTTTTAGCTAAACCTTCTTGTAATGCAAACACACCGGTAATTGCACCAACACAAAAGATGCCATCTTTTGCGCGACCATTAGCAGAAACTACAAAGGCTAAACGTGAATCATCCCACTGAGGGCGCCCACCATCATGGCAGAACAAATGCACGGTAGGTGATAAGCCACCAGAGCTAGCTAATACGTCACATGGAATATAAGGGCCGCTGCCTGTGACTACATTCTTTAACGCACCTAATTTAACCAGTTGCACACCTTGTACCGCGCTGGAGCCAATCGCCTCACTAATACCGTAACCAGCATAGACTTTAATGCCTAATTTACTCGTTCTAGCAGCCCATTCTTGATTAATATGTTCTCTGGTATCAACCACAGTCACCGTAACGCCAGTCGTAGCCAAGTCAACCGCACCTTGATAAGCCCAATCATTGCTCGTCATAATGACTGCATTGTTGCCACAGGCTACGCCATATCTGTTGAAATAAGTGGTCAGTGCTGAAGCCGTCAGAATGCCCGGCAAGTCGTTATTGCCAAACACTAAGGGACGCTCAAACGCACCTGTCGCCAGCACTACTTTTGCCGCGCGAATTCTGTGCATACGTTCGCGGCGTTGCCCGATTTTTCTGGCCGAATGTGGTAGATGATCTTGCAACAGCTCTACTGCTTGAATCATATTCATGTCATGCAACGCAAAAGCGGTTGTGCGCGACAGAATAATCACATTAGGCAAGTTGTGTAATTCATTAATGATATTTGCTGACCATGTTGATGCGCTCATAACACCAATATTAATAGTTGGCATGGATAATAAATAGCCACCGAGTTCAGATTGGTCATCTACTAATAAAATATTTAAACCACTACGACCAGCTAATAGAGCTGCAAGTAAGCCGGTAGCACCACCACCAATCACTAGTAAATCTACGTGATGATTTTTATGGTCGTAAGTTTCTGTATCTGCCTCAATGGGTGATTTACCGTAACCAGCAGCACGACGAATAATATTTTCATAAATCGGCCACATTTTGACGGGTGCTTTGAACGTTTTGTAGTAAAAGCCTGCTGGCATAAAGCGTGAAAATTTCCCAGCTACACTTTTAAGATCAAACGCAAGTGATGGCCAACCGCTGGTGCGCGCAGCGACTAAGCCATCATAAAGCTCAACTTGTGTAGATTTTAAGTCTGGTGTCGTCCGTGCGCCAACATCTATCTGTACTAGCGCATTTGGTTCTTCTGCGCCTGCGCCAACAACGCCGCGAGGACGACCATATTTAAAGCTGCGTGCAACCACTTTAACGCCATTGGCAAGCAAGGCTGAAGCTAAAGTATCGCCTGCAAAGCCTTGATAAGTTTTGCCATCAAAAGTGAAAGACAACGGTTTATTGAAGTCAACTTTACTGTGAGGGTGTTTAATTCTATTGCTCATTATGCTGTCGCCTCTTCTGCGTCATAAACTTTACGCGCTTCTGCCAGCGTCCATGCGCCGCCAATTGCGTGATTAGCTGTATTTCGTTTCACTACGAAAAATTTACGGCAGCCGGTACTATGGCCCCACATTTCCCAGTGCCAGCCTTTAGGATTTCTTTTCATAAACAAGTAATCGCCCCAGTTTTCTTCACTTTCTGTTTCAGGCGCTGCTGGACGTGCTACAAAGGCTTCGCCGCTGTAGCTAAACTCTTCTTCTTCACGTAATTCACAACAATGTGGGCATCGAATCACAAACATAATTTTTCCTTACACATAATCTTTACTTTAAAATCGCTACTTATGTATTTTTAAGATTTACTTTAATGCGCAACACCAGCTGCACCATGCTCATCAATCAAATGACCAGTATGGAAGCGGTCAAGTGAGAATGCCGCATTCAACGGGTGTGGCTCATCATTAGCAATGGTATGTGCAAACACATTGCCAGAACCGGGTGTCGCTTTAAAACCGCCAGTACCCCAGCCACAGTTAAAGTACAAACCTTTGACTTTAGTCTTGCTGATAATCGGGCAGGCATCAGGTGTGGTATCTACAATGCCGCCCCATTGGCGGTTCATGCGCACGCGTGAAAACATTGGAAATAGTTCGATAATTGCAGCTGCGGTATATTCAATCACGTGCGGGCTACCGCGCTGAGCATAGCTTAAGTAATGGTCAATACCGGCGCCTATGACTAACTCACCTTTGTCTGACTGGCTTACATAACCATGCACTGCGTTAGACATGACTACCGTGTCTAATATTGGTTTGAGTGATTCTGAAACAAATGCTTGCAGAGGGTGGCTTTCAAGCGGCATTTTGATGCCAGCAGCTTTCGCCATGACTGATGAATGCCCCGCAGTCACGCAACCCACTTTTGAGGTTGATATGTAACCTTTGCTAGTTTGCAAGCCTCTAATCGTTGAATTCAAGATGTCCATCGCGGTCACTTCGCAGTTTTCTATAATATCAACACCATAATTACTTGCAGCGCGGGCAAAGCCCCAAGCCACTGCATCGTGACGCGCAACGCCACCACGAGGCTGAAAGCTAGCGCCCATAATTGGGAAGCGTGTGTTCTTGGAGATGTTAATCATAGGAATGCGGTCTTTTACTTCTTGTGCATTTAAAGCCAAAGCATCAATCCCATTCAGATTGTTAGCGTTGACACGTCGTTCAATGTCGCGCATATCTTGCAGCGTATGACCTAAATTGAATACACCGCGCTGACTAAACATCACGTTGAAGTTGATGTCCTCAGTTAAACCTTCCCACAGTTTAAGCGAGTGCTCATAAAGCATGGCGGCTTCATCCCACAAGTAGTTAGAACGAACAATAGTGGTGTTACGTGCAGTATTGCCGCCACCTAAGTAGCCTTTTTCTAACACGGCAATATTCTTAATGCCATGCTCTTTAGCAAGGTAGTAGGCAGTCGCTAAACCATGACCACCCGCACCAATAATCACTACGTCATACGATGGTTTAATCACAGGATTGCGCCATGCTGGCGTCCATCCCTCGTGATTTTTTAACCCCTGGGAGAGTAGTTTCCAAATGGAATAATCTTTTTTCAAGCGGCCTCCGGTAATTGTTTCAAGCGCTAATCTGAAGTAACATTTTCAGGTTTCAACACATTGTTAATGTGCTACATCAGACAACAACTTTACTGAATACGACATGTGTCGTTTTAAGCTAAACTAATCGCGGGCAATCAGCTTTTAACTTGATGAGTTTGGCTTAAGTTATGCATAGACTTATGTGCATTATTGAATGCTTGCGGCAACAAAAAAGCCACAACAGCTATGCGCCTGTTGCGGCAACAAAAAAGCCACAACAGCTATGCGCCTGTTGTGGCAACAAAAAAGCCACAACAGCTATGCGCCTGTTGTGGCTTAAAAACTATGTAACTTAAAACTATGTAGCTTAAAAACTACGTGGCTTAAAATGATTAAGCTTTAGATTAGACGCCTAGGTATTTCTTCACCGCAGGTAAACCAGGTTTGCCATCTTTGGTTTGTACACCTTCTAGCCATTTATCAAGTGCGGCTGGATTCTTTTTCAACCATGCTTTAGCTGCTACATTAGGGTTCACTTTTGCCATGATAGGCAGCATGACCTGATTTTCCATATCTAAAGAAAACTCTAAGTTAGTCACAAATTTATTTACGTTAGGGCAACGTGTCGCTAAGTCTGTTGACGTCACAGTGTAAACTTTAGCTTCGCCGTAGTTAGCGCCAAATACGTCATCGCCACCGCTTAGATAAGTAATGTTTTGTTGCACGTTCATTGGATGTGGCGCCCAGCCTAAAAATACCACCCATTTTTTCTGTTTAACTGCACGGCTTAATTCAGTCAACATACCAGCTTCACTAGATTCAACCATTTTGAAACTCTTAAGGCCAAATTGGTCTTTGTCTATCATGCCTTTAATGAGCAAGTTGCCATCGTTACCTGGTTCGATGCCATAAATCTTGGCATCTAACTTGTCTTTAAATTTAGCAATGTCTGCAAAACTTTTTAAACCGGCTTCATAAGCATATGTAGGCACGGCTAACGTGTATTTAGCGCCTACTAAGTTTGGTCTTTCTAACACTTTAATGCCATTGTCTTTAAGGAACGGTTCAACAATCGGTGTCATAGAGGGTGACCAGTAGCCTAAGAACGCATCAATCTGATGTTTTTTAACACCAGCAAAAGCAATTGGCACTGTAGCAATAGTGACTTTTGGTTTATAACCTAAGCCTTGTAAAACTGTTGAAGTTAAAGCAGTTGTTGTGGTGATGTCTGTCCAGCCAATATCTGCAAAGTTAACGGTACTGCAACTTGCAAGTTCAGCTGCTTGCGCTTGAAGCGTGATTATTGTTAGAGAGGCTAGGATACATTTGGAAATTGATTTCATTTTAACTCCTACATAAATGTGTATTACTTAAAGAAAGCAGCATGAAAACTCATACTGGTACCGCATGGCCACTCTATAAGGCAAGTTGCCTCACAAATCCGTTACATTACTATTACAAGTAGTAACATATCGCGCAGGGTCCTTAACCAAGGTTAAGATTCCGACAGAATGTTGTTTAATCACGACATGACTGCTTTTGTGAGGGAAAGCACTTGAGCATGAAATTTTACATACACAGAAAAAGTATTGTAAAAGTGGGCGGTAGATTAAGCTTCTATGCCTGTAGTGAGCATATTGGCCGTGCTTGCTAATGAGTGTATAGCTGGTGAATGCTGATGCTGGCGCCTTTCTGTGCTTGGAGAATAGCCAAAAAGCGTACGGTATGATTTACTAAAATGGCAGGAAGATTGAAATCCGCAAGCGACCGTGATGGTCATAATCGACATTTCTGTTTGTAATAATAAAGCTCTAGCGCGGCGTAATCTCAAGTTTAGGTAATAATGCATCGGGCTCATGCTTAGCGTATGGCTAAACATACGCTGCAAATGCCGCTGAGATAATCCAGCCAATCGTGCTAACTCATCAAGCGGCAATGGCTCTTCAATGTTAGCTTCCATCAGCGCAGAAACTTCCACCAGTGCTTTATGACTGTAACCAACCCGCGCAGCCACTGGAATATGTTGCTGGTCTTTGCTATCTCTAGCACGCACCACCATAAATTGATCTGAAATCTCGGCCACTAGATTTTTGCCGAACCGTGCATGTACAAATGCCAGCATCAAATCTATAGGCGCAGTGCCGCCTGCACAAGTGCAACGGTCACGATCAATTACAAAAAGCTCTTCCATAAATATAATGTAAGGAAACTTTTCACGCAGACTCGCCATGTTCTCCCAATGAATCGTACATTTATAGCCGTCTAACACACCAGCTTTAGCCAAGGCAAAACTACCGGTACAAAGGCTGCCCAACCAAATAGTATGTTTGCTGACCTGAGTAATGAGTTTGATCACAGCAGGGCAAACCACATCTTGTACATCAACGCCGCCACATACTAATAACATATCAGGCATATTGGCAAAATCTAACGTGGTTGATTTGGCAAAGGCTATGCCATTACTGGCGGTAGCTGGCTTACCATTCACAGTGATAACCGACCATTGATACACTTCTTCACCCAACAGGTAATTGGCCATACGAAGAATTTCAATGGCATTTGAAAATGCAATCATGGAGAAATTATTTAAGGTTAAAAAGCCAACGCGCTTAACCTGTGACATTTCTTTACAAGGCATACTACCCTTTCAAATTGTTACCTAGCAAATTAATAACTAACAAATTAATAACTAACAAAAATATTTAAGTTAGGATTAAGTTATCTTAAAGCAATTTTAATTAAAAAGCTTTCCATGTTTTAGTGCAACAAGTTTTGTGCCAAAAGCCATTTTTGCACTTTAAGCTTGAAACCACCTAGCGTTGTGAGCTATATTTTTATTAAAAAACAATGCTTATTTTCTATCGCACAATTTCAGTGCAAGTTTGATTCGGCCGCACTATTTTCTAGCGTTACATTTTGTTGTATTTATGTTGAATTGTTGCATTTGTGTGAATGAATTGTTGCATGCTGTTAATAATTGATTCATTATGTTTCTTGTAGATTTAAGCAATTGTATTGTTAAAAGTTCATTTAATATACTCGCTGGGCGGTTTTCTTATGTTTATTGTCGCAATTGCAACTTTGAATATAAAGGCTGACTTTGATAATGCGAATGTAATCCTGAGCAAGGGTTTAAGTGGTTTTTAGAAATTTTTTTTAAGTGAAATTTAGCGAATATAGAAATATTTTACAAATTAATACGCAACTTACAGCATTACTTTTAAATAACTAAGGGATATCAAATGAAAGCCTTGAATTGGATTACAAACCGCCATGTGATTAGTGCATTATGTGCAGTGCCACTTTTATTAAGCAGTGCTTTTGCTTCAGCAGAAGATGCAGTGCCAGTTGTTGCTGCGGCCGCAGCACCTGCGCCAGCTTATACTTTGACATATAACCTGGGTATGTATAGTGATTATATATTCCGTGGTAATAGTTATTCTAATGGTCCAGCCTTGCAGGGTGGTATTGATTGGGCGCACAGCAGTGGTTTTTACTTAGGTACATGGTTTTCAAATTTAGATCCTGATCTTTATCGTGACACCAATAATACGTCATCAAAAGGTAACCATTTAGAAACTGACTTTTATGCAGGCTATGCGCATACCTTTGAAAATGGCTTTGGTGTAAACGTTTTGGGTAATTACTACGCTTATTTAGAAGGTAGAAAGCAATATGCTAATAATGGATTTGGTGGGCATAAAGCTGACTCATTTGAGGCTTCTGTGGCGCTTTCTTACAAATGGTTCACATACACATACTTCAACGTATTGACTGACTGGTATGGCCAGAATAAATCAGATGCCATTGGCAATACAGCAAATCGTGATACTAAGTATTCAGATTATAATGAGTTGAAAGTTAACTACACCTTGCCAATCGGTGATTTAAACTTTATGGCTAAAGTTGGCTATCAAACCACTAAAAATCTTGAAGGTGATCAAGGTGACTTTGCAATTGGTTTAAATAGAAACTTCTCTTTACCAAATGCTGGTAAGCCATTAGAAGGTTTTAACGCGGGTGCGATTTATTCTGATACATTTGATGTACATAACCAAGTCTATTACACCGATGTTAATGGTAATGCTTTTAACGGTAAACATTTGATGTTCTTTGTTAAGCGTTCTTGGTAGTTGTTTGCTGACAATCATTTAATTTTTAAGTAATTGTTTATTTAAAAGGATGCTTTGGCATCCTTTTTTACATTCAAAGCATGCTGCCAATAGATCTCCAAAAATAAGTAATTATGTCGGTCACATGGTCGGTTTTAACTAATTTTAAGTCGTAATTCAGTTGTGGCAATATGGTGGGGCTTTTACACTGTGCAGTAGTTTTAATCACATTAAGTTTGGAGGAAGTAATTGCCACGTTTTAACCTACAACAACTCTACATTGGCGGCCGTCGTGTAGATGCCACTAGTGGCAAAACCTTCCAGACGATTAACCCAGCTAATGGCGAAGTGCTGGCTGAAGTGCAAGTTGCTTCTCAAGCTGATGTGGATGCTGCAGTAGTTATCGCACAGCAAGGTCAACGTGTTTGGGCGGCTATGACAGCCATTCAACGCTCTCGAATTTTACGCCGTGCTGTTGAGATTTTACGTGAACGTAATAATGCACTTGCTGAATTAGAAACTTTAGATACAGGTAAACCACTTTCTGAAACGCGCTATGTAGATATTGTAACGGGTGCTGATGTCCTTGAATATTATGCTGGGCTAGTGCCTGCGCTTGAAGGTCAGCAGATTCCATTGCGTGAAAGTGCTTTTGTTTATACGCGCCGCGAACCGCTAGGCGTGGTTGCGGGTATTGGTGCTTGGAACTACCCGATTCAAATTGCCTTGTGGAAATCTGCCCCGGCATTAGCAGCGGGTAACGCCATGATATTCAAACCCAGTGAAGTGACGCCACTTACTGCCTTAAAATTGGCTGAAATTTATACAGAAGCAGGTCTGCCAGACGGTGTGTTTAATGTACTCACAGGCAGTGGTCGCGAAGTAGGTGCTTGGTTAACCGAGCATGCAGGCATTGAGAAAATATCATTTACTGGTGGTACTGTTACGGGTAAAAAAGTGATGGCGAGCGCTTCAAGCTCAACCTTAAAAGATGTGACGATGGAGCTGGGCGGTAAATCGCCATTGATTATTTTTTCTGATGCGAATATGGATAAAGCTGCTGATGTGGCGATGATGGCTAACTTCTATAGTTCTGGTCAGGTCTGTACCAACGGCACACGCGTGTTTGTGCATCGTTCTAATATCAAGGAGTTTGAGCAGAAAATAATAGAGCGTGTAAAGCGTATTCGCCTTGGTGATCCGCAAAATGAAGCTACTAATTTTGGTCCATTGGTCAGCTTATCACACATGGAAAATGTGTTGCGCTATATTGAAACAGGTCGCAAGCAAGGTGCACGTTTGTTGATTGGTGGCGAACGTGTGCTAGAGGGCACTTATGCAAACGGTGCTTATGTACAGGCGACCGTATTCACTGATTGCACCGACGACATGACGATTGTTCGCGAAGAAATCTTTGGCCCAGTGATGAGTATTCTTGTGTATGACGATGAAGACGAAGTGATTCGCCGCGCAAATGATACCGAGTACGGGCTTGCCGCAGGGGTCATTACGGAAAATATAAGCCGTGCGCATCGTGTGATTCATCAGCTACAAGCAGGCATTTGCTGGATTAATACTTGGGGTGAATCGCCTGCTGAAATGCCGGTTGGTGGTTATAAGCAATCTGGCGTAGGGCGCGAGAATGGTTTAATGACTTTGCAAAATTACACGCGCGTTAAGTCGATTCAGGTTGAGTTGGGTAATTACACTTCGGTGTTTTAATGCGCTGGTGTTTTAACGCTCAGATACTTTAAAGCGATGGTACTTCAAAGCTTAGCGTTGCATTTAATAATATTGGAATTAAAAGTATGACTACACCACAAACGTTCGATTACATCATCATAGGAGCAGGTTCTGCAGGTAATGTATTAGCCACTCGCCTGACTGAAGATGCTGATGTAACGGTGTTGTTGCTAGAAGCTGGCGGACCTGATTATCGCCTAGATTTTCGTACACAAATGCCAGCGGCTTTAGCTTATCCCTTGCAAGGCCGACGCTACAATTGGGCGTATCAAACCGACCCTGAACCGAATATGAATAATCGTCGCATGGAATGTGGTCGCGGCAAAGGTTTAGGCGGCTCATCCTTGATTAATGGCATGTGCTATATACGCGGCAATGCGCTGGATTATGATGGTTGGGCTAAGCGTGATGGCTTGGAAAGCTGGTCATATTTACATTGCTTACCGTATTTTAAGCGTGCTGAAACACGCGATATTGGGCCAAATGATTACCATGGCGGTAAGGGACCTGTGAGCGTTACTACGCCTAAAAATGGTAATAACGTGTTGTTCAAAGCCATGGTTGATGCAGGTGTGCAAGCGGGTTATCCACGTACTGACGATTTAAATGGTTATCAGCAAGAAGGTTTTGGTCCGATGGATCGCACGGTAACACCGCAAGGTCGACGCTCTAGCACTGCACGTGGTTATTTAGATCAAGCACGTAATCGAAAGAATCTGACTATCATCACACATGCGCTTACCGACCGTATTTTGTTTACCGGCAAACGTGCAACAGCTGTGGCTTATTTGCTAGGCGATAAGCCACAACAAGCCACGGCTAAGCGTGAAGTGTTGTTATGTGCTGGCGCAATCGCTTCACCACCAATATTGCAGCGCTCTGGTATTGGTCCGGCTGCCTTGTTGCGAGAGTTCGATATTCCTTTAGTCCATGATTTGCCCGGCGTAGGCGCCAATCTGCAAGATCACCTTGAAATCTATCAGCAATATGAATGTAAACAACCAGTATCGTTAGCGCCAGCTTTAAAGCTTTACAACCAACCCTTGATAGGCGCTGAATGGCTATTTTTTGGTACAGGTATTGGTGCCAGTAATCAATTTGAGGCGGGTGGCTTTATTCGTAGCGACGATAGTTTTACTTGGCCGAATATTCAATATCACTTTCTACCAATTGCTATTAATTACAACGGCAGTAATCCTATTAAAGTGCATAGTTTTCAAGCGCACATGGGTTCTATGCGTTCGCCCAGCCGTGGCAGTATACAAATACGCGCTAAAGATCCTAGTGAACATCCAAGTATTTTGTTTAACTATATGTCTACCGAGCAAGATTGGCGGGAGTTCAGGGCAGGTATTCGCATCACAAGAAATATTATGCAGCAGCTAGCACTTGCACCGTATGTAGGTAAAGAGATTTCTCCTGGCATCGAAGTGCAAACCGATGATGAGCTGGATAGTTTTGTACGCGAACATGCTGAAACCGCCTATCACCCTTGCGGCTCATGCGCGATGGGTGTTGGCGAAATGGCCGTGGTAGATTCAGAAGGGCGCGTGCACGGCGTGCAAGGCTTGCGTGTGATTGATGCATCTATCATGCCTGAAATTGTGACTGGAAATTTGAATGCACCGACGATTATGATTGCAGAAAAAATATCAGATTTAATTCGTGGCCGTAAACCGCTACCCGCGGAAAATGTGCCGGTGTACATTAGCCCACTGCACCGAGCCGAGCTAATTTAGATTACGTTTTAAATTCAATGAATAACAATTAACTTGCAGTATGATTTAACTTTAAATGCTTTTAAAGTTAAATGTGATCTTTTCCCAACTTAATGCGCTAGTGATCATTGAATTACTAGGCGTGCTTGCTTTTGCCTTTACTGGCATCATAGAAGCACGCAAAAAAGGCATGGATATTATAGGCGTGTATACCGTCAGCATGATTACCGCATTCGGCGGTGGTACGGTGCGAGACCTGATGATTGGGCACTATCCGCTGTACTGGGTGCAACATTCAAGCTACGCCTTAATGTTGCTCGGTTTTGTCATTGTTGCGGCACCACTTCCTGGTAATTTTTATGAAAATCCACGCCTCACTAAAACCTTTGTAGTGTTAGATGCACTTGGACTTGGGTTTTTTAGCACAGCAGGTGCAAGTATTGCGCATCAGGCAGGTTGTGATTTTTATATCGCCATGTTACTTGGCGCGGTCACTGGGGTGTTTGGTGGCATTATTCGCGATATTATTTGTAATGAAATTCCTGATGTTTTTCGTCGTAACGAGTTGTATGCTACTTGCGCAGTGCTTGGCAGCGCGGTATTTTTAATCTGCGTCTACTTAGGCGTTGATGAGTTGCCTGCTACACTTGCTGGCATTACTTTTACTACTATATTACGTTTAGTCTCAGTAAAATACCGAGTTATGCTACCTTTCTAAATATTCAATAAAATGTTGATGAAAAATATTAGCGCTGTCGTTTGTTAACAAAAGCCTAATATGCTATAGTTTCCGGCTTAATTTATGCGAAGTCGTGAGCCTATAAAACCAGTTTTTTTCTGGTGAGCAAAAAAGTTGTATGAGTCATACTCAAACCTCACTACAACTGCCGTCAAATTACAGCGTTTTTGATGCTCTACTTCATACCAACTTACTTATTAAAGCAAGTCTGTAGCAAGCGTTTTTATCAACGTAGCTTACAGTCTGCATTTAGATCTTAGGAATAAACCGCATGGCATTGAATGTTGAAACTATTAGCACACTAGAGCGCCGTATTACGATTACGGTTCCACTTCAACCACTAGAAGCGCAAATTCAACAGCGCTTAGCTCAGATGTCACGCACTGCAAAATTTGCAGGCTTTAGACCTGGTAAAGCGCCTATGGGCTTGGTGAATCAGCAATATGGTACGCAAGTACGTGATGAAGTGTATTCAGGCGCAGTTGAACAAAGCTTTGGTGATGCAGTAGATGAAGCTAAATTGCGCGTTGCCGGTTATCCTAATATTGAACATAAACCATTTGGCGCAGCTTCTGAAGTATTAGAGTACACGGCAACATTTGAAGTATTCCCTGAAGTTAATTTAGGTGACTTATCAAAACTTGAAATTGAGCGCCCTGTACTTGAAGTGGGCGATGCTGACGTTAAGAAAACATTAGATGTATTAGTAAAACAACGCGTTAGCTATGAGCCAGTTAAACGTGCGGCTAAAAAAGATGATCGCATCAATGTGACACTTAAAGCATCGATTGATGATAAAGAAGTTGAATCTACTGGAGATACTGGTATTGATTTAGTGTTAGGTGAAGCTGGCCGTGTTGAGTCTTTTGATGAGCAGTTAACTGGCGGTAAAGCGGGTAACTCAAAACAATTTGAGATTGCTTATCCAGCAGACCATACACCAGAACAACTTGCTGGTAAAACAGTGAGTTATGACGTTAATTACATTAGCGTGTCACAACCTAAATATCCTGAAATTGACGCTGACTTTGCAAAAAGCTTAGGCATTGAAGACGGTGATGTTGAAAAAATGAAAGCTGAGATTACTGAAAGCTTGAAACAAGAAGTGTCTAAACGTGTGAACGCGAAGTTGAAAGAACAAGTGTTTCAAGCTTTAGTTGACAATGCAGACTTTGAAATTCCTAGCGTACTGTTAGCAACTGAAATCAATCGTATGATGCAAACAACAGAGCAAAACCTTAAACAACGCGGTGCAGATTTAAGCAACATCAGACTTGAGCCAGCAATGTTTGAAGACCAAGCAAAACGTGGCACAAAATTACGTTTGATTTTAGGCGAGTTAATTAACACGAATGCTTTACATGCAAGCGCGGACCAAATTCGTGCAATGGTTGATGTGTTTTCACAAAGCTTTGAGCGTCCAGCGGATGTAGTGACTTGGTACTTTGCAGATCCTAAACGTTTGGATGAACCATCAGCATTAGCTACCGAAGAGAACGCAGTGGCTTGGGTGTTGTCGAAAGCTAAGGTAACTGATAAAAAAGTTAAATTCGATGATTTAATGGGAAATGCGTAAATGAACAATATGCAACAGTCGCAATTACAACAGGAATGGAATCCACAGGGTTTGGGTTATATCCCAATGGTGGTTGAGCAGAGCGGCCGTGGCGAACGTTCGTATGACATTTACTCACGTCTGCTAAAAGAACGTGTCATATTTTTAGTTGGCCCTGTCAACGATATGTCCGCTAATCTTGTGGTGGCTCAGTTGCTATTTTTAGAAGCTGAAAATCCAGATAAAGATATTTCTCTTTATATCAATTCGCCAGGCGGTTCTGTGACTGCTGGTATGTCGATTTATGACACCATGCAATTCATTAAAGCCGATGTCAGCACTTTATGTATCGGTCAGGCTGCTAGTATGGGCGCATTTTTACTGGCTGCGGGCGCTAAAGATAAGCGTTTTAGTTTGCCTAACTCACGTGTGATGATTCATCAGCCTTCAGGTGGTTTTCAAGGCCAATCGTCAGATATTGAAATTCATGCAAAAGAAATCTTATATTTGCGCGGTAAATTGAACGAAATTTTAGCGCACCATACAGGTAAAACGGCTGAAGAAATCGACCGTGATACTGAGCGAGATAACTTTATGAGCGCTGAACAATCAGTTGAGTATGGCATGATTGATAAGGTCATTAACAGCAGAACTGAAGCCGTATAAATTTTATCTAAAATCAGACTTTTTAAAGTCGTAATCAAGGTAGACGTGCTAGGTAATTAAAATTTAGCACGCTACCAGTCAAGTACCAATTAATAGGAAATAATCAATGGCGACTAAAGCCGACGGCGATAAATTACTTTATTGTTCATTTTGTGGCAAAAGCCAACACGAAGTAAAAAAACTCATTGCAGGACCTTCTGTGTTCATTTGTAATGAGTGTGTTGATTTATGCAACGACATCATCAAAGAAGAAATTCAAAATAGTGATGGTCTAAAATCAACTGATGAAAGTTTGCCTACCCCACAAGAGATTTGCAAAATATTAGATCAATATGTGATTGGCCAAACCCACGCTAAAAAGAATTTAGCCGTTGCGGTGTACAACCATTACAAGCGCTTAGGTCATAACAACTTATCTAATGGTGGTCAAAAAGATGAAGTTGAAATCTCAAAAAGCAATATTTTATTGATTGGCCCAACAGGTTCAGGCAAAACACTGCTAGCACAAACATTGGCTAGGCTGTTAGATGTGCCGTTTGTCATGGCAGATGCCACCACCCTAACTGAAGCCGGTTACGTGGGTGAAGACGTTGAGAACATCATGCAAAAGCTATTGCAAAAGTGTGATTATGATGTTGAAAAAGCCAAGCGTGGCATTGTATATATTGATGAAGTGGATAAAATTTCACGTAAATCAGAAAATGCATCAATTACGCGCGATGTGTCTGGTGAAGGCGTGCAACAAGCCTTGCTTAAACTGATTGAAGGTACAGTCGCTTCAATACCACCACAAGGTGGACGTAAGCATCCTAATCAAGAGTTTGTACAGCTTGATACTACTAATATTTTATTCATCTGTGGCGGCGCGTTTGATGGCTTAGAGAAAGTCATTCGTTTACGCTCTGAAAAAGGCGGTATTGGTTTTGGTGCAGAAGTTAAAAGCAAAACGGATGTGCGTGAAATTGGCGCAGTATTACGTGATGTTGAGCCTGAAGATTTGATTAAGTTTGGATTGATTCCAGAGTTTATCGGTCGTTTACCTGTGGTTGCTACACTAGAATCGTTGGATGAAGCTGCGTTAATGACTATCTTAACTGAGCCTAAAAACGCATTGACTAAGCAATATATCAAATTATTCAAGATGGAAGATGTAGATTTAGAATTTAGAGAATCTGCATTACTCTTGATTGCCAAAAAAGCGCTAGAACGTAAAACTGGCGCCCGTGGATTACGTTCAATTATGGAACACTCTTTGCTGGAAATTATGTATGAGCTACCATCGCTAACTAATTTAAGTAAAGTCGTGATTGATGAAGGTGTTATTCGTGGTGATGCACCGCCGCTTTTGATTTATGAAGATAAGTCTACTGAAGAGGCTGTAGGGTAATCATTTAATCTTATAATTAACTCGGCAATGTGTATTTGATTCTGAGTTAATTTTGATCATATTTAACTATACTTTCTAGCAAGTGCTTTATTGCTTGTGCATTTACTTTAAACCTTTAATTGATGATTAAACATGAATTAAAGGTTTAATTTTATGCGGTAATTAATGATCTAAGGGTTGAAGAGGCCGAGTTCAGCCCCATCAACTTATGTATAGGCGTTTTTGGCTTAATTTTATAGCTTAATTTTGAGGTCTATTCATGACACAATCATTCCCTTTATATTCTCCAGAGAGTGGCTTATTGCCAGTCCTGCCTTTGCGTGATGTCGTTGTATATCCGCACTTAGTTATCCCATTATTTGTTGGCCGGACTAAATCAGTAAAAGCGTTAGAGCTTGCATCAGAAGGCAATAAGCGTATCTTATTGGTAGCACAAAAATCTGCTAATAAAGATGAGCCTGATGCCAACGACCTTTATGAAGTTGGCACAATTGCAACTGTGCTACAAATGCTCAAACTACCAGATGGCACGGTTAAAGTACTTGTGGAAGGCGTTCAGCGCGCTAAAGTGACTGGTTTTATTGAGACTGAAGAGTGCTTCGTTGCGCACGCAGAATTGATTGAAGAGTCTGTGAGTGATATTGAAATCCAAGCTTTAATGCGTACTGTTTTTGCGCAGTTTGATCAATATGTAAAGCTTAACAAAAAGATTCCACCAGAAATTCTCACTTCACTTGCATCAATTGATGAAGCCGGTCGTCTGGCTGATACCATTGCCGCCCATCTAACCTTAAAGCTAGATGAAAAACAAAAGATACTCGAAATGTTTAGCGTTGCTGAACGTTTGGAACATTTACTTCGCCTGATGGAAGGTGAAATTGATATTCTGCAAGTTGAAAAACGTATCCGCGGGCGTGTAAAACGTCAGATGGAAAAAACGCAGCGTGAATATTACTTAAATGAACAAGTAAAAGCGATTCAAAAAGAACTCGGTGAGCAAGACGAAAATGCTGAAATGGAAGAGCTTGAAAAGCGCATTGAAGCTGCTCGTATGCCTAAAGAAGCATTAGCAAAAGTTGCTAGTGAGCTTAAAAAATTAAAATTAATGTCACCAATGTCTGCTGAAGCTTCGGTGGTGCGCAACTACATCGACATCCTTATCAATCTTCCATGGAAGAAAAAGACCAAGATCAGTAAAAATCTATTGGCTGCTGAAGCTATATTGGATGATGATCACTACGGATTGGATAAAGTCAAGGAACGCATTGTTGAATATCTCGCCGTGCAGCAACGCGTCGATAAAATTAAGGCGCCAATATTATGCTTAGTAGGCCCACCTGGCGTAGGTAAAACTTCGCTAGGACAGAGTATTGCTAAGGCAGTTAATCGTAAATTTGTACGCATGGCGCTAGGCGGCATGCGCGATGAGTCTGAAATTCGCGGCCATAGACGTACTTACATTGGCTCTATGCCAGGCAAGATTTTACAAAGTATGACTAAGGTTGGCGTTAAAAATCCATTATTCCTACTGGATGAAGTGGATAAATTAGGCCAAGACTTTAGAGGTGACCCATCTTCTGCTTTACTTGAGGTTTTAGACCCTGAGCAAAATCATACTTTTGCTGATCATTATGTTGAAGTTGAATATGATCTGTCAGATGTGATGTTCGTTGCAACAGCAAACTCAATGAATATTCCTGCGCCACTGTTAGATCGTATGGAGATTATTCATCTTGCAGGTTATACCGAAGATGAAAAAGTTAATATCGCGATGCGCTACTTATTGCCTAAACAACTTAAATCACATGGTTTGCAAGAGACTGAAATCAATATCTCAGAACTCGCAGTGCGTGATGTTGTTCGTTTTTATACGCGTGAGGCAGGTGTGCGTAAGCTAGAGCAAGAAGTCGCAAAAATTTGTCGTAAAGTGGTTAAAGAGTTAATCACTACAAAAGCAAAAGAGGGTGCAAAAGCGGCTAAGAAAATTAGCGTAACGCCAAAAAACCTAGAGAAATATCTGGGAGTTCAGCGTTATGACTACGGTGTTGCCGCGAAAGACGATCAAATAGGGCAGGTAACAGGGCTTGCTTGGACATCTGTCGGTGGTGAATTGCTTACGATTGAGGCGGTATTGTTACCAGGCAAAGGCAAAACTACGACAACTGGTAAGTTGGGCGACGTAATGCAAGAATCAACGCAGGCTGCAATGAGTGTAGTGCGTAGTCGGACTAAACGTTTAGGAATTGCAAGTGACTTTTATGAAAAAAATGATATTCACATTCACTTTCCTGAAGGTGCAACACCCAAAGATGGACCAAGTGCTGGTATTGCCATTACAACTGCGCTAGTTTCTATTCTTACAGGTATTCCTGTGCGTGCAGACGTAGCGATGACCGGTGAAATTACGCTAAGAGGTGAAGTGTTACCTATTGGTGGTTTAAAAGAAAAGTTGCTTGCAGCACACCGAGGCGGCATTAAAACGGTATTGATACCTCAGCAGAATGTTAAAGATTTAGCAGATATTCCGGAAAATATTAAAAACCAGTTAGAAATTCATCCGGTGCAATGGATTGATGAGGTACTGGCCTTTGCTTTGGCTTCACAGCCACAACCTTTACCTGAAATTTTAGTAACGAACGAATTAACTGCTAAAGATGCTCAAGCTGCTGACAAAACAACAGAAAGCTCGTCTTCTACCAGTGATGCGACTAAGCATTAAATAAATAAGTGTAATATAGTTTTATAAACGCTTGACATAGCCTTTGTTGACTTGATATAAAGTTGTACGGGTAGTAATACCCAAATAAATAACCTAGTTTTTTATTTAATATAACCTTAAGAGGGGATTACAAATGAATAAATCAGAACTGATTGACGACATTGCAAATGCAGCAGGTATTTCAAAAGCCGCCGCTGGTCGTGCTTTAGATGCAACAACAGCTTCAATTACAAAAGCTATGAAAAGCGGCGATTTAGTGACTTTAATTGGTTTTGGTACATTTTATGTAGGTAAGCGTGAGGCTAGAAATGGCCGTAATCCTCGTACTGGTGAAACGATTAGCATTAAAGCCGCTAATTCTCCTAAATTTAGGGCTGGTAAAGCACTTAAGGATGCTGTAAACTAGCGTTTTTGTTGGTTAAGCAGGGTGCTTAGCTCAGTTGGTAGAGCGTCGCCCTTACAAGGCGAATGTCAGCGGTTCGACCCCGTTAGCACCCACCAAATCATAAAAATATGTGACTAAGACGTTCCTGATTTTAAATTGAGGGTGCTAGTAATTTAAGCACTCTTTATTTTTTAAGATTAAGAGTGCAAAATTTAAACACGTAACTATTTTTAGCTACGTAAGTTTTTGGAGTGGTAGTTCAGTTGGTTAGAATGCCTGCCTGTCACGCAGGAGGTCGCGGGATCGAGTCCCGTCCGCTCCGCCAGAGTAAAAATAGCGAGTCTTCGGACTCGCTATTTTTATTTGTATTTTTGATTTGTAAATGCTGTTTTATTGAACCCTCTCGATGGTTTGTAACTTTAGATGTATTAGAACCTGAATGAGTTTGTAGTGTCTTGTATTGCAGTATCAATCCAGACGCTTATCTTGTGATATATTAATCACCTTTTTTAATGATTCATATTAATAATAGTCAGTTTGATTATTAATAAAGTTTGTTTCAATATTTAGTACGCACTTTGAAAAGGGTAGAAAGTTTTTATGTTAGATAAAATCCGCTCCATAGCCCAAGGTTGGGTTGGTAAAGCTTTATTGGCTTTAATTACCGTTCCTTTTGCCTTATTTGGTATTGACTCTTATTTGAATAGTGCTAGTCATAATATTGCCGTCGCAGAAGTGAACGGCAATAACGTTTCACTCCAAGAATATTCAAATGCATTAAAAAATATGCGTGATAGATTGTTGTCTGAAGGGAAGGCTGATCAAGCTCAACTGGATAGCCCTGAAGTAAAATCTATCGTTCTAAATCAGTTGATCAATAAGCAGTTATTGAATAACGAAGTTCAGCATGCTAAGTATGCAATTAGCGATGCGCAATTGTCTACTTATGTGACAGGTATGCCAGAGTTTCAGAAAGATGGTAAATTTTCGCAAGAAATCTACGATCAAACATTGCAGCAAAATCATATTTCACCTTCAAAATTTGAGGCAGGCATGCGCGCAGATTTATTGGCACAGCAAGCACAAGATGGTATTGCTAGACTAGGTTTTATATCGAATGCACAAGCCGATAATGCTTTTAAAATTACTAATCAACAACGCTTAGTAAGCGTATCAGAGATCAAAACAAATGACTTTGTGAGTCAGGTTAAAATAGATCCTGCACAAGTGAAAGCTTATTATGAGCTACACAAAGATAAATTAGTGGTGCCAGAGCAAGTTAAAATTGAATTTCTATTATTGTCACCAGCTAACTTCATTAAAGAGGTGAAAGTGGATGATGCTGAACTAAAGAAATTTTATGATGAAAATTCTTCTAAGTATCATGCTAATGAACAAAGGCGTGCAAGCCATATTTTGATTGGTTTTGGTGTAAGTGCTACTCCAGAACAAAAACAACAGGCTAAAACTAAAGCCGAAGCTTTGCTTGCTGAAATTAAAAAAGATCCAAGTAAGTTTGAGCAATTGGCTATTAAGAACTCACAAGATCCAGGCTCGGCTGTTAAAGGTGGTGACTTAGGTAGTTTTGGCCGTGGTGCAATGGTAAAGCCATTTGAAGATGCTGCATTTAGTAGTAGGGTAAATCAAATCAGTGAGTTAGTTGAATCTGAATTTGGTTACCATATTATTAAAGTGACTGAAATTAGTGGCAGCGGTTCCGATTACAACACACTTAAGTTTCAAGTGAAAGCCGATTTAATCTACCAAAAAACTCAAGCACTTTTTGCTGAGAAATCTGAAAATTTCAGTAATATGGTTTATGAGCAGTCATCCAGTTTGCAATCAGCGGCTAAAGCATTCAATGGTGAAGTGCATACCTCAGATTGGTTAAGTCGTGAAACGGGTGCTAAGTTTTTCAAAAACGATAAGATTATGAATCTCATTTTTTCTAACGAAGTGCTTAAAGACCACCGTAATACTGAAGCGGTTGAAGTTTCACCAAACAATTTAGTTTCTGCACGTTTGGTTGAATATAAAGCTGCAGCACCACGTAGCTTTGACGAAGTGAAATCAGGTATTGAGGCTTTACTTAAATTAGAAGCTGCTGCTAGATTGGCATCTGCTAAAGGTGAAGCTGCATTGAAAGATTTACGTGCTGGTAAACCAGTTGTTGGTATTGAGTGGATTCCAGAAGTTACTGTTGATCGTAAAAATGCGCAAGGTTTAACAGAGCTTACAATGAGTCAAGTATTTAAAACTAATGTGAATAAGCTTCCTGCTTATTCTGGTGTAGCTGATAGTAAACAAGGCTATTTGCTGGTCAAAGTGATTAAAGTTGCAGAGTTAGCATCTACAGATGCTGACGTGAGAAAAGCGGCTAAAACAGAGCTTAACACTGCGCTAATGAGTGAGTATCTTTCTGCATACAAACAATCTTTACGTGAAAAAGCAAAAGTAAAAGTAAATGAGAAGGTTTTACTAGGCAGTACGGTGAATAATTAGTAAAGAATTTTGAACTAACAAGTAAAAAGCAATAAAAAAGCACCCTAGGGTGCTTTTTTATTGCTTTTTATGCACACACAGTTTTTATGTCAATTTAATCAATGACACCCGCTGCAGTAATGTTCATACCGCCGTCTACATAAGTAATTTCACCAGTAATGCCTGAGGCTAAATCGCTGCATAAAAAGGCAGCGGCGTTGCCTACTTCTTCAATCGTTACATTACGGCGTAAGGCAGCATGTTTTTCATTGAAGCTGATCATTTTATCGAAGTCAGCAATACCTGAAGCAGCCAGTGTTTTAATAGGCCCGGCAGACACTGCATTAACCCGTATGCCTTTTGGGCCTAAGCTCTGTGCCATGTAGCGCACGTTAGCTTCAAGGCTGGCTTTAGCTAAGCCCATCACGTTGTAGTTAGGCATTGTGCGTTCTGCGCCCAAATAGCTCAATGTAAGCAAGCTGCCGTTTCTACCTAACATCATTGGTAAAGCGGCTTTTGCCAATGCGGCAAAGCTGTATGAGCTAATATCATGTGCGATACGAAAGTTTTCACGTGTCACTAAGTCTAGGTAGTCACCAGCGAGCGCATCTTTTGGTACAAAGGCAACTGAATGGACGATAGAGTCAATGCCGTCCCAATGTTTGGCGATATCTACAAATAGAGTGTCTATTAAGCTATCTTCTGCAACATCACAATGAAATACTAATGTTGAATCAAAATCTGCAGCTAATTTAGCAACACGCTCTTTATGCTTTTCAACTTGGTAGGTGAACGCTAGCTCTGCACCTTCACGTTTCATTGCGGTAGCAATGCCGTAAGCAATTGAACGATTGCTTAATAAACCCGCGATTAATATTTTCTTACCTGCTAAAAATCCCATGACATTATTCCTATTTATCTTTTAATCTTGAATATAAATTTTAGAGTATGCGTCTAATGTTGATTACTTCTCGGGTTGTACACATCGCGTAAACCATCCCCAAGCAGATTATACCCTAACACAGTAATCAGTATGGCAAGCCCTGGAAAGAGTGATAGCCACCATGCAAATTGAATATATTCTTTACCATCCGTTAAGATATTGCCCCATGAGGCTTGTGGTGCTTGCACACCTAAACCTAGAAAGCTCAAGCCGGATTCCACTAACACTGCACTGGCTATGCCGAGTATTGAGCTAACAATAATAGGCGTTAAACTATTTGGTAATAAATGTCTGAAAATGAGCCTTGCATCTTTTGCGCCCAATGCCTGAGCGGCTAAAACAAACTCTCGGTTACGTAAGCTTAAAAACTCCGCGCGTACCAATCTTGTTACGCCCATCCACGAGGTTAGGCCAATCACAATCATGATGTTCCAGATGGACGGCGTTAAAAATGCAATGACAGCCAAAATCAAGAAGAATGTCGGTATTGAAAGCATTACATCGACAATACGCATGATGACAGTATCAACCCAGCCTCGATAGAAGCCTGCAATGGCACCTAGGATGATGCCAATGGCTGTGGCGATACCAACAGCTACAAACCCTACCATTAGCGATATACGTGAGCCGTACAGCATGCGTGTATATACATCACGGCCTAGACCATCGGTCCCCATTAAATGATTGGCACTGGGTGGTAGTAATATTGCTTTTACATTGATAGCCTCGGGATCATACGGAGCTATTAACGGTGCTACTAATGCAAGCAGTAATATACCAGCAATGATAATGAAGCCAATCAAGGCGAGCGGGTTATGTAATGCTTTTTTCATTGCATCACTCCGCGCCTGACCCTTGGGTCCGCCCAAGCATAAGCAACATCTGCTAAGAGATTGCCGATTAATGTGAGTACTGCGCCTATGGTCAGAATGCCCATGATGACTGGAAAATCTCTCATTAATACAGCATCGTAGAATAATTTACCCATACCCGGAATCGCAAAAATACTCTCGGCGATGACAGAGCCGCCTATCAACCCAGGAATACTTAGACCAAAGATTGTGATAAGCGGAAGTAGTGCGTTACGTAGCGCGTGACCATAAATGACGCGATTTTCTTTTAAACCTTTAGAGCGTGCCGTGGTGATGTAATCCTGATGAAGCACTTCTAACATGCCGTTACGTACAAATAATGAAATGCCTGCAAGGCCAGTAAGCCCGGAAATAAAGACTGGCAAGGCTAAATGTTTTAGCGTATCAATGGTTCTGGCTAGCCAAGACATATTGTCATGCCCCATACTTTCTAGCCCCGAAATTGGTAGCCAGGCATGTTGCACGCCAGTCCAGTACATCAGCATGAGTGCAAGCCAGAAACCCGGAATTGCAAAGCCAATAAACACAAACAAGGTAATACTACGATCTGCTAATTGGTTTTGTTTAAGTGCTGAAATCACACCGAACGGCAGTGCAACACTTATGATCAATATAAGGCTTAATACATTGATGAGCAGAGTAATTGGTAATGCTTCTTGAATCATGCCTAAAGTAATATTGCCGTCTTTATCTTTAGTTTGCCAAAAAACAGGACGTTGGTGCGATGCAAATGATGTGCCGAAATCTAAGGTTACCATACGTTTTACCCATAAACCATATTGCACTATGACAGGTTTATCTAGGCTGTAAAGTTCGCGTAATTTCTGTCTTGATTCCTCGCTGGCTTTTGGATTAAAGCTGGCTTCGCTTGTTGTGATATCGCCAGGCGCTAAATGCATAATAAAAAAAGAAATCAGGCTGATGCCAATTAATAGTGGAATCATCCAAAAAACTCGTTTAAGTAAGTATTTAAGCATGATGATGTTGGTGCATAAAATAGTAGCTCATGGATTAATGCTCGCTCATTTCATTTCTAGCATATGCACTTGGAATATTCCATTCATAAGTATTATGGCCAATACCGGCGGGTGGGGCAGGGTTGCTAATGCCTTTTACACGCTTATGAATAGCTGATAAGCCATAGCCTGCGGATAGAAATACGATAGGGCTATCCTCTAATAATATTTTCGAAAACTCATGGTAGATTTTCATGCGCTTTTCAGGATCAAGCTCTAGTCGACCAGCTTCTAATAGCTTGTCTACGCGTGGATTATTGTAACTAATGAAGTTGAATTGACCAGGTCCTTGCTGGCTAGAGTGCCAGATGCTGTATTGATCTGGGTCTAACGATAAGCTCCAACCCAATACAACGACGTCAAATTCTTTAGGTTTGATAAATCGCCCTAAAAAGCTTGCCCACTCCAATACGCGAATATTCGCTTTAATGCCCACATCTTTAAGGCGACGCTGTATCAACACCCCAGTCATTTCACGTTCTTTATTTTGATTGGTCAAAATTTCAAAGCTAAAGGGTTTGCCATCTTTATCAATAATGCCATCGCCGTCATGGTCTTCATAACCAGCTTCTTTCAATAAGGCTTTAGCTTTATTGGGATCATAGGGATAAGGCTTGAGTATGGGGTTACTCCAACGTGTACCAGGCTTATATGGTGATGCAACCGGCTCCCCAAGACCTAATAACACGCCATCAATAATTTCTTGTTTGTTAATTGCATAGTTAATTGCTTGTCTGACGCGAATGTCGTCAAATGGTTTACGTTTAAGATTAAAGCCTAAATAGGTATAGCTATTACCTAGCTCTTTATAGAGCGCAATGTTCTTATTCAGGTCTGGTCTAGCAGGGAAAATTCTAGCGTACTGTATTGGGTTAAGGCCCATAGAGTCTATATTGTCTGCACTAAGCTCTAAAAACTGTGCTGCTTTATCGGGGATGATACGGGACAGTAAATTGTCAATTTTTGCTTGGCCTTGCGTAGCATTCACGTTGCGTGTGAGCTTTAAATACTGACCGTTTTTCCAGCTATCTAATTTGTAATAATGGCTACCTACTGGATGGCGTGCAAATGCAGTGGTGTTAATGTCTTGGTCATTTAATAAATGCTTGGGCAAAATATGTAAACCTGCCCATGTGTCTAAGGCTGGGGCATATGGCGCGGCATATGTCACACGAAAAGTATTCGCATCAGGTGTTTCAGCTTTCGTAACTAACTTGAAGTCTGAACCATAAGGCGTACGTGTTTTTTCATCCGTGACTTTTTGCCAAGTGAATAACACGTCATCACTCGTTAGTGCCTGATTGTCAGCCCATTTAAGATTAGGTTTTAGATGAAAAGTGATGGTTTTTTGATCTTGTGAAACTTCCCATGATTGGGCTATCTCACCAGTTAAGTCTAAATTTTTATCGTACTTGAGCAAGCTATTAAAAATGTTGCCTGCAATCGCAGATGCAGCAGATTCACCTGCAATCATCGCAATTAAGCCACTAGGCTCACCTGTCATTGCATCAATAAGCGTGCCGCCATTATTTGCGGGATAGTTTTTACTGTAATCAATTTGGTTGTCAGCTTGATTGCTGGAGGAGTCTCCACAAGCTGGAATCAAAAGCGAAATAAATCCGATTAACGCAAATATTTTTAAACCATATTGATGTTGTTTATTGAACATTATTTAATTTAAAAGTAGCTCATTTATGGTGTTTATGCTTGATAGCCGTTGTTTTAGTGCTAGATTTTTTCTTGATATGACTGGATTTAATTAGATTAGTATTGCTGTGTGACTTTGATGATTTACCATGCGAAATTTCCTCAGCAGATTTTTTATTAGATTGGTGTTTGGATACTTTTTCATCTGAATCAGACGTGCTGATAGTCAGCATCTGGCCAACTTTCACTTTATTGCTTTTTAACAAACTAGAAGCCATTATTTGCTTAACACTCACGCCATAATGCTTGGCAATTGATTGCATGTTATCGCCTTTTTTAACTTTATGTGTGACGCTACGCTGTCTGACAGGTTCAATTTCTGCTTTATTTTTTTCTGCGATATTTGATGTGTTGTTATTTTCAGTACTAGTTAAATCGATATTGTCAGAGTTTTGATTTACGGTAAAGTTATCTTTTGACTGAGCTGGTGTCGTAGCATCGGTATTTGTGATTGATGTTGGTTTCGAGGTGTTAAAGTCGGAGACGTTGCCATTAGGCACCAAAATAGTAGAGGAATTTTTAAATTTATTTTGTGCAGGCAAGTTATTTACATTACGCAGTTGCGAAAGTTGCATGCCAAATTTTGATGCAATGCTTTCTAGTCGTTCACCACGTTTAGCAAAGTAAGTCTTCCAGCTCACCAGCGGTTTATCGTAGGTCGCCAAATTGTCTCTAAAGGTTTGTGCAGACAGAATTGGTAGCAACAATTCGTGTTTATCACCACTGCTGGTGATAACTGGTCGGTTATAACTTGGGTTTAAAGCAAGAAACTCGTCATCACTGATTTCTGCAAGTTTAGCCGCCAAATGAGCATCAATTTGTGCTGGCGCAGATACCTTGGCGAAATAAGGCGTATTGGCGATGGTCTGAATTTTAAGGCCGTAATCGCCAGGATTTGTCATTAAGTTTTTAATTGCCTGTAATTTAGGTACGTAATTTTTAGTTTCTGGTGGTAAGTTTAAACTCTCAAAGTCTATTGGTAAGCCTAGTTTTTTGTTGCGCTCAATGGCTCGGCCAACCGTGCCTTCGCCAGCATTGTAAGCAGCTAGCGCTAAATCCCATGATCCAAACATACCATATAATTTTTGCAGATAAGTAAGCGCAGCATCTGTAGCAAACATTACATTACGTCGATTATCTACCCACCAGTTTTGTTTTAAGCCGAAATTTTTGCCTGTAGATGGAATGAATTGCCAAATGCCAGAAGCGCGTCCAGTTGAGTATGCTTGTGGGTTGTATGCACTTTCTATCATGGGTAATAGTGCAATTTCAGTTGGCATGTTACGTTTTTCAACTTCTTCCACAATATGGAATAAATATTTTTGGCTACGCTCTACCATACGCCTTATATAGTCTGGTCTTGATCTATACCATTCCTCATGTTTTGCAACAAGAGGCGAGGTTGAATCAGGCATGCCATAACCATCTTTAATCCGTTTCCATAAATCATCATTGCCAAGCGTGATGACATCTTGCGGGTCATTGGCATCAACGTGTAATTGTGTGTCTAGTGAATCAACCAACCGGCCGCGACCAAATTTTGCAGTCCCTAAAGCATCGTTATTTGGGCTTTTGCTGCCTAAATCTCTAGGCGTGGGTTTGAAGGTATCATCAGCGTAAATGGTGATTTCTTCACCAGCAACGTTAGATTCTGCATAGGCCAAATGATTGCTTAATGAAGTGATTGCAATAACGCTAGCTAGCAAACCGCTTGTAGCAAGCCTAGTAGAAATTTTTGAAATATTGCGTAGTAAGTGACAGTCGCGTAGGGTAGATAGGTAAAGCATGAAAACGCTCAGAGTCGAAATGTAGCGCCATCATAGCGAAAATGAGCGATTAAAGTCAAGTAAAATATAATTAAAAACAGCTTTATGAATAAGCGCTATCCTTTTGATTAATAATGATTTCTTAATTTTCTAATTGTGCTAAAAACTTCTAAATAACTTGCATTTTTAAGATTCACGGAAGTTTGTATTTCCTGACTATTGCAACGTAAAAACGGGTTTGTTTCAAGTTCTAAAGCGATGCTAGAAGGTAAGCTTGGTTGGTTGGAGTTTCGTAATTTAACGGTGTCTGTGTGACGTTGAATAAGCACTTGGTTATTGGGTTCTAAAGTCAAAGCAAAGTTAATGTTGTGCAAAGTGTATTCATGCGTGCAATATACTTGTGTATCAGGCGCTAAGATCGTCAGTTTATTTAAAGAAGAAACCATTTGCTCGGCAGTACCTTCAAACAACCTGCCGCAACCAGCGCCAAATAAAGTGTCACCGCAAAATAGTAGATTTTTTTGACTATTTTCATCGTTTTGTAGATGCTTCAGATCAAAAAAATAAGCAACGTGGCCAAGCGTATGTCCAGGCACATGCATTACATCTAATTTAATATCAAACTCGGCTAATGCAATAGCATTACCTTCTTCAACAGGCTCGTGTTTAAAGGTGTATTGTTCAAGCTTAGGCGCATATACGTTTGTTTCAGGAAACGCTACAAGTAAGGCTGGCACGCCATCAATATGGTCGTTATGATGATGTGTGATTAATATTGTGTTCAGACTTAAGTCTAAACGGTTAAGGGTTTCAAGCACAGGTTCAGCATCACCTGGGTCTACAATAATTGCTTGGTTACCATTATGGATTAGCCATATATAATTATCCTTGAATGCTGGAATTGGTATAATTTGTAATGTAGTTTGCATAGCGACTATGATTTGTTCTGGCGCAATAAATGTCAACAGAGATTATGTTTAATGATGATTTAACTGTATTTTGAGTATATATGAATTCAAACTCTAATTTAGGTCAGCCAAACTTGCGGCAGCAATGGTTCAATTCAACTGCTGGTCAGTATTTGCAAACCAAAGAGCAAGGACTGTATGATAAAGCTGTTTTTGATCTATTTGGTTTTAATGCCGTACAAATGGGTTGCTTGCAAATGGATTTGCTACGTGACTCACGCATTCCAAACCGTTATAAAGCCTCTGAATATATAGAAACACCGTTTAAAATGCACTTAAGTTGTTGCGATGACTTTTTGCCATTTGCAGAAAATAGTTTAGATATTTTGTTATTGCCACATTGCTTAGAGTTTAGTGAATATCCGCATCAAACCTTGCGAGAAGCCGCCAGGGTGATGATGCCAGAAGGGCATCTGTTGATTTCTGGATTTAATCCTTTAAGCACTTGGGGGGCGACAGCTAGATTCAATAAATTTCTTTCTAAAAACCAAGATTACCCTTGGAGCGGTAAGTTCATCGGACTAGCGCGGATGAAGGACTGGTTAGCACTTATGGGTTTTGAAATTGTATCGGTTGAAATGTGCTGTCATATCCCACCATTTGATCAGTCAACATGGCATAAGCACTCGGCTTTTATGGATAAGTTAGGTGAGCGTTTTTGTGCAATGCTTGGTGGTGTGTATTTTATAGTCGCAAAAAAACGGGTGGTTGCTATGAGGCCTATTAAACCTATGTGGAAAACAACCCCTTTAACAACAGCCTTAATCGCAAGACCAACACAATCCAAACCAACGCAAAATAAATAAGTTTTGCTTGTTTTGAATCATCATTTTGAATCATCGTTTTGAATCATCGTTTTGAATAAAATACGTTTAAAATGCTGGTATTGAGCGCTAGTAAAATTACACAATAAATAACAATAAAAGAAATGATAAAAAATAACATGAATATTCATACAGAAGTTGAAATTTACGCAGATGGTGCCTGTAAAGGCAACCCGGGACCAGGTGGGTGGGGTGCTTGGATTAGTTATGATGGGCACGAAAAAGAGTTATTCGGTGGTGAAATATTGACGACCAATAATCGTATGGAACTGACGGCGGTGATTCGTGCTTTAGAGGCACTAAAACGCACATGCCACGCCAAAGTGTTTACAGATTCTGTCTATGTGCAAAAAGGAATTACTGAATGGATTATTGGCTGGAAAGCTCGTAATTGGCGCACCTCAGATAAAAAGCCAGTTAAAAATGATGATCTATGGCGTATTTTAGATGTGCTGGCACAACAGCATACCGTGCAATGGATTTGGGTAAAGGGCCATGCGGGTAATATCGGTAATGAACGTGCTGATATGCTGGCAAATCAGGGTGTTGATCAAATATTGCAAGGGAATGGTAAGTAATGCGTCAAATATTTTTAGATACTGAAACTACGGGTTTGTACCACGCACAAGGCCACCGCGTGATTGAAATTGCCGCAGTAGAAGTGGTGAATCGCCGACTAACTAAACAGCATTTTCATTACTACCTGAATCCTGATCGCGAAATCGATCAAGGTGCGCAAGAGGTGCATGGCATCTCACTTGAATTTTTGCAAGATAAGCCACACTTTGCCGATATTTCAAATGAGTTGATTGCATTTATTGCAGATGCTGAATTAATCATGCATAACGCCCCATTTGATGTGGGTTTTTTGAATCGTGAATTCGGTTTAATAGAAGAAAAGTCAGTTGAAAGCATTACTGCAAAAATCACAGATACGCTTAAAATTGCAAAAGAGATGCGTCCTGGTCAGCGTAATAGCTTAGATGCACTTTGTAGGCACTTTGGTATAGATAACTCAAGGCGAACCTTGCACGGTGCGCTGTTAGATGCGGAATTGTTGGCTGAAGTTTACATGGCAATGACGCGTGGCCAAGAGAGCCTCATAATGGAGTTGGATAAACCTAATAAAAACAATCATGCGTCTACACCTAAAGATACACAGCCGCTTTTTATAAAACGTGCGAATGCTGCTGAAGTTGTAGCACATGAAGCTTATTTGGCATCACTTTCCAAGTCTGGCGATTGTTTATGGACTTCGCTAGCATTACAAACCGCTCAAGAAAAATTAGAAGATTAATGATGATAAATAAAACAATTGTTGTGACTGGTGGTGCTGGTTTTATTGGTGCTAATTTTATACTGGCATGGGTCAAGCAGGGTTTAGGTACGGTCATTAATTTAGATAAACTTACCTATGCAGGTAATTTAGAAAATCTGGTAGATATTCAGCATAATCCAGCACATATTTTTGTGCATGGAGATATCGGAGATCAAACACTGGTGGCTAAGTTGCTAGCAGAGCATCAACCATGTGCGGTGATTAATTTTGCTGCAGAAAGTCATGTAGACCGATCTATTCATGGCCCCGAAGATTTTATTCAAACCAATATAGTAGGTACGTTTCATTTGTTAGAAGCAGTGCGTGCTTATTGGGTTGGCCTGAATGGTGAGACTCGTAAAGACTTCCGTTTTTTGCATGTGTCAACTGATGAAGTGTATGGTTCACTGGGTAAAGACGATGCCGCATTTACCGAAACCCATACTTACGCACCCAATAGCCCATATTCAGCCTCTAAAGCCGCCTCAGATCACTTGGTACGTGCTTATCATCACACGTATGGTTTACCTACGCTCACCACCAATTGTTCTAATAATTATGGACCACACCATTTCCCTGAAAAACTAATACCGTTGGTGATTCATAATGCGCTTGCAGGAAAGTCTTTGCCGATTTATGGTACTGGGCATCAGATTCGGGATTGGCTCTACGTAGACGATCATTGTGCAGCGATTAGGCGCGTATTGGAAGCAGGCAAAGTGGGTGAAGTTTACAACGTGGGTGGCTGGAACGAAAAGCCAAACATTGAGGTGGTGAAAACGCTTTGTAGAATTTTGGATGTTAAACAGCCGCGTGAAGATGGCGAGTCTTATATGAATCAAATCACTTTTGTTGAAGACCGACTAGGGCATGATCAACGTTACGCGATTGATGCCACCAAAATAGCAAAAGAATTAGGCTGGAAGCCAATAGAAACCTTTGATTCTGGCATTGAAAAAACTGTCAATTGGTATCTGAAAAATCAAAACTGGGTAAATAATGTCACCAGCGGTGATTATCGTCATTGGGTTGAAAAACATTACACAGAACGAGGCGAAGAGTTGGCTTGATGATGCTTTGTTAATATAAATAGGTTGCTAAGCTAATTTTAATGATTCATTTAGCTTAGCGCATCCGCCCAGTTGTTAGGCGTTTCATATAAACGCACTTTTTCTAGCTTTAAGTGATTTCCGTAAGTATCGTGATATTTACTTTTTAGTATTTTAAACGCTTCGCTAGCCATGTTCTCAGCTGTCGGTACTGTCGGGAATATTACCGTTTTATGGTCTGGAAGTGTATTCAGAAAATTGAGTACTTCCGTGTCGTGTTGGTATACCAAAAAAGCATGGTCCCATACCTCAACAACAGAAACTTTAGCAATCGACTTTACATCTGAAAAGTCCATAACCATACCATTTTCAGAAGCATTTTCACGAGTGATAATGTCGCCAGAAAGTGTAATTTCAATTGCATAGCGATGACCATGTAAGTTTCTACACTGACTTTTATGGCTAGGAATACGATGCCCAGCATCAAATTCAAGGCGAGTGGTAATGTGCATGCAAATCACTTATGTATAAAATACGAATAGCGTATTATACGCTGAGTAATCCCGATTGTTATTGGCTAGCTTTTAGGTTCAGATTCAAACTTATTGTGCCAAATTGCAAATTCATCAATTACCATTGGTTTTGCATAATAACAGCCTTGAATTTTCTCTCATCTGAGCTCTTTTGAAGCGTACAGACATGCTAAATTTTCAACACCTTTAGCTACTGTAGCTAATGAGATATTTCAGTGCGCAACACTTTGTAAATAGCCAGTCTTTCAGGGGTTATTTGATTAGTTACTACGGCATCTTTAATGGCGCAATCTGGTTCTTGTAAGTGCTTGCAGTTGTTGAACCTACATTTACCTAAAAACGGTCTAAACTCTATAAAAGCATGTTCAAGTTCATCTGTACTTAAATGATGTAATCCAAACTCTTGCAACCCTGGAGAATCGATTAACTGGCTATGTTCATCTAAGTGGTATAAGTGTGCGGCAGTGGTCGTGTGTTTGCCGCTATCTAACACAAGGCTCACTTCTCTTGTGCGTACATCTTCATTCGGTAATAAGGCGTTGATGATGGTCGATTTCCCCATGCCAGATTGGCCGACTAAAATACTCGCCTCGCCTTGTAAATAGGGCCTAAGAGAAGAGATATCTTCTTTTGCCGACAGCGCCAGTACTTGATAGCCAAGCCCTGTATAAAGCGCTAATTTTTGTTTGGCATCATCGTTATCAGCCAAATCACACTTATTTAATACGACTAGGGCTTTAATATTTGCAGCTTCTGCGGCTATTAAACAACGGTTAAGTAATGCCTCGTAAAAGCTTGGTTGGGTGGCAAGCACAATAATAATTTGCGTTACGTTAGAAGCTAACATTTTACTTTTAAAAGCATTGCTACGATATAACAGTGTTTTTCTTGGTAGAATGGTTTCTATTACGCCTTCATGTTTATCAGTGAGCTGTATTGCGACCACATCACCACATGCTAGATCTGTTTTTTTGCCACGAGTTACGCAACTAATACGCTTTTTGTCATCGGTTAATTCAACTTGAAATCGCTTGCCATAAGCCGCTACGATAGTGCCTTGTAAGCGTGTTTTATCTTGCGTTTTGATAGAGTCGTTAATGTGCAAAGTATCCAATTATTCTGAGAATTTATAGTAAGTTTTGTTGAGATAGCTGGCTACGTTTAGTTCTTCGTCTTCAAACCATTTTAAGCTTATCATCGTATTGCAATTACGCACTTGTGCGACTAAGCCCTTTGATGTTTTAACCTTGCGATATTCTCGTGTGTAAATAGACGAACCATCACCGCCAAAGCGCTCAGCGTGGCAACTGATGCAGTTTTTATCTACAAGTACTTTACCAGCCGCAGCATCTGCTTTTATAAACGATTCGGCATGGCCACTACAACTGATTACTAATAAAAAAAATACAAATAGTGATTTCATATATACGTCATCAGTTGTTTTACTTCAATAATTTAAGTATACGCTGCTAGTTTAGAGATTCTAATACTTGCAGGCGGATGTGAGTCATAAAAAGCCGAATGTAATGGATCTGGCGTTAGCGTAGAGGCATTATCACGATACAGTTTTACTAGTGCCTCAATCAAGTCTTTTGAATTGGCATGTGCTGCGGCATAGCTATCTGCTTCAAATTCATTTTTTCGTGAATAACTTGCCATCACAGGACGCAACAAAAACAAGAATACCGGTGATACTATTAAAAATAATATTAAAGCCATATAGTTGCTTGCTTGGGCCACGCCTAGACCGGTATAAAACCAAGGTTGATTGATTAACCAACCCAATAAGGCTAAGCCTAAAAAGCTTACAAAAAACATGAGTGCAATACGTTTTATTACGTGGTGATGTTTGAAGTGACCAAGCTCGTGCGCCAATACTGCCTCAATTTCATCTATATTTAATCTTGCAAGCAATGTATCAAAAAACACGACACGTTTCGATGCGCCAAAGCCGGTAAAATAAGCATTGCCATGACTGCTGCGTGAAGAGCCGTCCATCACAAAAAGACCTTGTGATTTAAAGCCGCATTTTGTGAGTAGTGCCTCAATACGTTGCTTTAAAGCTTCATCTTCTAATGGTGAAAACTTATTAAATAATGGGGCAATGAATGTTGGATACACCGCTAACATTACAAGATTAAACCCACTCCAAACCAACCATAAATAAAGCCACCAGTATTGCCCTGCACCTTGCATGAGCCATAATGCAGCAAATAAAATAGGCGCACCTAAGGCCATACCGACTAGGCTGTGTTTAATCAAGTCAGTAAAGAACATGGTTGGTGTCATTTTGTTGAAACCAAATTGTTCATCGACGACAAAGGTTTTGTAGTATTCAAAAGGTAAGTCGATGAAACTGCTGACTAACATTGCACTGCAAATGACCAATGCGCCGCGAATAATCTCTTGAGTTGGTAATAAATTACGCCAAATATCATCAATCAGTTGCAATCCGCCACCTAGTGTTAATGCCAAAAGCAGTATCGCTTGTGCAAATGCCTCTATCATCACTAATTTAGTTTTAGCAGATGAGTAATCCGCCGCTTTTTGATGCGCATGTAAGGCGATACTTTCTTTAAATGCCGATGGCACTTGATTTCGGTGTGTTTGTACATAGGCAATGTGCCTACGACCAAGCCAAATACGAATCAAAGTCGTAGATACGAGCAATGCAATAAACGTAAAAGTTAAGATAAAAGTAGGGGCTAAAGGCATAATTTACTTAGTTCGGTTAATATGGTTACATTGTGAAGCATTTTATTGATGTTAGTTCATCAAGTTTGCTTTTAACTTAAAATTTTAATGGAAATCATGATGGCAGAGTTAATCAGCAGTACTAATCAGAATAATTTAATTTGGCTTGATATGGAAATGAGTGGCTTATTGCCAGATTCTGACCGTATCTTAGAGCTTGCCGCGGTGGTAACCGATGCCGATTTGAACGTGCTAGGCGAATCGCCAGTATTCGTGATTCATCAAAGTGATGCGGTATTAGATAGTATGGATGCTTGGAATAAGGGCGCACATGGCCGTTCTGGCCTGATCGAGAAGGTGAAAGCATCAACTTTGAATGAAGCAGAAGCCACTTTGCAAATGGTTGCATTTTTACAACAGTTCGTGCCAGTGGGTAAATCGCCAATGTGTGGCAACTCAATCTGCCAAGATCGCCGATTTATGGCGCGTTATATGCCAGATTTAGAAAGCTATTTTCACTACCGTAACTTGGATGTTAGCGTATTTAAAGAACTTGCACGCCGCTGGAAACCTGAGATTTATTCTGGTTTTAAAAAAGCTAGTAAACATGAAGCTTTGGCAGACATCTACGAATCTATTGATGAGCTGAAATATTATCGCGAACATTTTATTGTTAAATAAGGCTTTGGTAGCGTAAGTAAAAAAGAGGGCGTCTAAAAAGACGCCCTTGAGGGAGGAGAAACTCACTTTGGAGAAGCTTAATTTATCTTAAGCATTTACCATGCCAAGTTTCTCAGATCGCTTTAATTGCAGTATATCTTTGTCTATATTGATTTTGTGAGTGTTTCATAAATAGCTAAATACTCCAGCGCACTTTTATCCCAACTTAAATTGAGTGCCATACCATTTTTTTGAATTTGGCGCCAAGCGCTTTCATCATTATTGAATACATTTAACGCTTGTTTGATGCAGCTTAGCAGGCTGGCAGAACTCGCTTCACTCATCACAAATCCATTCGCTGTTTTGTTTTTAAATGTAATGATATTGGTATCTACAACAGAGTCAGCAAGCCCCCCGGTGGCATTAACGATAGGCGGCGTGCCATACGCCAAGCCGTAAAGCTGATTAAGCCCACAAGGTTCAAAGCGTGAAGGCATGATGAACATATCGCACCCAGCCATAATCTGGTGTGACAGTGGCTCGTTGTAGCCAATAGTGGCACTTACGCACCCCGGATTGTTCATTGCTAAGTCACGGAATGCGTTTTCTAACGCACTTTCACCATTGCCAAGTAAGGCTAATTGGCAACCAGAATCTATCAAGCTTTGCATGATAGGCACCAGCATATCTAAGCCTTTTTGATGCGTTAGGCGACTGACTACGCCTAATAATGGTGCATTTGCCTCAATACGAAGCCCTAATTTTTCTTGTAGCGCACTTTTAACCCGTTTTTTGCCAGATAGTTTGGTCGCGCTATAGGTTTCAATTAGGTACGGATCAGCTTCTGGATTCCATTCACCAGTTTCAATACCATTTAAAATGCCTTTAATCTCGTTGCCACGTTTGCTTAGTAAGCCTTCTAAGCCAAAACCAAAGTCAGCTGTCTGAATTTCTTTCGCATAACTTGGGCTTACCGTAGTAATGGTATCTGCGTAAAAAATACCCGCTTTTAAAAATGACAATTGCCCGTGGTATTCAAAGCCTTCTACCGCAAAGTTTGTGTGCGGTAATTCTAAGGTCGACAACCAACCTGGCGCATAACAGCCTTGAAATGCCATATTGTGTAGGCTGATCATTACTTTTGCTTGTGAATGCTCTACCAGCTTCATATAAGCAGGCGTTAGGCCAGTTTGCCAGTCATTGCAATGTACAACTTCTGGTTGCCAATCTGCAATTGGGGAGTGCGGACCACTTAAAATAGCCGCCACTTTGGATAATATGCCAAAGCGTAAAGGGTTATCCAGCCATTCTAGTCCGTTAGCATCGGAATATGGTCCTCCATCACGCTCGTAGAGATCTGCAGATTTAATTACCATGACTTTTACTTGGGTATCTAAAATAGTACCCATCATAAGAACCGCGTTGTTAATAACAGGTAGATTTTCTAATGAAGCAATGGTTTGAAGGTCGGTTAGTTTATCTAATACCGCTGGGTAGCCTGGCATTAGAATCCGAATATCTACGCCAATATTTTGCAAAGCTGAAGGCAGCGAGCCGCTTACATCAGCCAAACCTCCAGTTTTAATGAGTGGAAATACTTCAGAAGTAACGAATAAGACGCGCAAAATATACTTTCTTTATAATTACGTTGATGCATTATTATATTGTAAAAATTAGCTGTATTATTATTGATTTGGGGATGGCGCATGGGATTTAACGGTTTTTTAGCGGTAGGTGTAGGTGCCGCAATTGGTGCGTGGTTGCGTTGGTGGCTAGGATTAATGCTGAATACAACAATACTGGCATTACCGCTAGGTACATTGATGGCAAACTTAGTGGGTGGTTATTTAATGGGTTTGTTTATGGGTTTGCTTACAATGACTTATACTTTAACCCCAGAACTTAGGTTGTTTGTAACGACAGGCCTGCTAGGCGGTTTGACGACTTTCTCAACATTTTCCGCTGAATCAGTGACTTTGCTTACACGTGGACAATATGGTTGGGCAACAGCACATATTTTATTGCACGTGTTAGGTTCGCTTGCCATGACGGGCTTAGGTTTAATGACGGTTCAGTTTCTACGAGCTTAGGTGCAACAGGTTTCGTGGATGTTACTAGCATCTCATCAAGTAATACTTTTTCTTACAATATACTGTTTAGACGACGATACTAAAAAGCCCCGACTAATCGGGGCTTTTTTTGTTACTTAATTTTAAAATCTAATATTAAGTGTTATTTATTTTGTGTTTCGACCATTACCATTGGCTCCGCACTTACTGTATCTTTAGCATTTTTTTGCCATGAAGCTACTTTACGTGGTGCACGTAGTTTTTCAGTTTCGGCTGGAGTAGCTACTTTCGGCGCATCCGCTTTCGTTTCAACTAATTGTAAACCTACCGTAGCTAAGTCAATAGGTTTAGCTTCAGCTTTGGCTTTACGTGGGCGGGCAGGGCGTTTGTTGTCTGCTTTAGCCGGCACTTCGCCTTTTTCAGCTATAGAAGCTTGGGCTGCCTCAGTCACTGGTGCAGCATTTGCCGTCTCAGCTTTAGCCATACTTGCAGCTGAACCTTTAGTAGGCCTAGCTTTTCTGCCTCCAGTTTTTTCTTTTGTGACTTCGTTAGAATTTACCTCACTACCAATTACTTCAGTACCAGTTACATCATTAGTAGCAACTTTTGCTACTTTTTCAGCAGAAGCTGGTGCAGTAGTGTTTACTAGATCAAATGTTTGCTGATTCGTTGATTGAGACTGCGTTGTTTCTACTTTAGTCGCTACTGGAGCAGATGTCTCTTTTGTTTCATTAGCCTGAGTAGCACTAATTTCATCATTAGGAACAAACGCGCGATTAGCATCTACCGTAACATTTTCTTCACGATCACGACGACCACGGCGGTTATTACGATTACGACGACCACCGCGTTGTTCTGTAGTCGCTTCATTCGTAGGCGCATCTGTAGTTGCTACGTTTGGCGTATTAACTTCCGCTTGCGGAGCATTGTTACGTTGCTGCTCTTTACGCGCTTGGTCATTACGTGACTGTTCGTTACGTTGTTGTTCGTTACGTTGTTGTTCATTGCGAGGTTGCTGTGGTTTTTGTTGACGTGGCTCTTGTGGTTTATTCTCAGAAGGTCGTGCTTCCTGAGTCTTAGCCTCGTTGTTGCGATTTGGTGCAGTGGCTTTGTCAGTGCGCTCGTTACGATTACGTTCATTGCGGTTACGATTGTTGCGGTTGCGATTATTACGATTGCTCTCGCTACGCGCTTCTTCAGTTTTTTCAGCTTCAGTTTTTGTTGCTGCCGTATTTGCAGCAGACGAAGCGCCAAAGAATTTCTTGATACGTGCCATTAATGAAAGTTTAGGCGCCGCTACAACTTCAGCCACTCCTTTTTCAGCTACAATCGGCGCAGGTGCAGCAGGCGTAATGCCTTTTACTGCAGCGACAGGCCTTACTGCTTTGGCAACTTCTTCTGCATTTGGAATATATGAAGTTTCTGTCGGCATTTCTACCAATTTGTAGCTTGCACGGCTAGTTTCTTCTGTTACATCATCATGCTTAACACGCACAATGTTGTAGTTAGGTGTTTCAAGGTGAATGTTAGGAATCAATACTACTTCAACACCCATACGCTGTTCAATTGCATGAATATCAGCGCGTTTTTCATTCAATAGGAATGTAGCGACTTCAACAGGTAATTGCACCTGAATAATCGCGCTATTGTCTTTCATCGCATCTTCTTGAGTAATGCGTAGAATGTGCAACGCAGTAGATTCAATGCCGCGAATATGGCCAGTGCCACTACAGCGTGGGCATGGAATATGGTTGGTTTCACCTAAGCTAGGGCGCAAACGTTGGCGTGATAACTCTAGCAAGCCAAATCGTGAGATTTTGCCAGTTTGTACGCGAGCACGATCAAAATGCAAAGCATCGCGTAATGCATTTTCAACTTCACGTTGATTACGCTGACTTTCCATGTCAATAAAGTCAATCACCACCAAGCCGCCTAAGTCACGTAAACGTAACTGGCGAGCCACTTCTTCTGCTGCTTCCATGTTGGTGTTGAATGCAGTGTGTTCAATATCGCTGCCGCGTGTTGCGCGGCCAGAGTTAACGTCTACTGAAACTAATGCTTCGGTATGGTCAATAACGATTGCGCCACCAGAAGGTAGGCGTACTTCGCGTGAAAATGCAGATTCAATTTGGTGTTCAATTTGAAAGCGTGTGAATAACGGAATTTCATCTTGATATAACTTTACGCGAGAGACGTTGCCTGGCATCACGTGATTCATAAACTGAACTGCTTGCTCATGAATATCTGGTGTGTCGATCAGTATCTCACCAATGTCAGAACTAAAGTAATCGCGAATCGCACGAATCACTAAGCTGCCTTCTTGGTAAATTAAGTATGCGCCAGCTTGCATTGCAGAAGCGCCATCAATGGCAGTCCACAACTGAGTAAGGTAGTTTAAATCCCACTGTAATTCTTCTGCATTACGGCCTATACCAGCAGTACGAGCGATGATGCTCATACCTTTTGGTACTTCTAATTGCGCTAAAACATCACGTAATTCGTCGCGATCTTCGCCTTCAATACGGCGTGACACACCGCCGCCACGTGGATTATTTGGCATTAATACCAAATAACGGCCTGCTAATGAGATGAATGTAGTAAGTGCAGCGCCTTTATTGCCGCGTTCATCTTTGTCAACCTGAACGATTAGTTCTTGACCTTCTTTTAATGCATCTTGAATGCGAGACTTTCCATCAGCGCCTTCTTTGTAGTAGCTACGCGCCACTTCTTTGAATGGCAAAAAGCCATGTCTATCCATGCCGTAATCGACAAAAGCCGCTTCTAAAGAAGGTTCTATACGGGTGATAACACCTTTGTAAATATTGCTTTTACGCTGTTCTTTACCAGCGTGCTCAATATCTAAATCGATGAGTTTTTGACCATCTACAATAGCAACGCGTAATTCTTCTGACTGCGTTGCATTAAATAACATGCGTTTCATTGTTTGCTCCTGCGCTATGCAAGGCGGGCAGACTAACTGCTTGTTTAATATAGCATTTAGTGAAGGCGTATAAAGTGAAAGTGCCAGAACTCTGGCAGGACTACAATGAAGGCGCATGAGGCGCAGCAATGCATTTTAACGGTGCGTGGCGGATAACCGCATTCTACTTACAGATTAACTAAGTTGGTCACTTGGACTAAGTTAGTTGATGCTTGTAATTTAATTGTTTTAGCTGAAAAGTATCAAGTTAAAACAAGTCTATTGTTCGTTAAAGCAAACTAATTATTAAATTCACGCCACTTGTGGCATAAATTCGTTAAAATTCTATCTTCAGTAAATCCTAATTTGCTTGTCTATCTAAGCTTTATATATATCTAATAAAATATATATTGAGTTTGTAGTGCATCAAATTTTACGATCACTTTAAGTCGCGCTTTATGTTTATTTGTCTGCGGCGGCTTAAGCGCTAATTTTTACTTACCGCTACTTTATAATATGGCGAGCGGTATTAACCAAGTATTTGTTGTTACTGTCTTTATACTATCATTACCAATTTAGAAACAAATGCGTTTATTGCAATATGTTAGTTGGTATTTAAGTGTATTCTTACCGTGAATTTTATTAATTAATTCATAATAATTAGCAAAGTATAAGCTACATCAATCATTTAAGCAAAGCATGAACAATATAACAACACCAGATCAAAGTAATAAACTCTCAGTAGTGAGTGAATTAGCTGCTGCATTTTTAACCGTTGACGAAGCAAGTGAAGGCCAGCGTGTTGATAATTATCTTACTAAAACACTTAAAGGCGTGCCAAAAAGTCATGTCTATCGCATTTTACGTAGCGGAGAAGTGCGCGTTAATAAGAAGCGTATCGATGCCGACTTTCGTTTAAGTTTAGGGGATATCGTTAGAGTTCCACCTACGCGTGCAACGATTATTGAAAAGCCGCAGCATGCCGCACCAGTGACTTCAAAATTTGAACAGGCGATTATTTTTGAAGATGACGCCATGCTGGTGATTGATAAACCTGCTGGTTTTGCGGTGCACGGTGGTAGTGGCATTAGTCGTGGTGTGATTGAACAGTTACGCTTAGAACGCCCTAAAGCTAAGTTTTTAGAGTTAGTACATCGACTTGATCGTGAAACTTCAGGCGTACTGATGCTGGCTAAAAAGAGAAGCGCATTAGTGGCTTTGCATGAAGCGATTCGTAACCATCAAACTGATAAGCGCTATGTGATGTTGGTGCGAGGTGAGTGGTTAGAGCAAAAAAAACGAGTGGTGTTAGATCTGCAAAAATACATTTTACCCAATGGTGAGCGCCGCGTAAACGTAGTGACCGATGCATCTAAAGATAAATATGATGAGCGACAAACTTCTGAAACCATGTTTAAGTTGATCAAAAATTTTAATAGCCCAACTATCGGTAAGTTTAGTTTGCTAGAGGCGCAATTGGTGACCGGGCGTACGCATCAGTTACGTGTACAGTTGGCGCATTTGGGCTTTGTCATTGTGGGTGACGACAAATATGGTGATTTTGCATTAAATAAAGCATTGGTTAAGCATGGTTTGAAACGCATGTTCTTGCATTCATCTGTAACTAAAATTCGCCATCCATTAACCAGTGATAAGCTTGAGTTAGCAGCACCTATGCCAGCGGAGTTAAGTAAATTTTTACAAAAATTAGAATCGTAAGCGTTAATTTTAAAACATAAGAAATCTAGAAAGAATATATAAGTATGTCAAAGCAGTTTGATTTAATTGTATGGGATTGGGATGGTACTTTAGCCGATTCTACCAGCATGATTACCAATGCATTGCTTAAAGCCGCAGAGCAAGTCGGTTTGCCAGCAATAAGCTCGCAAGCTGCTAGTAATATTATTGGACTTGGTTTCCGTGAGGCGATTCACGCCTTATATGGTGATATTCCTGCTGAACAAGCGCAAGCATTTTCAGCAAAATACGCTGCTAATTATTATGCGGGCGAAAGTGAAATTCCTTTATTTGCAGGTGCTGCTGATATCATTATGGCTTTGAGTAAGCGTGGTTTTAAGTTAGCTGTTGCTACTGGTAAAGGTCGTCACGGTTTGAATTTGGCATTGGAGCATTGTGGTTTAACGCATTATTTTCATTCAACACGTACTGTTGATGAGTGTTTTTCAAAGCCACATCCACAAATGTTAGACGAGTTGATGGATCATTTTGTCGTGCTGCCAGGACGTACATTGATGATTGGTGACACAAGTTATGATCTGCAAATGGCACAAAATGCAGGTGTTAGCTCGATTGGTGTGACATACGGCGCACAGCATGCTGAACAATGGCAACATTTAAATCCTATTCAGCAATTTAATGATTTTGCGAGTTTGGGCAAATGGCTGCTTGAACACGCTTAAACTGGTTAGATATGAACCAACCTGAAAATACTATTGTCTTTAAAAGTGAAGATTTGCACGATGAAGCTCAAGGGCTACGTTTTTTGCTGCCGGCATTAGGTGAGTTTGCAACGGGCTTTGTGGTGAGATTTCACGGTAAACCTTATGCTTACGTGAACAAGTGTGCGCATGTACCTGTTGAGTTAGATTGGAACCACGGCGAGTTTTTCACTTCACAAAAAGATTACTTGATTTGTGCCACGCATGGTGCACATTATCGACCAGATACGGGTTTTTGTGTGATGGGCCCATGTAAAGGTAAAGCTTTAAAGCCGATTGAGGTCACTGAACAAAATCAACAAATTGTAATCAATATAGCAACTGCCAGTTAAATTTAAATTAATCCAGCACCATTTCAAAATTGTCATAGAGAAAATAACCATGTCAGAAGATAGTCAGCAACAATATACGCAAGCACCAGATACAAAATGGCAGCGCGATACCATAGAAAAACTTGCATCGTCAGCACTCACCGAACAAAAAACATCCCGTCGCTGGAGTATTTTCTTTAAGGCGCTGATGTTCATCTATTTGTTTATAGTGCTGTTTTATGTATTGGGTATATTGGGAGGGAGCAAAAAGACTACTGACTTTCACACCGCGTTGATTGAAATTAATGGTGTGATTGAGGCGGGCGGTGAGGTCAATGCAGACTCTGTGATGAGCAGCTTGCACGACGCGTACGACAACAAAGGTACTAAAGGTATTATTTTGCGCATTAATAGCCCAGGCGGTAGCCCGGTGCAAGCTGGTATTATTAATGATGAAATTTATCGCCAGAAGAAACTGCACCCAACGATTCCTGTATACGCAGTTGTTGAGGATATTTGCGCTTCTGGCGGATATTATATTGCTGTTGCCGCAGATAAGATTTACGTTGATAAAGCCAGCATCGTCGGTTCTATTGGCGTGTTGATGGACGGTTATGGCTTCACTGAAGTGATGAAAAAAGTAGGTGTAGAGCGCCGCTTAATGACAGCCGGTGAAAATAAAGGCATGTTAGATCCTTTTTCACCAGTGAACCCTAAGCAGCAAGCTTTAGCACAAACCATGCTGAACGAAATCCATGAGCAATTTAAAGCAGTGGTGCGACATGGCAGGGGCGCTCGTTTAAAGGAAACACCAGAAACATTCAGTGGTCTGTTTTGGAGCGGTGAACAAGGCGTTAAATTAGGCTTAGCAGATGCAATTGGTAGTGCTGATTACGTTGCGCGTGAGGTCATTAAACAAGAAACAATCGTAGACTTTACTAATCAAGAAGATTTCGCCAGTCGTATTGCAAAACGTATTGGTGCAAGTGCTAGTACGGTAATCGGTCAAACTTTAGCCAAGCAATTAGTCAATGCCGGCGAAGTAAAGCTTCGTTAGTATTAGTAAATTTTAAATTAATCAGCAATTACAATAGATTTGTATTCCGTAGGAACTGCGGGGTACTTCAATTTCATCTCTTTTAGTGCACTAAGTAAAATTTTTGAAATCAACAGGTTTCGATTGGTTTTAGAGTCCGCTGGAATGATATACCAAGGCGCATGTTCAGTTGAAGTAGCTTTGATTGCTTGCTCATAAGCATGTATATATTGTGGCCAAAGCTCTCGCTCGGTTAAATCATTAGGATTAAATTTCCAAGTTTTGCTTACGTCGTCTAAACGCTCTTGCATGCGTGCTTTTTGTTCTTCTTTTGAGATGTGTAAAAAGCATTTAATAATGGTGGTGCCAGTTTCTGTCAGCAAACGTTCAAAGTCATTAATTTGTGCATAACGGCGTTTACATTCAGTGTCATCTATCCATTTGTGTACTTTTACAATCAATACATCTTCATAATGACTACGGTTAAACACCACTAATTCGCCAGCTCTGGGAGCTTGTTGATGGATGCGCCACAAGTAATCATGCGTAAGTTCTTCGATATTTGGCGCTTTAAAGCTCGCTAAACGAATACCTAGCGGATCAGTTTCATTAAATACGTGGCGTACTGTTCCATCTTTGCCGCTAGCGTCCATACCCTGCAATATTACAAGCACTTTGCGCTTACCTTCAGCATGCAATATATCCTGTAATGCATTAATTTCAGTTGCAAGCTTGGTTAAGTCGAGCGTATTTTGTTCTTTGCTGCCAGTAAGTTCACTCTTGTCTTTGGAGTTAAAATCATTTAGTGAAAATTTTTTAGAGTTAGCGCGATATTTATCAAAGTTCGTCATTATTTTCTTCTCCCGTTAATCAATTAAATTGCGACTATATTATTTTATGTAAAAAAAGCCCAACCGATTATTCAGGTGGGCTTTTTTAGTTGGTATATTGCTAAAAGTATTTTAGCGATGTGCTTTTGTATAATTGATTAAACCATTGGTTGAACTGTCGTAATTGCATACCAATTCATCGTTGGTTAGTTGTGGCAAAATCTGCTGCGCAATTTGTTTGCCATACTCAACGCCCCATTGGTCATAGCTGTTTATGTTCCAAATAATACCTTGTACGAAAATTTTATGTTCATATAAGGCAATCAGTTTACCTAAAGTATTTGGCGTGAGTTTGTCAAACATAATTGAAGTGCTAGGACGGTTACCTTCAAACACTTTGTGCGGCAGAAGTTTTTCAAGCTCTTCACCAGCTAATCCTTGTTTTTCTAACTCAGCACGTGCCTGCTCTTTGGGTTTACCCAACATCAACGATTGTGTTTGTGCCAAGAAATTTGCTAGCAAAATCTTATGATGCGCATAACCGTTTTTTCCGATAGCGTAATGGCTATGCACAGGCATTAAAAAGTCACACGGCACAACCTGCGTACCTTGATGTATTAGCTGGTAAAAAGCATGCTGACCATTAGTGCCAGCTTCACCCCAAATTACTGGACCTGTTTTGTATTTTACGCGACTGCCATCGCGGCAAATAAATTTACCGTTACTTTCCATATCCGCTTGTTGCATATAGGCCGGAAAGCGAGACATTCCCTGGTCGTAAGGCAAAATCGCATGAGTATCTGCATGGAAAAAGTTGTTATACCAAATACCTATCAGCGCCATAATGACTGGCATATTTTGTTCTAGGGGCGCAGTTTTGAAATGAACATCCATTTCATGGGCGCCAGTAAGTAGCGCTTCAAAGTGATCCATGCCTACATATAAGGCAATAGATAAACCGATCGCAGACCAGAGTGAGTAGCGCCCGCCAACCCAGTCCCAAAATGCAAACATGTTATTGGTATCAATGCCAAACTCTTGTACCGCTTTTGCGTTGGTAGATAGCGCGACGAAATGCTTCGCAACTTGAGCATCATCTTTTGCCGACGCTAAAAACCAAGTGCGTGCAGAAAACGCGTTGGTCATGGTTTCTTGCGTGGTAAATGTTTTTGATGCAACGATGAATAGCGTTGTTTCAGGGTTACAAATTTCGAGTGCGCGGATTAAATGTGCGCCATCGATATTAGACACAAAATGTACCTCTAAATCTGGCCCAGCGTATGGTTTTAAAGCGTCACAGACCATTACCGGGCCTAAATCAGAACCGCCGATACCAATATTGACGATGTCCGTAATACGCTTGCCGCTATAGCCTAACCAGCTACCATTGCGCACTTTTTCTGAAAATTCACGCATTTGCGCTAGCACAGCATTAATATCTGGCATCACATCTTTGCCGTCGACCATCACTGGTTTATTGGTGCGATTGCGTAGGGCGGTATGCAGAACTGCACGATTTTCAGTGATGTTAATTTTTTCACCGGCAAACATGCGGTCTCGCCAGCTTTCAATTTTCGATTCACGCGCCACTTTCATAAGCAAAGGCATCGTTTCGTCGTTAATTAAATGCTTAGAGTAATCTAGTAATAAATCATCAAACATAAGACTGAATTTATCAAAACGATTAGGGTCGTTTGCGAATAAATCGCGCATGTGTGTGGAAATAACTTTTTCTTTATGCAGACAAAGAGTTTGCCATACTGGTAGTTCAGTTAACGTTGCCATTGATGTGAAAGTGCTTTTTATTAAGTTATTTTAATTGTAAAACGATACCAGCCAAAGGTGGCAAAGTTATTACAAGCGATTGATTATGTTGCATCCATGCAATGTTTTCAGTGTGTAATCCTGGAGCGTTGCCGCTATTGCTACCGCCGTAACAGACCGCATCACTATTAAATACTTCATGGTAATTGCCTGCTTGTGGCACGCCGATTCTATATTCATTACGTAACACAGGCGTAAAGTTCAGCACTATTATAACAAAACTATTGTCTAAGCCGCGTCTAATGAAACTGATAATAGACTGTTCGGTGTCGTGGCAATCAATCCATTCAAAGCCTTGATGCTCAAAATCGAGGGTATGTAGTGCATTTGTATTTTTATAAAGTAAGTTCAGATCAGTAGTTGCGAGCTTCATACCTTGATGCCAGGCATGGCCAGCATATTCATCATCAAGCAAGTGCCAATCTAGGCTACTGTTAACATTCCACTCGCGTCCCTGGCCAAACTCATTACCCATAAAGTTGAGTTTTTTCCCTGGTGCGGTCATTTGGTATGTCGTTAATAAGCGTAGGTTTGCAAACTTTTGCCATGTATCACCTGGCATTTTATCGAGTAGTGAGTGTTTTCCGTGCACCACTTCATCATGTGAAAACGGTAATACAAAATTTTCAGAATACGCGTAAAGCTGGCCAAAAGTAAGCATGTCATGGTAGTAACGCCTATGTACCGGGTCGTTTTCAATGTATGAAAGGGTATCATTCATCCAGCCCATATTCCATTTCATGCTGAAACCTAAACCACCTAAATACACAGGGCGAGAAACGCCTGGCCAAGCGGTAGACTCTTCTGCAATCGTCAGTACGCCCGGGAAGTCTTCACCGACCATGACGTTAAATTGCTTCAAGAAGTCAATCACATCTAGATTTTCACGTCCGCCAAATTTATTAGGCAACCATTCACCTGCTTTACGTGAATAGTCGAGGTAAAGCATCGAAGCCACGGCATCTACACGAAAGCCATCAATGTGAAATTCAGCGAGCCAATAATGTGCGTTAGCCATTAAAAAATTACGCACTTCATTACGGCCGTAGTTGAATATATAAGTACCCCAATCTTGGTGTTCACCTAAACGAGGGTCTTCATGCTCATACAAAGCGGTGCCATCAAAACGCGCTAAGGCCCAATCATCTTTTGGAAAGTGGCCAGGCACCCAATCTAATATCACACCGATATTTGCCTGATGAAAGGCGTCAATTAAAAAGCGTAAATCATCTGGCGAACCAAATCTGTTAGTTACGCCAAAATAGCCAGTAGTTTGGTAACCCCAAGATTCCGACAGTGGATGCTCTGAAATTGGCATCAATTCAATGTGCGTATAGCCCATTTCAGCCACGTATGGCACCAATGTTTTTACCATTTCGCGATACGTTAAGAAATGACCTTTGTCATTACGCTGCCAAGAGCCTAAATGCACTTCATAGCAATTAAATGGCGCGTGTAACCAATCGTTTTTCTTGCGGGATTCTAACCAACTTTTATCTTCCCATTGATGATAGCTTTTGCTAATTTTTGCTGCCGAGCCCGGGCGTTGCTCAAATTCAAAGCCGTAAGGATCTGTTTTTGCTAAAACGGCACCTGTGTGACGATTGCGAATTTCAAATTTATAGGTATCACTTGTGGTGAGATGCGGAATAAAAATATCCCATATGCCACTTGCACCGTGCGTGCGCATTGAATGAACACGTCCATCCCAGCCATTAAAGCTGCCCGTAACGCTCACGCGTTCTGCATTTGGTGCCCATACGGCAAAGCGAACACCTTCAATATTGTCTTGCGTGATACTTTGTGCGCCTAGTGTTTTGTAGGCTTGCTTTAAGCGGCCTTCGCCAAATAAATAAAGCTCATCTTGAGTGATGCTAGTAGCGAATGTATATGGGTCGTATGTTTCATAGCTACTGCCAGCGCATTCTATTTTGAGTAAGCAGGGTGTTTTTAGTGTTATTTTACCGTGCCATTCAAATAGCCCATCGGCGTGTGTTCTTTCAAGCTTAGCCCATGTTCTGGACGTTTTAACCCAAACATCAGTTGCACTGGGTAAAAACGTTCGATACACAAAATTATCGCCAAATGTATGCAAGCCTAAATAGCTAAATGGATCGTGGTGCTTAGCTTCTAGAATCAGTCTCATGGCGTGTGATAATTCGTTTGCAACCATGTCAAATGATTTGCTAGACTTAACATCGGTTTCCACTTCGGTTTGTAATGGAGTTATTGTAGATTTTACCAAGATACATTTCCTCTAAATTTTTCTAAGAAATATTTTTATATATTTAGCGCTATTAGCTAGATTATAGTGCTTTAAGCTGATTATAATGTACCTTAAGTACAGTTAAAAGAAAATTTATACTAGTTGGCCCAGCTAGTTTAAAGTAAATGGATAATCAAACTTCAGGAGGGCATCATGCCGCATGACCAGCATTCAGATCGTTTTATTAGTACCTTAACTAAAAATACCGCTGCGATTATTCTTGCAGGAGGTCGCGGTAGTCGTTTAAAAAACTTAACTGATTGGCGTGCTAAGCCTGCCGTACAATTCGGCGGTAAATTCCGAATTATTGATTTCCCACTTTCTAATTGCATGAATTCCGGTATTCGCCGTATTAACGTTGCAACGCAATATAAAGCACAAAGTTTGATTCAACATATTCAGCGTGGTTGGGGGTTTTTACGCGGTGAATTCAATGAATACGTCAATATTATTCCAGCGCAACAACGTATCTCAGAAGACTGGTATAAAGGCACTGCGGATGCGGTTTATCAGAACCTAGATTTATTACGCGAAGGCGGTGGTGAGTATATTTTGATATTGGCTGGCGACCACATCTACAAAATGGATTATGGCCAAATGTTGGCAACCCATGTGTTGAGCCACGCGGATATGACGGTTGCTTGCATTAACGTACCATTGGAAGATGCAAAAGGTTTTGGTGTGCTTGCGGTGGATGATACTGATCGCGTGATTGAGTTTGCTGAAAAGCCATCACATCCTAAACACATGCCTGGTGATAAGACAAAAGCGTTTGCAAGTATGGGTATTTACGTATTTAACGCCAAGTTCTTGTATGAACAGCTTGTTCGCGATGCTGGCGACTCAAAATCCAGCCACGATTTTGGTGCAGATATTATTCCGTACATCATCAAAAAATATAAAATCCAAGCACATCGTTTTACTGACAGTTGCGTAGGTGCTAAGAACGGTAATTGTTATTGGCGTGATGTCGGTACGATTGATGCCTATTGGGAAGCCAATATGGAGCTTACAAAAGTGATTCCAGAGCTTAATTTATATGACAGAGAATGGCCTATTTGGACCTACCAAGAGCAGTTACCACCAGCAAAATTTGTATTTCAGGATGATGGTAGAACAGGCATGGCTACCGATTCACTAGTATCTGGCGGTTGTTTAATCAGCGGATCTAGTATTGCAAACTCTGTTTTATTTTCAGATGTCCGTGTTCACAGTTATTGCAAGGTTGAAGGGTCGGTAATATTGCCAAAAGTAACCGTCAATCGTAATGTTGTGCTTAATAATGTAGTGATAGATCGCGGCTGTAATATTCCAGAAGGCATGCAGATTGGGGTGGATTTAGCCTTAGATGCTAAACGTTTTTATGTGTCAGAAAAAGGCATCACCTTGGTGACACCTGATATGCTAGGTCAAGACTTATACCGTGTTATTTAGTTCTGAAGTAATATAGTCGAGAATATTTTTAATTAAATAGTGATTAATTTTTTATTAAGGTTGTACATTAGTGAAGTCAAACCGTCCTAAGTTGTACCTGAATCTTTATTGGCATATGCATCAGCCAGATTACCGTGACATTGTCACGAATGAATACGTGTTGCCATGGACATATTTGCATGCCATTAAAGATTACAGCGACATGGCGTTTCACCTTGAAGAGAATCCTGTTGCGCGGGTCAGTTTCAATTTTGTACCAATTTTGCTTGAACAGATCGAAGATTATAGCGAACAATTCAAGAATAATGATATTCGTGATCCTTTGTTGGCATTGTTGATTGAAGACAATTTAGCTGAGATTAGTCAAGAACAGTGCCATTTAATTGTACAAAGCTGCTTTAAAAGTCATCACGAGAAAATGCTGAGTCCGTTTCCACATTATCAGCGCTTATTGCACATTTATGAGCTTGTGGAGCCGATGATTTGCAGTAATGAGTTCCAATATCTAACCGCTCAATACAAAGTCGATTTGTTGGTTTGGTATCATTTGGCTTGGTGCGGTGAAAGCCTACGTCGTAATAATAAAGTAGTACAAGCGCTTATGGCAAAAGGGGTATTATTTACCTTAGCTGAAAGGCAACAGCTTTTCAATGTGATTGGCGAGACGATTACGCAATTAATCCCGCGTTATAAAGCCTTGATGGACCGTGAGCAAGTCGAGATTTCTACAACACCTTACTACCACCCAATATTGCCACTGTTGCTTGATTTTAAATCAACATTAGATGCCATGCCGGATGCGCCATTACCAGTAAGTGCAAAGTATGCAGGTGGCCAAAAACGAGCGGTTGCACATATAGTTTCTGCCAAAAAATCACATGCTTTGCATTTTGGTAAAGAGCCACGCGGTATGTGGCCAGCAGAAGGCGGCGTTTCACATGCTGCATTGTCATTAATGGCTGAACATGGTGTGGAATGGGCCGCAACAGGGCAGGCAGTATTAGCCAATAGCTTAGTAAAATCACAATTAAGTATCGATAATAAAAATGAATATCTGTATCACCCTTATCGTGTTACGAATGGCAAGAATGATATTTTATGTTTTTTTAGAGACGATCAGCTTTCAGACAAAATCGGTTTTGAATACGCGAAAATGAATGCAGCGGATGCGGTGACTGATTTTATTCACACACTCGAGCGTATTCAACAAGCCAATGACAACGATAGCAATAAAGCTAAAGTGGTCAGCGTGATTTTAGATGGTGAAAATGCTTGGGAATATTATCCGTACAACGGCTATTATTTCTTAAATGAGCTTTATGCAGCATTAGCCAACCATCCTGATATTAAAATGACTACTTTTAGCGATATCGTTGATTTATATCAATCAAGCGAATACAAAAATAATGGATTATCCGCACCCATATTGCCGCAAATGGCTGCGGGTAGCTGGGTGTATGGCACTTTTAGCACTTGGATTGGTAGTAAAGACAAAAATCTAGCATGGGATTTACTCTGTGCCGCTAAAGAAACTTACGATAGTGTTATGGTCGATAATAGTTTAAGTGTCGAACAGCTTGCAGCATGTGAACGTCAGTTGGCAATCTGCGAAGGCTCTGATTGGTTTTGGTGGTTTGGCGATTACAATTCATCCGATAGCGTAGCAAGTTTTGATCAGCTTTATCGTCGTAATCTCATTAACTTGTACACATTGTTGCAACAACCAGTGCCAGCGGTGCTACACACCTCTATTAGTGCTGGGGGTGGTAATGCGGACAATGCTGGTACGATGCGGCGAGGTCAGGCCTGATTTAAGTGTTAAGCTAAGAATGTAAAGCCTAGATAGATGTTGAATAATTTTAAATAAAAATAACTTTTTACAAACTAGGCCACAATGAAACATCATGCACATACCTCCCTCTTAAAACAGCGCAGAGCCGGTGTTTTGTTACACATTAGTTCCTTGCCCAGCGCTAATTATGTGGGAGATTTAGGTGCTGAAGCTTACCGTTTTGTAGATTTTTTACAAAGTATAGGTGCTAGCGTTTGGCAAACTTTGCCGATTAATATGCCGCATGCGGATGATTCACCTTATCAATGCCTATCGGCGCATGCCGGCAATCCTGATTTCATCAGTTTAGAGGCTTTATATGCGCAGGGCTTGTTAGGCAAAGATGATTTAACAGGCTTAATCACTAATAAGTCACTCTTGATTGCCAAAGCTTACCAAGCGTTCTCACAGGCTGAAGACAAAAATCAACAGCAAGGCTTTGCTAAATTTTGTAAAAAACATGCACATTGGCTCAAAGATTTTGCATTATTTTTAGCACTTAGAAATAAGTTTAATCAAGTTGGCTGGCAATATTGGCCAAAGAACTACAAAAATAGAGATGCAAAAACCATCAAGCTAGCCATCAAAGAGCTTGCACAAGAGATTGCGGTGATTCAATTTACCCAGTTTCTATTTTCTAGCCAATGGCTCAGCCTTAAAGCGTATGCAGCGACTAAAAATGTGCATCTATTCGGAGATATTCCTATATTTGTTGCTTATGATAGTGCCGAAGTTTGGGCGCATCCTCATTTATTTAAGCTGGATTCTGATAAAAACATGTCTGTGGTTGCTGGCGTGCCGCCTGATTACTTTTCAGAAAATGGTCAGCGTTGGGGTAATCCACATTACAACTGGGATGCAATGGCAGTAGAAGGTTATGCCTGGTGGATTTCTCGCATGGCCACTCAAAGTGAGCTGTTCGACATAGTGCGTATTGATCACTTTAGAGGCTTAGAAGCAGCCTGGGAGATCCCATCAAATGAGGATGCGGCCATTAATGGTCAATGGGTGCTAGCGGCAGGAGATGCGCTGTTAGCCGCTGTTACAAAGGCTTTACCGAATATTTGTTTAGTGGCTGAAGACTTAGGTATCATCACTGATGAAGTTGATGCATTAAGAAATAAGTACAATTTGCCTGGCATGAAAATTCTGCAATTTGCATTTAGCGGAACAGAAGATAATCCGTATTTGCCACATCATATTGAAGAAAATAGTGTGGTCTACACTGGTACGCATGACAACGACACCACGTTAGGCTGGTACAACGCTTTAAATGAACAAGATCGCGAACATGTGTATGCTTATTTGCGTGAATCTCGTTCAAGCGAGCATGAAATTGTCATGCCTAAAGATTTAATCGACTTGGCGCTCGAGTCTCGTGCTAATTTGGCGATAATTCCGATGCAAGATGTATTGGCTTTAGATGCTAGCCACCGCATGAACATTCCAGGCACTTCATCTGGTAATTGGCATTGGCGCTTTAACTGGCAGCAGCTTAGTGCTATGCAACAAGCATATATTCAAAAAGCGATTGCTCGTACAGGACGGCATTAGCGTTATGGCCATGTTGATGGGCATTGATGTAGGTGGCACTAATTTGCGACTAGGCGTTTTAGACAATGGTTTAATTATTGACGATATGCGCTTTCAAGCCAATTTTTCAGAAATTTGCAAAAATAATACGGCTGATGTTGCCTGGCATAAAATCTTAGAAATTACGGTCAATGCAATCAAGGTTATGCTTGAAAAGCACCAAAATGTAAGTTCAATAGGCATTGGTTTTCCTGGATTCATTGATCCCAAGACACAAAAAATACTGCAATCACCTAATCTGCCGGGATTATTGAATGCCGACTTGAGCGGTGATTTGTCGCGAATGATTAATCTGCCAGTGCTTGTAGAAAATGATGCGCTGCTTGCTGCTTATGGTGAATTTTGTAGCCTAAACTCTGCTGACAAAGGTGTTATTCAAGACCTTATTTATGTTGGATTGGGTACTGGTGTTGGTGGTGGATTGATCTTGAATGGTCAGCCATTCAGTGGTCGGCATGGCATGGCAATGGAACTTGGCCACATGATTACAGTGCCAAATGGTCGATTATGCGGCTGCGGAAATAACGGCTGTATGGAGCAATATGCTTCCGCTAGCGGCGTATCGCTAAGTTACCAAGTGCTCACTGGTAAACATATGACCGCCGATGCGATTGCAAACTTAGCCAGAGCCGGCGATGTTGATGCAATCAAAGCTTATTACACCGCTGGTTTAAATTTAGCAACCGCTATGGCGAATATCATTAAAGTGCTGGATATTCGACTAATCTTAATTGGTGGAGGCATGAGCCAAGCATGGGATTTAATGTCGCATATTTTTCAAAATAGCCTGTCATTTGAGCTCATTCCAGTATTACGCGGCAAAATTGAAGTTAAAGTCTCAAATACTGGCGATCAAGCTGGCATTATAGGCGCAGCACTTTTATCATACGTATCCAGTATCAATGCTCACTAGTATTAAAGTAGCCAAGTAATTTAAGTTTACATTTTAGTAATGAAGCTGTCATAAATTTGGCATATTGTTAACCCATCAAGTAAGTATTCTCAGTGAGTATTTGTTTGTTTCAAGCTGCTCACCAGCCTGACTATTTGGGGAAAACATGACATTATTTAGGTTGGCTGAAGACATTGCAACTGATGAACGTACTGCAAATAACCTTCACCAAATTATCAGCCATCGCAAACTTAACAGTGTATTTCAACCTATTGTTAATTTAAGTAATGGCAGTATTCATGGGCACGAAGCGCTTATCCGTGGCCCACAGTATAGTAATTTACATTCTCCCCTTGATTTATTTAAAGCGGCAAGCTTGCAGGATGGAGTTTGTGAGCTCGAACTGGTAAGCATGCAGATAGGTTTGGAGTCGTTTGCTAAATTTTCATTGAACAATAAAATATTTGTGAACGTTAGTCCTGAATGTCTACTTAGATTTGAGGCTAACAGAGTCATCTCACTCGCCTATATTGAAAGTCTTGGCTTAAGCCCGAAAGACATCGTGCTGGAGTTGACTGAAAGCTTGCCAACTTTTGATTATTCAAAACTTTATAGTGTGATAGACAGTTATCGTAATGTTGGTTTTCAAATTGCGATTGATGATTTAGGCGAAGGTTTTTCTAGTTTAAGGCTTTGGTCGGAGCTGCAACCTGAGTACGTTAAAATTGATAAATACTTCATCAAAGACATTAACTTAAACCCAATCAAACTGCAGTTTGTGAAGTCTATACAGAAAATTGCTGAGAGCTCCAGCACTAAAGTGATTGCTGAAGGCATTGAAACAGAAGACGAGTTAGCAATTGTTAAAGATTTAAACATTGCTTATTGCCAAGGATATTTATTGGGGCATCCACAAGCAGAACCTGCGCATGAAATACATGAAAATACAAAACATCATTTTAAAAGTAAGATGATTAGCGTATTCCCAATGGCATCAAGCACACAAAAACCAGACAATATCAGTCGATTGTTAGTCGATGTGCCATTTGTGATAGCTGAAACTACCAACGATGAAGTCTATGTGTTATTTGAAAGCAATCCAAAGTTATTTTCAATTCCAGTTATTGAAAATGACATGCCTATTGGCTTGATTAGCCGATCTAGCATGATAGACCGTTTTGTTAGGCCATTTAGAAAAGAGCTGTACGGCAAGCACTCATGCATTGAGTTCATGGATAAAAAGCCATTGATTGTTGAAGGTACCATTACATTTCATGAGTTAAGTGATTTGATTACGAACATGGAGCCACATCATTTAACCAATGGTTTTATCATTACTGATAATGGCAAATATCAAGGCTTGGGTAGCGGTCATGCTTTATTACGTGAGATTACTGAAATGCAGATTAGTGCAGCGCGTTACGCGAACCCATTAACGCTATTGCCTGGCAACGTGCCTATTAACGAACATATTGATCGTCTAATAGAAAAAAATATTACATTTTGGGCGTGTTATTGCGATTTAGATAACTTTAAACCTTTTAATGATGCTTACGGCTTCAGACGCGGCGATCAATTGATTCAACTGGTCGGTGATACTTTATCTAAATCGGTAAGAGTTAACCTTGATTTTGTTGGTCACATTGGCGGCGATGACTTTATTTTAATTTTTCAAAGTGAAGATTGGGAGGCGCGCTGCCAGCATATTCTAAGTTATCTTGAGCAAGCCATGCCGACTTTTTATGGGGATAATGATAGAGATGTCGGTGGTATTAACTGCGAAGACAGGCAGGGAAACAATACTTTTTACCCGTTCAGCAGTTTGTCTATTGGTGCGGTAAAGGTGGTACCAAATACTTTTCCCAGTCACCATGAAGTGGCTGCAGCAATGACTGTTGCAAAAAAAGAGGCTAAAAGGTTACTTGGCAATAGTTTTTTTTACGAGCGAAGATCAAGGGAAGACGTTGATTGCCTAGCATTAGCTACTCTGTAGCAATAAAAACTTTATATTAATTCTTAACTTTAGCGCATACCAAATAACCATTTAAAAAAGTAGCTTTAATTTGTTTGGTCGACCTTTACCAATCGAACAATTTGAAGCGTCATTGTTAATCAACATCAATAAACAATAACTGAATTGGCTCAGCTTTGAAAACGCATTGATTGTGCGTTTATAAAATACAAAAAATGGAAGTTATGGCTATCGTCTTCTAAATCGGGGAAAGTCCAAGTATCATTAATTGATAATATGCTGAGATAGCGCCCAATTTACATGCTCTTTGACCAACGCATCTTCATGGTCGATATGTTGTCTAAGCGCCTGAATAACGGCTGTCGTTGTAGGCGCATTACCTAAGCCAACGGCAATATTGCGCAACCACTGCGCATAGCCAATACGATGGATGGCGCTACCAGCCATTTTTGCTTTGAATTCGTCTTCAGTCCAGCTAAAGCAATCCACTAAACTAATGTCATCTAAGCCATGTTTTACATGAAAGTCATTTTCTGTCGTGATTTGTGCAAATTTGTTCCACGGGCAATAAAGTTGGCAGTCGTCACAACCATACACGCGATTACCAATTAGCGGCCTAAACTCCACGGGAATGCTGCCTTTAAGCTCTATGGTTAAATATGAAATGCAACGCCTCGCATCTACTTCATATGGTGCGACAATAGCTTTTGTAGGGCATACATCAATGCAGCTAGTACAAGTGCCGCAATGGTTAGTCACTGATATTTCATCAATGCTTAGTGGTAAGTTAGTGTAAATTTCACCTAGAAAAAACCATGAACCGCGATTTTTATTGATGAGTAAGGTATGTTTGCCACGCCAGCCTAAGCCAGATTTTTCAGCCAGCGCAACTTCAAGTACGGGTGCGCTGTCGGTGAATACTCGATAACTGAAGTCGATAATGGATAGTTTTGTGGCAGCATCTTGTATTTTTTCGCTGAGTTTTTGCAGCTTATTGCGCATTACCTTGTGGTAATCTCGCCCTAGTGAATAGCGTGAAATAAAAGCTTTTGAGTTGTCTTGCAATATACTTTCACTATTGGCGGTATTGGGTGGCAAATAATCTAAACGTGTAGAAATTACACGCAAGGTATTTGGCACTAAATCGGCTGGGCGAGTGCGCTTCACTCCATGTTTTGCCATATAATCCATTTCACCATGAAAACCTTTTGCAATCCAAGCTTGATGCTCGATTTCTGCCTCCTGCAAGTTGGTATCTGTGATGCCAATCTGATTAAACCCCAATGCCAAACCCCAGCTTTTAATATCGGCACTCAATTGCTTAAAATCGGTAGGATTGATCATGGCTAGCAATTTTACACGTGATTTGGTAGATGAGGCAGCAACGCTTCAGTTTGGTGATGCTTTAGCTAAAGTTATTCAACCCAATTTAACTATTTATTTACATGGTGATTTAGGTGCAGGTAAAACCACATTGGTGCGTGGTTTACTGCATGCACTTGGCTATATTGGTAAAGTGAAAAGCCCAACTTATACGCTAGTTGAGTGCTACGACATTAAATCTAATGCTGATTCTAAATTAGATCAGTCTGCATTAAACCTGTATCATTTTGACTTATATCGTTTTAATGATGATGAAGAGTGGGAATCTGCTGGTTTTAGAGATTATTTTAATGCGCAAAGTGTATGCTTAATCGAGTGGCCAGAAAAAGCACAAAATGTATTGCCAATACCAGACCTCAATATCACTTTCGCTATTAAAGACTTCGGTTCTAGCAATGAACCGGGTCGCAACATCAGCATTACCGCGTATTCAACGTTAGGACAACAATGCCTACAAGCCATTTCAGCAGAAACATGATGACTTTTAACTTCAAAATGGTTGGAAATTTAACAGTCATGTCATTAGTTTTAATTAGATTAATTAGTGTAAGCCTGCTGTTGAGCTTAGCTATAGGTTCGGTAAATATAGTGCAAGCGGCTAATACGGTAACTGCTGCCCGCATTTGGCCTGCGCAAGACTACACGCGCATCACGCTTGAATCCAGCCACGCATTTGTTTATAAAATGACCTTGATTCAAAATCCGGATAGGGTAGTGATGGACATTGAAAATGTTGATCTCAACCAAAACATTAAATCGCTATCAGATAAAATATTGGCGAGCGACCCTTATATCAAGCAAATTCGCGTGGCTAAATATCAATCAGGCGCTGTGCGTTTAGTAGTTGATTTAAAAATAGAAGCCAAACCAAATGCCTTCACTTTAGCGCCTACTGGCGAATATAAGCATCGTTTAGTACTAGATGTTTATCCGATTAAAGACCCACTTATGGCAATGGTTGCAGAGCGTGACGCCGCCAAAATTTCGAACAATACGGTGATTGTAAGTAACGGTAGTGCTATCAAAAAAGATAAAAAAACACAGGTTGGCAATCAAACATTTGTTGCTAGTAGCGCATCTAAACCAGAGCTTATGATAGAACCTTTACCACAGCAACAAGTAGAGGTAGAAGAATCGGCTACTGCCAGCGCTAATGAAGACACGCAGAGTGTAAAGTCAGTTGAAATCGCTCAATCTAGGCCTGTGGTGATTGAAAAATATGAAGCCAGTAATCAAGAAGTGATTCAAGAAATCCCTCAAAATAAGCCTAGAAAAAACAGTTTTAATAACGCTGATATTAAAAACTATGATATTAACAAAGATACACGCCAAATTACTATTGCAATTGATGCTGGTCATGGTGGAGAAGACCCCGGTGCCCGAGGTGCAAGTGGTAGCCGTGAAAAAGATATTACATTAATGATTGCTAAAAGGCTCAAAGCCAAAATTGATAATGAGCCTAATATGCGAGCGGTGTTAACGCGGGATAGCGACTATTTTATTCCGTTACATGGTCGTGTGGTAAAAGCGCGTAACATGCAGGCGGATTTATTTGTATCGATTCATGCCGATGCCTTTACTAATCCTGCAGCTAGGGGTTCGTCGGTGTTTGCTTTGTCTGAGCGTGGTGCCACCAGTGCCAGTGCACGTTATTTAGCTAAAAAAGAAAATGAATCTGATTTGATTGGTGGCGTAAGTTTGGATGATAAAGATCCAGTGTTAGCGAGAACATTACTTGACCTATCGCAAACCGCGACCATTAACGATAGCTTAAAGTTAGGTAAAGCTGTTCTTGGGCAAATTGGCAACATCAATACCTTGCACACAAAGCATGTTGAACAAGCGGCATTTGCTGTGCTGAAGTCGCCAGATATTCCATCAATCTTGGTTGAAACGGCGTTTATTAGTAACCCGGAAGAAGAACAGAAACTAAACGATGAGGGCTATCAAGATAAGTTGGTAAGCTCAATTTTAATGGGCATTAAAAAGTATTTTTCTACCAATCCTGCACTTGCAAAAACTAAGGTTGCGTTGGAGTGATGTAACGTAGCTTTAGTAGTGGCAAACCAAGTGTTTAAAGATATGTTGACATGGAATTGAAATTTCTTGGTGCCACGGCAACCGTCACTGGCTCAAAATGCCAGTTGACTTGTGACACGCCGTCAGTAAATTTGAATTAGACGATTTTATTAAACTTTTCTATGGAAAAGCTACCGTCTATTAGTCATTAAATAGTCAATCTCTCTACTGGTCTCAGCATACCCAGCTTGGGTGAGCAGGGCGTTTTCTATATATCGACTTAGCTGCTGCCGTAACACTTTGACCTCAGCACCATCCACAAAAATCTGAGGAAATTTAAAGCTCAGCCAAGCGTATAAACTCAAGTTGTGGCTGAGTAACTCAGCCACTTCTAAATGTTTAGGGCTGTTGGCAGATAACCAAATTGGCGGTTCAGGCAAGGTGCGTTTATGTGAATGCGCAACACTTTGCAAGCAGAGTAAGTAATAGTCTTTTTCATAGGCCACATTGAGCGATATAGGCGCGCAGACAAAAATAAACTTGTCTTTTAATGACATATTAGGCGCATGTTCATCGACCAATAGCGCCTGATTAATTTGATTGTTGAGTGGCGTTTGTGCAAATAATTCCGCGTTGAATTTTGTTCTTTGCTGATGATAGGTCAGCACTTCTGCAATCTTTCGCGTGTGTAATTGCTCTGCGATTTGGCCAATTTGGTCGTAATTGATACTCACCGGCAGTTTTTTTAAATCAGACGTGTCATCAACGCTTAGCATCTGTTCGATATGAACCAACTCGTCATTTTCTAGCACGCTCACATAACCTATCTCATAAATGCCAAATCGCCCAGCGCGACCTGCAATTTGGCGTACTTCGGTTGCATTAAGGTGGCGTGATGCAACGCCATCAAACTTATGGATATTAGAAAAAATCACACGGCGTATCGGTAGGTTTAAACCCATGCCAATCGCGTCGGTTGCCACTAAAATATCTGCAGCACCAGAATAAAACCGCTCAGATTCTGTACGCCTAACTTCTGGTGATAAGGCGCCATAAATGCTTGCTACGGTAAATCCCCATTGGCGGAAGCGTGCGCTAAAAGTCAGCACATCTTTGCGGCTGAATGCAATAATAGCATCACCTTTTTGTAAATGAGGTTTAAGTTTTTGGCGGTTGTAGCGCTTGCCGCAGATGCTGGTTTCTTCTAACACTAGCGGTGTTTTGCGCGCTAAATAAGTAATCTTATGGGTTTCTTTCATTAACTCAACTACAGCGATGCATGGCGCTGTTACCGCATTTGAGCCGCATACAAACACAAACTTAGCTGGTACGCCAACTAGTGCGGCAGTCCACGCGCTACCACGGTCAGCATCTTGTAACATTTGAATTTCATCAATAACCGCGACCTCAACAGTCTTGCTCGGGTTCATCATCTCAATGGTGGATGCGGTATGTTGTGCGCCTTCCATCAAAACACGCTCTTCACCAGTAATTAAGTTGCAAGGTACGCCTGCGGCGACTAATCGGTCGCGAATTTCCATGGCAAGCAAGCGCAATGGCGCTAGATAAACACCAGATTTGGCATTTTGTAAGGCAATTAAGGCATTGTGCGTTTTGCCTGAGTTGGTTGGCCCTAAGTAAAAGTGATGGTGCCGCTTTAGGCTACGTGCTAGCGCAAAACTGTTTATGTAGGTATTTTGAGTTAAATCTTGAGTGTTAGATTTCATATTTTCAAGAATTTAGCTTAAAACAGGTAAAATACCAACAAATAAATTATAGATAAAAACATCAATCTTAATGCGCATACAACTCTTACCAGATCAACTTATTAGCCAAATCGCCGCAGGTGAGGTGGTAGAGCGTCCCGCCTCAGCGCTCAAAGAGTTGTTGGAAAATAGTCTTGATGCTGGCAGTACCGACATACAAGTGTCATTGGTGCAAGGTGGCGTTAAGCAGTTAAGAGTGGCGGATAATGGCAACGGCATCGCCCAAGATGATTTAGCAATGGCACTTACACGCCATGCGACGAGTAAAATTGCAAGTTTAGAAGATTTAGAATCTGTCGCCAGTTTAGGTTTTCGCGGTGAAGCCCTGGCGAGTATTGCATCAGTTTCGCGCACTTTGATTAGCAGTCGTTTTGCCGTAAGTAAACATGCTTGGCGCATCACTTCAGATGGCAGTGATATTTCGGCAATCGAGCCTGCTGCCTTAGATGCGGGTACGGTCATTGAAGTCAACGATTTATACTTCAACACACCAGTGCGGCGTAAGTTTTTAAAAACTGAAGGCACCGAGTTTGGGCATTGTGAAGCTGCTTTTAATCGTGTTGCGCTGTCACGACCTGATGTAGCGTTTATGCTGCAACACAATGGCAGAGCGCTTAGTCGCTATGCCATTAGCCCACCAGAAAAACGTTTTAGCGAAGTATTAGGCACAGACTTTGCCGCTGAAACGATTAGCATTGATGAATCTGCCGCTGGTTTGCGCTTATGGGGTGTAGTGGCTAAACCGACCTTTAATCGTTACAAAAATGATACGCAATATGTCTATGTAAACGGTCGATTTATACGCGATAAACTTATTTCTCACGCCATACGTCAAGCTTATCAAGATGTGTTGCACCACGACCGCCACCCGGCGTTTGTGCTGTTTGTTGAGCTAGACCCTAACTTGGTGGATGTCAATGTGCACCCAAGTAAAACTGAGGTGCGTTTTCGTGATGGACAAGCTATTCATCGCTTTATTTTTCATTCGCTACACAAAGCGCTCGCTACGCCTACTGGTGTTTCAAACGCCGCTACAGCGAATCAAGCGGCCTATAATCCATTTGCAAATCCTGCCCTGAATGGGCAGGCTGCAAATTACGCAACAAGCCCTTATCCACAATACCAATCGCAGATTAATTTAAGTGCTAATGAGCCGAATAGTTTTTATCAGACATTATTTGGCAACAGCCAAAATTCTTCGCAAAACTACTCAAATAACACTGCCCTGCAAGGCAATAGGGACGGGCTTGCTGGCGATGCTGATTTTGCGAATAATTCTAATGAAAATCATGCTGCAAATGACTTTCCTTTAGGGTTTGCCGTAGCGCAAATTCATGGCGTGTACGTATTGGCGCAAAACTCCCAAGGCTTAGTGGTGGTAGATATGCACGCCGCGCATGAACGTATTATGTACGAGCAATTAAAAAATGCGCTCGACACTAAATCTGTCGCCATGCAGCCCTTGTTAATACCGGTAAGCTTTAATGCCGATAGATTAGAAGTTGCCACGGTGCAAGAAGCCTTAGCCTGTAACGACGGCAGCTTACAGCAACTAGGTTTTGATATTGCTATTTTGTCGCCAACTACCTTAGCTGTTCGTGCTGTGCCGACCATGCTGCAAGATGCTGATGCGGTAATGCTAGCACGAGATGTGTTACGTGATTTACGTGAATATGGCGCAAGCCGAGCATTAACTGAACGAAGAAACGAGCTGTTAGGCACTATGGCTTGCCATGCAGCAGTGCGTGCAAACCGTAGCCTCACCGTTACAGAGATGAATGCTTTGCTACGTGATATGGAAGCTACCGAACGCTCTGGACAATGTAATCACGGTCGCCCGACTTGGTTTCAGGTGAGTATGGGTGACTTGGATAAAATGTTCATGCGAGGTAAATAGCGCGTGATAAAGGTTTCTTTAGGTAGAAACGATTAAGAAAATTACGCTAGAAATAGTATAAATCAACCTTACATTTAGCGTATTGTGCTTTGTTAAATTACACTTTGTTAAATTACACTTTGTTAACACGCACTACAACATCACATTAATAATAAGCCATGAATCATCAAAACTTACCTCCTGCAATTTTTCTGATGGGCCCAACTGCCAGCGGCAAGACTGGTGCGGCGGTTGCGCTTATGTCTAAGTTGCCTGTTGAAATCATCAGTGTGGATTCTGCCCTGGTGTTTAAAGATATGAATATCGGCACAGCCAAGCCTGATGCTGCAATATTGGCAATTGCGCCACATCATTTGATTAATATTATTGACCCTACCAGCGCATATTCTGCGGCTAACTTTAGAAGTGATGCTTTGCGACTAATGGCAGATATTACCGCACGCGGCAAAATCCCATTATTGGTTGGCGGTACGATGTTGTATTTTAAAGCCTTAGAAGCTGGTTTAAGCGGCTTGCCAGAGGCAAACGCCTCAGTGCGTGCAATATTAGACGCAGAAGCCGCGCAAGTAGGCTGGCCTGCCATGCACAATAAGCTTGCCGTTATCGACCCTGTGACGGCAGCAAGATTAGCGCCTAATGATACGCAGCGTATTCAGCGTGCTTTAGAGGTGTATCAAATTACCGGTGAAACTATGTCTAGCTTGTTTACCAAGCAAACCAGCGCAGCGCTACCTTATAAATTGTTTAAAATCTCACTCGTGCCAAGTAATCGTAAAGTGTTACATGAGCGCATCGCGCTAAGATTCGAACAGATGTTGGCTGCAGGTTTTGTGGATGAGGTGAGGGCGTTAATTGCGAAATATCCTTCACTCACGCCTGAGTCAACCTCTATGCGCTGTGTTGGTTATCGGCAGGCTTTGGAGCATTTGTCAGGTGAATATAATGCCGCTGAATTACGTGATAGAGGTATCTTTGCCACCCGCCAACTTGCTAAGCGTCAGTTGACTTGGCTACGTAGTATGAAGGATATTGTTGAGCTGGATTGCTTAGAGGTTAACTTAAATGAATTGGTGTTTAGTAATATAAATCAATTTGTTATGGATTAAGTTTAATAATTTACCTTAACTAATATTTGTAGGAGCGATTTTTAAATCGCGAATGCACTCGAGGTTGACTGCTACACTTTCGCTATTTAAGCCAACACTTGGCTTCCCCGCATAATACATGTGCTAAGACAGTAATGCCGCAATGGCATTCCCTTCTGCTCTAATGCTCAATAAAACTCGCATTGAACATCATGAAGGGTCTTCGTCACAGAATATACCAGCTAAAGCTGGTTATTCGTAGGCGAAAGCACATTGTTCTGAGTGAAAATAGCGCTTACATCAGGCATTTAATCCGATGCGCAGCTTCAACACATTCATCCAAACTTGCGACCAAGGCCAACCGCACAAAGCCTAGCCCCGGATTAACGCCATGCGCTTCACGTGCCAAGTAGCTGCCTGGCAATACTGTCACATTAAAATCGCGATACAACTTTAAGGCAAATTCGGTATCTGGCATATTACTTCTAGCCCACAAATAAAACGCCGCATCAGGCATTTCAACTTGCAATGCACCATTTAATAACGGTGTGATGATTTCAAACTTTTCTGCATAAAGTCTGCGGTTTTCAATCACATGGGCTTCGTCATTCCATGCCGTCATACTGGCAGCTTGCACTGCTGGGTTCATTGCGCAGCCATGATATGTACGGTATAGCGCAAATTTTTCGATGATTTTTTCATCGCCTGCTACAAAACCTGAGCGCATACCCGGTACGTTTGAACGTTTAGAAAGTGAGCTGAATATCACCAGGTTTTTATAATCTCTACCAAGCTTGTGAGCCGCTTGTAGAGCGCCTAGTGGTGGATTCGCCTCATCAAAATAAATCTCTGAATAGCATTCATCCGCAGCAATTACAAAACCATATTTATCTGATAAATCAAAGATGGTTTGCCATTGCGCTAAGCTCATCACCTTGCCAGATGGGTTGCCAGGGCTGCATACATAAACTAATTGTGTACGCTTAAGCACATCAACAGGCACGCTTTCAATGTCCATTGCGTGGTCATTTTCAGGCAAAGTATTTAGAAAGTAGGGTTCAGCACCGGCCAAAAATGCAGCACCCTCGTAAATTTGGTAAAAAGGGTTAGGTGAAATCACCACTGGATTTGGTTTTGAGCGATCTATGATTAATTGTGCAAAGGCAAACAGTGCCTCACGGCTACCTGTTACAGGCAATATAGCGGTTTCAGGATTTAAGTTAGCTACACCATAACGGCGAGAAATCCATTTGGAAATCGCTTCGCGCAATGCTAAAGAACCTATAGTGGTTGGATAACTTGCTAATCCCGCGAGATTGTTCACCAGTGTGTCTTTAATCAACTGTGGTGTGGCGTGTTTAGGCTCACCAATTGATAAGTTAATGGCAGAATAAGCAGGGTTAGGAGTTGTCCCCTTAAATAAGTCGCGTAAGCGCTGAAAAGGGTAAGGCTGCAGTAAATTAAGATTTGGATTCATAGGCAATATTGTAAACTAGCCGCTTAAGTATCAGTAAGTTTAAGTTACAACTATTGTTGCTACCCATATTAATGAAAAACAGTTAAGTTGAAAATAAAATGAAGGTTAATTGCCCAAAACCATTAGTTAACAGCGTCTTTATCAACAGCGCCAGTTTGCTACTAGCGGCACTGTGCTGGGGCATTATCTGGTATCCATACCGCATTATGGCGCATGCTGGGGTGGCAGCTGTGGCGGCGAGCTTTTACAGTTATTTGACTGTGCTAATTTTGGCGGGCATTGTATGTATAAAGCATTGGCGCGGCATTTTTAAATTGCCGTTGAGCATTTTTTGGCTAGCCTTGGCTGCAGGATGGACTAACCTAGCTTATGTGCTCGCTGTGATAGATGGCGAGGTGATGCGTGTCATGTTGCTCTTTTATTTATCGCCATTATGGACCTTGATACTCGCTCATTTTTGGCTAAAAGAGCGCATAGATAAACGCGGTTTAATGATCATGGGCTTGTCGCTAATAGGTGCGTTTATTATGTTGTATGACTTAACAGGTAAAGCCAGCGCTTGGCCACTACCTAGAAACACTGCAGAGTGGCTTGCATTAACATCAGGTATTGCATTTGCTATAAGTAATGTAATCACTAGAAAATCTACTCACTTGACCATACGCAGTAAATCTTTTGCAGTATGGGTAGGCGTATTATTGATGGCGATTTTAGCTATGCCATTTGTGAAGGAAACGATTCCCACACCAAGTTTTTTTAGTTTACATGATGGCTTGGTGATATTGGCGATTGCCCTGTCAC